>NZ_JBIWJT010000064.1:0-23870 GCF_044765325.1 Embleya sp. NPDC127516 | reverse complement strand
CCACGAACTTCCTGGCCGGCCTCAAGAGCGTGGACATGTACGACTGGGCACCGACCATGGACGTCCTGTCCCTGGACAGCTACCCGGACCCGAACCTGGACCACGCCCACATCGACGCGGCGATGAGCTACGACACCATCCGCTCCGCCGGCGGCGGCAAGCCGTGGCTGCTCACCGAACAGGCGCCGTCCGCCGTCAACTGGCGCTCCCGCAACGCGGCCAAGGCCCCCGGCCGGATGCGGCTGTGGAGCTGGCAGGCCGTCGCACAGGGCGCCGACGCGATCATGTACTTCCAATGGCGCCAGTCCCGGGGCGGCGCGGAGAAGTTCCACTCTGGGATGGTCCCGCACGCCGGCGTCGACACCCGCGTATTCCGCGAAGTGTCCGCACTCGGAAACGAGTTGACCCGCGTACCGGAACTGGTCGGCACCCGGATCCGCAACCGGGTCGCGTTGTTGTCCGACTGGCACAGCTGGTGGGCCCTCGAACTCGACTCGCACCCCTCCGACGCAGTCCGCCACCCGGACCGCGCACTCGACCACTACGCACCGCTGTTCGACCTGGGCGTGGGGGTGGACGTCGTGCATCCGAGCGCCGACCTCTCCGACTACCGCCTGGTGATCGTGCCGAGCCTGTATCTGCTGTCCACCGAACACGCCGACCGGCTGGCTCGCTTCGTCGCCGACGGCGGTTCGCTGGTCGTGTCGTTCTTCAGCGGCATCGTCGACGAATGCGATCGGGTGCACCTGGGGGGCTACCCGGGGCCGCTGCGCGAGGTACTGGGCATATCGGTCGAGGAGTTCTGGCCGGCCGACACGGGCGCGGTGTTCCCCGTACAGGGGG
The DNA here is from genome assembly GCF_044765325.1 of Embleya sp. NPDC127516. NCBI lineage: Bacteria > Bacillati > Actinomycetota > Actinomycetes > Kitasatosporales > Streptomycetaceae > Embleya > Embleya sp. NPDC127516. Next base: position 23,027 of record NZ_JBIWJT010000064.1, on the reverse strand, counting down.
TTTCCGGGTCGGGTGACGCGCCGCCGACGGGTACCGGCGACCTGTGGCGCGAGGACGTCACGCTCAAGGGCGCGCGGGCCGAGTTGGAGTTCGCCGGCGCCGAGTGGGCCGGCCGGCCCGCCGCGACCGTGCACACGCACGGCGCGGGCATCGCGCGCTACATCGCGACCCGCCCGGACTCCGCGACCATGCGCGGCCTGATCGCCCGAGCCTGCGCGGACGCGGGCGTCGAGCCGGTACTGCCGGTGCTCCCGCGCGGCGTCCAGGCAAGCATTCGCACCGGCGACGGGTACGACGTACTCGTCCTGCTCAACCACACCGGCCACGCACACGAGGTCGAACTCCCCACCCCACGCCGGGATCTGCTCGCGGATGGCCAACCGACGACGCGCCGCGTCACCCTCGCCCCCCAAGCCGTGGCCGTCCTGGGCTCGCACCCCACCGAGCCCGCACCCACCACCGCCCCCGAATCCGCCTGACCACCCCACAGCCGCACCACACCGGACTGCCGCGCACCGCAACAACCGCACGGCTGCACCACACCGCACCACCGCGCACCGCACCAATCGCGCTGCCGCACCGCACACAACCCTCATCCCTCAATCGAGGCAGGTACCGATGCATCGCACCAGGCACCGACTACTCACCCGCCCCGCCCTCGCCCTGACCGCGCTGACCGCCATGGCCGCCGGCCTCCTGATCGGCCCCCAAGCCGACGCGGCCGCCCCCACCGCACAGGCAACCGCGCCGACCACCTCCCCGGCGTCCGCCCTCGCCGCCTCCTGGACAGCTCCCCTGTCCGCGAGCGGCCGCTGGATCGTCGACGCGAACGGCAACCGATTCAAGCTGCGTTCGGCGAACTGGGCCGGCGCCCAGGGCACCTGGAACGGCTCGGGCGACATCGCCGACCCCGCGAACCACCACAGCGGCGAGAACGCGAACGGCATGCCGCTCGGGCTGGATCGGGCGAGCCTGCCCGCGATCCTGGCGGGCTTCCACGCGGTCGGCGTCAACAGCATCCGGCTGCCCTTCTCGAACGAGATGCTGCACGCCACCGCGACCGTGCCCGACGCGGCCGTCGCCGCCAACCCGCAACTGCGCGGCAAGACCCCGCTCCAGGTGTTCGACGCCGTGGTCGCCGCGCTGACCGCGGACGGCTTCGCGGTCGTGCTGAACAACCACACCGGCACCACTCGTTGGTGCTGCGGTGTGGACGGCAACGAGCGCTGGAACACCTCACGAAGCACCGCCGAATGGGTGACCGACTGGATCACCATGGCGAACCGCTACAAGACCAACAAGCGTGTGGTCGGCGCCGATCTGTACAACGAGGTCCGGCGCAACATCACCGACGACCCGAACTGGGGCTGGGGCAACGACAAGGACTGGCAGGCCGCGTCGCTGGAGGCGGGCAATCGCATCCTGACCGAGGCCAACCCGGATCTGCTGATCATCGTCGAGGGCATCAACTGGACGGGCGTTCCGGTCGACTTCCTGCCGCACGGCCGCCCCACGTTGACGCCGGTGCGCACGCTGTCACACACCCTGGTCGACCCGAGGAAGCTGGTCTACTCGGCGCACTTCTACGGGTACACCGGCCCCAACCACAGCGGTGCGTACGGCCTGGGCGAAACCCACGACGCCCGCTACCAGGACCTGACGCGTGATCAACTGTTCGCCGAGATAGACCGATCGGCGCAGTACGTGACCACCGACGGGCAGCACCACACCGCCCCGGTGTGGATCAGCGAATTCGGCACCGGCGCCGAGGAGAGCGATCCGGTCGCCCGTGCCTGGTTCACCAACTTCACGGACTACCTGATCGCCCGTGACCTCGACTTCGCCTACTGGCCGCTGGTCGGCTGGAAGGGCAACGGCCAGGGTGACTCGTGGGCCCTGCTGCGCTTCGACCCGAACGGCGTGCGCAGCGGCATCGCGGACGACCCGACCGACTGGCGTACCGCCGCCTGGACCAGGCTGGTCGGCGCGACCGGGCGCACCGGCACGATCGCCGCCTCCGCGCGCTGGAACATGCTCAATCTGGACCACGCCGACGCCCAGCCCTCGCTGCGGATGCGGACCCGGCCGGACTGGGACTCCGGCGCCCGCAAGGGCGTCTGCCCCGACGGCGAACGCGTCATCGGCCTGGCGCACACCGGCAACCGAGGATTGTGCACCGACACCGGCGGCCCGGACCTGTCCCCGATCGGCGCCGGCTACACGGTCGTTCGCGACGAGTCGTACGTGCAGAACGACTGGGCCACCGGCTACACCAAGCTCGAATGCCCCACCGGCCGGATGATCACCGGATACAGCGTGCGCGGCGCGGCCGTCTCCGCGATCCTGTGCACCCAACCGACTACAACGCTCGGCTCCTCGTCCCGCACGGTGTGGTTCGACCGGGGTGACAACCGACCGGCGGGCAACCCCGGCGGCGAGTTCGCCCCCGGCGCGTACAAGGGCCAGTGCGGAGCCGACGAATACGCGGCCGGCGTCGCGTACACCGGCCGGATCGGCTCGACCAGGACCCCCGACGCCCTCCTGTGCAAGCGCCTGACCTGACCCGACCGACCCACCCCGGCCGCGTCGCCCCGTCTCAGGGGCGGCGCGGCTGTGTCCGGGCGGGCAGCCTCCGGTCCGGGCGCCCGGGCCCTCGGCAGGCATCAGGTGGCCCCTCCCGGCACCCGCCCGCTCAGCGGGTCGGGGTCGGCGGCTGTGGCGGACCGGCGGGCGGCAACGTGGACGTCACCGGCGGCTCCCGCGTCCAGATCATGTCGGGATCGAACGTCACCGGCACCTCCTTGAAACCGGTCACCTTCCCCCGCGCGGCCAGATTGACCTCGGGGTCCACCCAGAGCTGCCAGAACGGCTTCAGGGTGAGCTCCTTGAGCCGAGAGAGCGGCAACGGCGGCTTCTCCGACGTCGCGACGGCACTGTTCCCCACGTACTCGGTCGTCTCCGCGATGGAGACCTCCACTCCGTCCGGACGCACCACCCGCACGGAGCGGGTGATCTGTCCGCCCAATCCATCCTTCCCGTTCCCGCCGAGGTAGGTCGGGATCGTTTCCACGGCGTATCCACGCGTGCCGTCCGGTTCGACGATGGCCGTACAGCGGCCGGCGACGCTGTCCGTGTCGGGGCAATCGGGTCCAGTGGCCTTCGGGGTACTCGCCCACACCGACACTCGAAGCAGCGTCGTTCCCTTGCCGTTTTCCAACGTCACGCCGGCAAAGGCGCCCACCCGGATCCCCGCACCGCCCGACTTCGGGGAAAGCGCGCTTCCGACCGGAACCCGCTGCACGGCGCCGAACTCCGGCTGTTGCAGCAGTATCCGCGCGAGTTCCTGTGCCGAGACCGGCTCCTTCCCGGCCGGTGCGGAGATCCCGGATCCCGGATCCGAGGTCACACTCGGCGTCGGCGAACCGGTGGGCACCCCCGCCGCTCCCGACGCCACCCGGCTCCGCGGCGCGTCCTCCGTGCCGGTCGCCACCACCACGCCGGTGCCCGCCACGGCCAGCACCGCCGCGACGGCGGCGCCCATCCGGAGCCGACGGGCCCGCCGCATCCGCCGACCCCGAGCGATCCCTCCCGCGACCAACCCGGCCGGCAGCGCCAGTTCCGACGCCACCGTCCGCATCGCGGCGGCCAGTTCCTTCTCCTCAGATCTCGGGGTTCCCATCGGCCTGCTGTCTCCTAGACGTCCGTTCGACCACATGTCCTACCCCACCCGGAGGCCGTGTCGGCAGGCCACCCGATGCCCTCTCGGATCGCGCGCCCGCACCGTTCCCGCCCGGCACGCCGCGATGCCCGCACCGCCCCACTCGGCGCGGTGTCCAACCCGGCGAGCGTCCCATCGAAGCCCGCCCCGCGTCGCACGCATACCCACTAACTACAACGCAGTGGACCCCCCGGCCCGTCACGTGATTTCGCCCGGAATATCAAGTACGGCTCATATCCTGGCGATCGCACGAGACAACCGTGACCTGCCGGCCCGACCCGGCGCCACGCCCCACCGGCTCCGGCGTCCACCAGGACGGTCGGCTCCCGCCGCCTTGCCCCGAGGCGACGGGATTCGGCCGCTCGGGACCGATGACGGCGCGCCACCGCGGGAGTCTTACCTGCGGACCCTCGACCGCGTTCCCGCACGAGAAGGTGGCCCGATGACCAGCCCGGCAAGCAATCTGCACGAACTCCTGAAGTCCCACGTCGACACCGGAGCGCTACCGGGCGCGGTGGCCCTGATCGCACACCACGACCGCGTCGACGTCCAGGCGGTCGGTTCGCTCGACGCCGCCGGCACCCTCCCGATGGGCCGGGACACCATCTTCCGCGTCGCGTCGCTCACCAAGCCGGTCGTCGCCGCCGCGATCATGACCCTGGTCGAGGACGGTCGATTCGCCCTGGGCGACCCGATCGGCCGCTGGTTGCCGGAGTTGACCGCGCCGAACGTGGTGCGTACGCCGGGCGGGCCGATCGACGACGTGATCCCGGTGACCCGTCCGATCACCGTGTTCGACCTGCTCACCTTCCGAGCCGGATACGGCTTCCCCACCGACTTCTCGCTGCCGGCGCTCGCGCCGTTGTTCACCGAGTTGGGCCAGGGACCGCCGCGGCCGCAAGCGGTCCCGGACCCCGACGAGTGGTTGGCCAGGCTGTCCCGGATCCCGCTGCTGCACCAGCCGGGCGTGGCCTGGCTCTACAACACGTGCTCGGACATCCTGGGCGTGCTGATCGCCCGGATCTCCGGTCGGTCGTTGGCCGATTTCCTGGCCGAGCGACTGTTCGAGCCCCTGGGCATGGTGGACACCGGCTTCTCGGTGCCGGCCGCCGATCTCGATCGATTCGCGTACTGCTACCGCACCTCGCCGACCGGCGGCCTCGATCTGATCGACGCCCCCGAGGGCCAATGGAGCAGCCCGCCCGCCTTCCCCTCCGGCGCCGGCGGCCTGGTGTCCACCATCGACGACCTGCACGCCTTCACCCGGATGTTGCTCGCCGAGGGCGGCGCCGCCGGCCGGCAGCTGCTGACCCCGGCGTCGGTGCGCCGGATGACCACCGACCACCTGACCGCGCCGCAGCGGGACGCGTCCCGGCTCTTCCTTCAGGGCCAGGGCTGGGGCTTCGGCGGGTCGGTCGACGTCGAGCCCATCGACCCCTGGAACGTCCCGGGCCGCTTCGGTTGGGTGGGCGGCACCGGTACGGCGGCACACGTCGTCCCGTCCACCGGCACGGCGACCGTCCTGCTCACCCAGGTCGAACTCTCCGGCCCCACACCCCCCACCCTGATGCGCGACTTCTGGCGCCTCGCCTCCGGCTGAGCCGACGCCCGCCGGCTCGCCGGGTACCGGTCATCCGCGGGCCGGCGACCGGCCGTCGGCGTGCACCCGACGCCCGACGGCCGGTTGCCGGCGCATCGTGCCGCCCCGGCCCGCGCCGAACGTCGCCCACCCCAGGAATGTCTCGTCGACACCACGCGTTGGGCCACGACATGACGACACCGGACGCCGGAAAACCCCTCCGCTACACCGCCTTCTCCGCCGACCCGGCCGGCGGCAACCCCGCCGGCGTCGTCTTGGCCGCCGACGGTCTCACCGATTCGGCGATGCTCGCGATCGCCGCCGAACTCGGCTACTCCGAGACCGCGTTCCTCACCCGGTCCACGGCGACCGACCCCGCCGCGCCGGCCGCCGACGCCTCCCGCGTCTTCGACGTGCGCTATTTCAGCCCGCTGGCCGAGGTCCCGTTCTGCGGGCACGCCACCGTCGCCGCCGCGGTCGCCGTCGCCGAGCGGATCGGCCCCGGCGCACTCGTCTTCGCCACCCGCGCGGGCGTCGTCCCGGTCGACGTGATCGCCGAAGCCGACGGCACCCTGCGCGCCACGCTGACCAGCGTCGAGCCGCGGCATTCCGCGGTCCCGGCCACCGACGTCGCCGAGGCGCTGGCCCTGCTCGGCTGGGCCGTCGACGACCTCGACCCGGCCATCCCGCCGGCCTACGCGTACGCCGGCGCCCACCACCTGGTCCTGGCCGCCGCCGGCCGGGCCCGGCTGGCCGATCTGCGCTACGACTTCGACGGCCTGGCCGACTTCATGCGGGCCCGCGACCTGACCACCCTGCAACTGGTCTGGCGCGAGAGCGCGGACACCTTCCACGTCCGCGACCCGTTCCCGATCGGCGGCGTCGTCGAGGACCCGGCCACCGGCGCCGCGGCGGCCGCCCTCGGCCACTATCTGCGGGCCCTGGACCTGGTCCCCGCGTCGACCACACTCACCCTGCATCAGGGCGACGACCTGGGCCGGCCCGGCGTACTGACCGTCGACCTCCGGGCCGACGACCCCCGGGTCCGCGTCTCCGGCGTGGCCGTCCCGATCCCGGACTCGCTCGGCTGAGGTCACCGACCGTGACCGGCCGCGGGGTTCGCCAATTTGTGCCGGCACAGGTCCAGACCATTGACCGCCTCGAAGCGGGCCTCCTAGCGTGATCGAGCGCACCCCGGTAACGAAGGCACGCGACTCGCGCAGGTCGCACCGATGCGGTCCGCACCCGGACCGTGTGGCTGCACGTTCGGATGCGGATTCGACGGTCCCATCGACTCGACGACCACGTCCCGCGGTACCCGGGCGGGTCGGTTCGAGGCCGCACCGAGCGGGTCGGCCAGTCCCGGCACGACTTCGTTCACGAGGAGAAGTTCCATGCGCAAGAGGACCATCCTGGCCACGCTGAGCGCGGCGGCGGTCGCGCTGCCCTTCATGATGCTGCCGTCCTCGGCCTCCGCCCACGGGTTCGTCTCCAGCCCCAAGAGTCGCTCCGCGCTGTGCGGCGAGGGCAAGGTCAAGAGGTGCGGCCAGATCCAGTGGGAGCCGCAGAGCGTCGAGGGCCCCAAGGGCTACCCGGCGGGCGGACCCGCCGACGGGAAGTTGTGTGCCGGCGCGGACGGCCGATGGGCCCCGCTCGACGACCCGCGCGGCGGCGCCTGGCCGACCACCACGCTCACCTCCGGCGCCACGTTCAGCTTCACCTGGGAGATCGAGGCCAGGCACTCGACCAGCACGTTCCGCTACTACATCACCAAGCCGAGCTGGAATCCCACCCAGCCGATCAGCCGCGCGCAGATCGAGAGCACGCCGTTCCTGACCGTCCCGTACGGCGGCGCCCTGCCGGCCGCGCACACCGTGCACACCGGCACCCTCCCGGCCGGCCGCACCGGCCAGGCGCTGATCTTCGCGGTCTGGGACGTCGCGGACACCGACAACGCCTTCTACTCCTGCTCCGACGTCAAGTTCTGACCCGGATCCGCCGGTCCGGCGGCCACGCCACGCCATACTGCGCCGCGCCACGCCGCCGGGCCGGCCCCCGAGGGCCGACCCGAGATCCGCGCTCATCCCGGCTGCCCCACCACCCGTACCCCACCACCCGGGCACCCCACCGCCCCGACAACGGCGGATCGTGGCTCACCGCCGACAATCCCGCATCACCGGACGCGCGATACCGCTCCACCACACCCACCGGCGCGGCGATGGTCGACGCAGCCGACATCGAGCTCATCTCATCGCCCACCGGACACCTCGGCCGCAACACCAACGCCCTTGCCAGGCAAGCGCGTTGAAGCCGACCATCGCTCACCTGATCGCGGCGCGGCACGAACGCGCACCCGGCCCGCGACCCACTCGGTTCCGGCGGCATGCCGGGAATCGGTACGAACTCCCGCTCGGGCAGCGCCGCGAGTAGCCCGCGCGTCCGGATGCCGAGGCCCGGCACGCAGAACGGCGCGTCGGCCGGCGCCGTCTCGACGATCCTCCCCGCGTACATCACCGCCGCCCGATCCGTGATCCGCGCCGCCCCGGCCGGGTCGTGATCGACCGGCAACACCGCGCGCCCCGCGTCCGCGGGTCGAGGCAACCCGTTCGCGGTCCGCGCAGGCCCGCGGCGTGCGCGAGCCGGTTGTCGAAGAGCTCACCGTCGTTGCCGTGGCCCGAGATCGGGCCGAGCGATTCGCGCTCCCGGCCCACCCCGACCACGATCGCGTGTGGACCCTTCGCCTCGCCCGTCGAAGGCGCCGCGCCCGCGCGGCCCGCCGCCGCGAGGGTCGCGCCGACGAGCCCGGCGGCGAGTACACCGCGTCGACGGTCGGTAAAGGAGAGGTAGCGCACATTTCGTCCTCGGTCGTCGCCGGTGGCTGACGATGGTTGTGGTCGAGCCCGGGTGGTTACACATGGTTCGCACCTTGCGAGGGGTTCGTAATGGGCGAACCCGGCGCAGCCCATCCGTCCGGTCGGACACGCCCCGGGGGACGGTTGGTGGACCTCCATCGGACAGCACCTGGAAGGATGGGCAGGATGGAGTGGGCACGGTTCGCACGGTGACGGGAGCAGGCGTGGTGGTCGGATCCGCACGACGATCCCTGGGGGTCGGCCTTCCGCTGTCGATCACGCTCGCGCCGCTGCTCCTGGCCGTGCTCCCGGCCGCGTTCGCCGGCGGCGAGACGCGCCCGTGGCGTCGCCGCAAGGACGCCGCCCGCTCGGCCGCGCTGGCCGCGCGCGAGGCGGCGGGCGAGGCGTTCCTCCAGCTCGACACCGCGCAGCGGGACATGATGCTCTCGCTGGAGACGGTCCGGGCGGTCCGCGGCGCGCGCGGCACCGAGGACGCGCTGCGCGCCTTCGCCGCGGTGAGCCTGCGCATCGACGAGGCCAGCGCCGCGTACATCGCGCTGATGGACCGTCATCCGCTGGACGTCGAACTGGAGACCGACGAATACGAGGCGGCTCGCCGGGAGTTGACCGAGACCGCGCGCAAGCTCGACGCGGTCCGCCAGGACCTGGACCGGTTCGCCGGTTCGCTCGGCCCACTGCTCGCCGACGCCGAGCACGCACTGGGCCAGTTGCCGCCGGCCGTGGATCGGGCCCGCCGCGCCGCCGCCGAGGCCGCCCAGGCGGTCGCCGACACCGAGCGGGCGGGACTGGGCACGAGCACGCTCACCACCCGCCTGGCCGCGATCCGCAGCGACCTCGCCGAACTGGACAAGGGCCCGGCCGCGCTCGGCATCCCGGGCACGCTGGAGGTGGCGGGTCGGATCGAGACCTCGGCCGGCGAACTGCGCGCCGAGGCGGAGCGGCTGCCCCGGCAGCGCGAGGAGGTGACCAACCGGCTGTCCTCGCTGCGCACCCGCGCGCAGGCCCTGGAGTCGCGACTGGCCGGCGTGGAACCCGCCCTGCATCGGCTGCGCCGCGACTACGTGCAGTCCTGCTGGACCGACCTCGAACAGGTGCCGGCCAAGGCCCGACAGTCACTGGGCGTAGCGCACGCCCGCCTGGAAGAGGCAGGCGCCTCGGCCGGACGCGGGGAGTACGCCGACGCGGTGAGCCGGTTGGCCACCGCGCGGGCCACCCTCAAGGAGGCCGACGAGGCGATGGCCTCGGTCTCCGACCGCCTGCGCGCGCTGGAGGAGGTGGCCCGCGACCCCGAGGCCGAGTTGGAGCGCACCCGGTTCGCGCTGCGCGACGCCCAGCGGCTCGCGCTCGGCGGTCGGGCCAATGCCGAGGAGCGCTACGCCCGCCGCCTGGACGCGTTGGTCTTCCGCCTGGAGGCGATCGCCGCCGAGCCGGAGCAGCCGCGCCCGAACTGGTGGCGCTTCCTCAGCGAGACCCGCGCCATCCGGGCCGAGGTCGCGGCCACGGTGCAGGTCATCCGTGAGGACCGAGCCGGCCCCGGACCGCACTGACATCACTCGACATCACGTCGCGTCAGCAACGAAAATCAGAAAAGCGACATTAGCCGCATATACCACACTTTACGCAACTCAGCGTAGTGAAATCGTTGCGATGTTCGACCAGTCGGGTAAAGAATCGGCACCATCACCCACCTTCCCGAAATTTAAGGTTTAAAGTCGTCGGACCGGCCGACTTCGGGACCTTGATCCCGATTCACGGGTCCGACACCCCCGTGTGCCGCGCCGTCGACCACGATGCTGACACCGGGAAGTCGCACATGCCCGTGCTCTTGATGCTCTTGTTCGCGCTTCTCCTCGTCGTTCTCGCGCTGCCGAACCTGCGCGCGCTGCGGCGGGAGCCGCGTACCGCCCCCACGCTGCCGCTGCACACGAACGACATGACCGACATGCATCGCATGATGGTCCTCGCCTACGAGGAGGAGCGCGCGGTACTGCATCGCCAGGCGGTCACCTGGCTGCACTCGCTCGGCCGCGGTCCGCTGCGGGTGACCGACGCGCAGGCGGCGAGCGGCAATCGGGGCTGCGACCTGGTGACCCTCGGTGACGGAACGGTGCTCGGCCTGTCCTCGACCGGGCTGGTGATGCACGAGCTGTGCGGCGCGCTCGACCGGTTCACCGAGGTGGCGCTGACCCGGGTGCGGGCCGCGCGGGACGGCTTCGAGCTGACCTTCGACATGGAGTGCGGCCGGCAATTGCACGCTCGGGCCGAACTACTGACCGTCCGCGGCGCGTGCGTCTGACCCGGCCGGCGAGCCCCGCTCCGAGCCTCGCTCCGGGTCCGGGTGGACGCCCTGCTCCGAGCCCGTCTCCCGGGTCGGCGACACCCCCGCCCACCGCTCCACCACCGCGTACCGCCCGAGCCCACGCAGCGCCACGGTCGCGGCATAGCCCACCCCCGGCGTCAGGTCGTACATCCGCACCGCCTCCTGCTCGCGGTGCGGATGTCGGCTTTCCGGATCGGCCCACGCACCGCCCGAATCCCCCGCGGCCGGCACGGTCGACGGCGGATCCGGCCAGTCCAGCAGCCGAGGCGGCTCACCCGCGCCGGACACCGTCAGCGTGCGCGGATCCACCGTCAGGCCCAGCCCGTACACCTTCAGCAGCGCTTCCTTGCGGGTCCACCGGGTGATCGCGTCCACGGCCCGCGACCGGGTCGGAAGCCGGGCCTGCGCGGCCAGTTCGGCCGCCGACAAGGTGCCTTCGACGGTGGCGATCCGCTCCACGTCCACGCCGACCTCGGCGCCCTCGATCACCGCGAGCACCACCCGCTCGCCCGCGTGCGAGATGGAGAAGTCCAGGTCGGCCGGGCCGCCGAGGACCCGCGGCTTGCCCCGGTCGCACCCGCACAACCGACACGTGGTGTCGAAGCGCACGTCGCCCGGGGCCACCTCCAGCCGAGCCGCGAGCACACCCCGGGCCAGCGCTCGGGCGGTGGCGAACCTGGCCTGATCGGCGGGCCGCCGATAACGCTCGTACCTGGCCCGCTCGGCGCCGTCCAGCCAGGCCCGCGCGACCGCGTCCGGATCCGGCTCCGCCCACCACACCACGCACTCGGCAGGATCCACGGCGCTTCCTCTCCCTCGTCGCGGCCCATTCAACCGCGCCGGACCCGAGGCCGTGCCTTCAATCCCCGCCAAAACCACCGAGACCACCGAGACCACCGACCACCGACAACCACCGATCACGGAGACCACCGCGATCATCGACCGCCGGTGCGGTGACCACTGGTCACCGGTCACCGACCACCCGTCACCGCACCGGCGACCGGCTCCGCTCCAGCAGCCAGGCCGCGATCCGCTCGCCCGCCGACACCCCCTGCTCGGTGAGCGCCTCGACGTGCGGCGCACCCCAGTTCGTCTCGGCCAGCTCGCCGTGCCCCGGGCGCACCCCGGCGTCCGCCGCGCGCAGCAGTTCGATGTCCAGGAGCGAGTCGCCCGCCGCGAACACCGCGTCCGCGCCCGCCCGCCGGGCGACCTCGCGCACCGCATCGCCCTTGGTCAGGGCCTCCGGGACGAAGTAGAGCTTGCGGCCCTGGAGCGAGACGCCGTAGCCGCGCTCGGCCGCCCACGCGGTCGTCTCGGGTACGAACTCGGGCGGCAGGTCCGCGCGTTCCACCACCAGATAGGTGAACAGGTCCTCGGCCACCCGGAGTTTGTGCGTCCACTCGGGACGGGCGACCCGTTCCAGGTGGGCGACCACCTCGGGCAGCGGTGCGGCGTTCGCGGCCAGCGTCTTGCGCACACCCGCCTGCCAGTCCGGGTCGCTCTCGCCGTGCACGAGCAGGTGGCCGCCGTTCGCACAGATCGCGAACTCCGGCGCCCGGCCCGGCAGGACGATCCGCGCGTACTGCTCGCGGGTGCGGGTCGTGGTGGGCACGAAGGTGGTGTGCTCGGCCAACTCGGCGAGCAGCACGGCCGCGCCGCCGGTGACGAACGACATGGGCGCGCCGTCGTACACCTCCACGCACACCAACTCGGGCGTCGGGTCCGCGGCCGCCAGGCCCAGTCGGGCGGCGGCCTTCGAATAAATGAGGGTGCGGTCCAGGTCGCTGGCAACCACGATGCTCACGCGTTGCCCCCGTCCCGACGAAAGCCCGGTTTGACCAGGCCCACGCACGAGTACGGCAGGTCGTCCACGTCGACCACCGGCACTTCGCGCTGGGCGGCGAGCATCCGCACGTGGTCCAACTCCGCGCCGACACCCTTGCGGGCCAGGATCTGCCACGGAACCCGGCGCAGCAGCACCCGCGTGGTCTCGCCGACGCCGGGCTTGATCAGGTTGATGTTGTCGATCTCGTACTCGGCACCGATCCGCTCCACCGCGCGCCATCCCTCCCAGGTAGGCGACCGGTCGCTCGCGGCCAGCAGCGGCTGGTCGCGCGCCACGTCCTGGGCCACCGCGCCGAACCGCGCCGTGACGGCGTCCAGGAACAGACCGGAAACGTCGACATCGGCCAGTTCGGCGTAGAACTTCGCGCCGTGGAAATCGTCCGGACCGATCAGGTCCTCCCGCAGCACGGTGCGTGAAACCAGCCCGGACACTGTCGAGTTCAAGCACGCGGAGGGGATCAGGAAGTCGTCGCGGGTGCCGTAGGTGCGCACGCACGAGCCCGGGTCGGCGAGCACCGCCAGTTCCGGGTCGAAGCGCATGCCGGTGGTCTGGGCGGTCAGTTCCAACGCGTCGGACAGTTCCCGGGTGATCGCGCCCTTGCCGGTCCAGCCGTCCACGAAGACGATCCGCGACGGGTCGAACTCGCGACCCAGCCAACGCAGCGCGGTGGTGTCGATGCCGCGTCCGCGCACGATCGACACGGCGAAGTGCGGCAGCGTCAGGCCGTGCGCGCGCTCGGCCCAGCGGCGCATCAGCACACCCACCGGGGTGCCCGCCCGGGCCAGCGAGACCAGCACCGCGTCCCGGCCGCGCTCGGCCAGGATGGTCTCGGTGACCACGCCGACCGCGTGCGCGATCCGGTCCGCCGAAGCGTCCAACGCGGCGTGGAACAACGCCTGGTACTCGGGCGAGGGCTGGTATTCGATCGGCAGCGACTCGGCGTAGTGCGCGCCCGCGTGCTGGATCGCCTCCTCGCGCTCCTCCAGCGGCGCCTCCAACTCGACCGCGGACAGGTCCTTGAGCAGCCACGCGACCTCGTCGGCGGCGTACGAGGAGAACGCGGGCCCGTACAGCGGGTCCGGCAGCTTGCCGGTGTCGTGCCCGTGCGGGCTCGGCTGGTGGTTCATGACCTGCGCACCTCGGGGGTGAAGGAGGGGACAACGAGCAGACCGACGTGGTCGGTGACCCGGGACAGCGCGTCCAGCAGGCCACCGGGCGCGTGCAGTTCGGGGGTGTCGGCGACCGAGTCGACGACGATCAGCACCTCGTCGAACCGCCGCGCGGGGTCGGTGCCGGCCGCGACGTTGTACGCGTAGCGGGCGCCGGGACCGTCGGCGGGGTCGTCGTGGGACGGGAATTGCAGCCGGGTGCGGATCGCGTAGCCGGGATCGTCGACCGCGAGCACCGGCGAGCGGGTCGTGGTCGAGTAGCGCACCTCGACGTCCGCGCCCACGTGTTCGGCCAGCGCGCGGGCCAACCGCAGCGGCGTGTACATCAGTTCCTCGAAGCCGAGCACCAGGATCCGCCGACCGAGCACCCGCTCGGCCAGCGCCGCGCCCAGCGCCGGCAACGCCGCCTCCAGCGCGTCCTGGTCGGCCTGGGTGAACCCGTGCCGGCCGCCGTCGGGCAGGTCGGCGGGCCAGTCCAGGTCGAGCGTGCGCACGCGACCCGCCCCGCCGCTCTCGGACCGCTCGTCGTCGTGCACGGCCACCAGTTCGGTACCGCGCACGAGCACGTCCTCGGGCAGCGCGACGGTGCCCGCGGCCAGGGCCACCACATCCACCCGGGCGCCGAGTTCGGCCGCGAAGACCTCGAACTCGGCCCGGTCGGCCGGGCCGCGCACGTCGATCAGCGCGGCGATCACGTAGTGCGCGCGCGGCGCGACCGCGTGCAGCGCCCGGATGGTGTTGGCGACCGTTCGCCCGGTGGACAGTTCGTCGTCCACCAGGACCAACGGCCCACTTTCGGTCAGCAGTTGCGGATCACTCGGCAGGATCAGGTGCGAGGTGGCGTGCGAGTGCTCCTCCTCGAACGCACCGAACTGCGCCACCCCGGCCACCGGGCGCCGGGTCGAGTGCAGGTAGGTCGCCCCGGGCAGCACCTCGGCCACGCAGTGCCCCAGCCCTGTGGCGGTCTCCGCGTACCCGAGCACCACCGGCGTCGGCTCGCCGGCCAGTACCGCCGCCACGCGCGCGCCCAGGTCGCGACCCGCGTCGTGGACCACCTCGGGTCGTTGCGGGATGTGCTTGCCGAGCACGGTGGACACCAACAGGTGGGCCCGGCGCGGGTTCCGCCGCAGCGCGAGCCCGACCAAAGCGTCGAGTCCGTCCCCCGCGAGCGTCACGTCGAGCCGCTCGGCGACCCAACTCCCCGACCAGGTTTCCATCCGATGTTCCCTCAACCCACGAACCCGCTTCCCTGATACCCGATCGAATCCCACCGCCCCGAGACGCCAGGCCCCGGCGGCCGGTTCACTCCATGCCGGCCGCGAGCAGGTCGACGAAGGTGACCTCCTCGCGCGCGACGCCGAAGGCGTGCGCCCGGCGCAATATCGCCTGGGCCCAGGCCCGGTGCGGCTTCACCTCGTTCATCTTGTTCGTGTACGCCGAGCGCAGCACCCCGCCGCCGGCCGCGCTCTCGGCCAGGATGTCGGTGGCGTCGCAGTACTCCTCGTGGGTCACCACGGACATCGCGTGGATCACCGCCACATGGCTGGGGTGGATCGCGGTCTTGCCGAGCAGGCCGTTGGCCTTGTCCAGTTCGAGTTCGCGGATCAGCCCGTCCAGGTCGGCCGAGATCAGCCGGGTACGCAGTTCGACCGCCTCGTCCGGGTCCTCGGCCTCGGCGAACGGGGTGCGCCGCAGTTGCGGTTTGAACAGCCGCTCGCCCTGCGGGAAGTACTCCCACACCGGTCCACTGATCACGTGTCCGGTGCCGTCCGCGCGGCCGAACACGTTGACGATGTCGCCGATCAGACCGGCCACCAGGTGCACGTCGTACGCGGTCAGATCGCGCGAGCGACGCAGCGCGTACGCCGACTGGAAGTCGGTGGCGCCGATCCGCACCGCCAGGATCCGGTCCCGGTGCGCGCCGATCAGTTCGGCGAGTTCGGCGAGCACGGCGCGCCGGTGTTCGATGTAGGCGATGGACGGCGATTCCAGCACCGGCATCGCGTACAGCGGGCGCCCGCTCATCGCGATCGCCTCGTCCAGAGCCTTGAGGTAGCGCGCGCCGCTGTCCGGCTCGAACTTGGGCAGCACGAACCCGGACAACACGCGCAGGGTGTCACCGAGCCGCTCGGTCAGGTCGGTGATCTGCTCGGGGTGCCGAACCCGGATGAACAGCAGCGGGCCCTCGACTCCGGAGCCTGCGAATTCGGCCAGTTGCTCGACCAGGTTCTGCTCGGCGCCGACCACCTCGCGGTCGTCGATCGAGTCCTCGAGGCACAACACCATCGAGGTCACACCGCGGGCTGCCTGCTTGACGATGTCCGCCGCGAGCGTGCCACGCGTAGCGGGGCTGTAGAGCGTCGCACCGAGCGCAGAGGCCAACACGGCGGGGTCGCTGTCCCGGTCGAAGGCCCCCGGCGGGCGGTGGAACAGATGATCGCGGACCGCATCGTCCAAGTAGCCGAAATGCCGCATCGTGTTCTGATCCCCCTCGACTGACGGTGGTGGTGGCAAAGGCGCGACGGGGCGGGAACCCGTACGCGCCCTGGTTTGTCCCGAAGGCGCATTCGCGCCGAGCCGGTGAGCCGCCGGCAGGCGCTGCCTACGGTAACCGAAAAGCAAAATCGAAGACGTACGATCCGGTTATAGGACCATGTGTTCACACAATCGTCACGAGCACGCCCCACGTTGAGCGCACCTCCTTCGGGACGGCAGGATGGGCGCATGACCCAGGTGATGTCCAAGGGAGCGAATACGGCCCTCCCTGCCCGGTCCGTGCGCGTGGTCCTCGAATGGCGGCCGGGAGCCGGTGTTCCGGACATGGACGCCTCGGCTCTGCTGCTCGGCGCGGACAACAAGGTGCGCGGCGACCACGACTTCGTCTTCTACAACCAGCCCCGGCACCCGTCCGGCATGGTGGTGCACGAGGGCAAGAAAACCGGGCCCGACCGCTGCACGGACGGTGTCCGGGTGGACGTCGCCGCCCTCGGCGCCGATGTGCAACATGTGATCGTGGCCGCGTCCGCGGACGGTGGCACCATCGGTTCGGTGCCCGGCCTCGTCCTTCGACTGTACGACGCAGACGGCGGCGGCGAGCTGCTCAACTTCCCGATCGCCGGAGCCACCAGCGAGACGGCCTTCGTATTCGGCGAGATCTACCGGCGCGGCGACCAGTGGAAATTCCGCGCGGTCGGGCAGGGCTACGCGAGCGGTCTCGCGGGCCTGGCGACCGATTACGGGATCAGCGTCGACGACGAGCCGAGCGCCTCGACACCGGCTCCCGTGCCGACGCCGCTGCCGCCGGTGCACCAGTCCCCGCCGAGCGCGCCCGCCCCGCCGCCGCCCCCGACGTACCGCGACGGCCCGCCCGCGCCGCCCTCGTACCAGGAGCCGGCTCCCACCGCCGTGTTGCCGCAGCCGCACTACGGCCAGGGCACGCTGCCCGCCCCGCCCGCGCACCGGCAGGCCCCACCGCAGGGCGTGCTGCCCCTCTCCGGCAACACGCCGTACGGCGGCGCGCCCGTGCCGCCACCGCCGCCGCGCCACGACGGCCCGATGATCCCGCCGCCACCGGCCCCGCACACGATCGGCGGGCCGCCCCCCGGCTACCCGCACACCCCCTCCGGCGGCGCGTCGGTCCCGCCGCCCCCCGCACACGGCGGCACGCCGCCCCAGGGCTTCCCGCCGCAGGGCACGCCGGCGCACGGGATGTCCTTCCAAACCCCGCCGGGCGTGATGCACATGCCTCCGGGCGGCCCGCAGCTACCCGCGCCGGGCCAGTACCCGCCCGGCCCCGGCGGGCCGGGGCAGCCCGGACCGTACACGCCCTCGCACGGCGCTCCCATGCCGCCCGGGATGACCCCGCCGCAGGGCATGGGCATGCCGCCCCAGCAGCAGTACCCGGGCACGCCGCCGCAGGGTCAGGGCGGTCCGCCCCAAATGCGCCGCCTGGACACCCCGCCGCAGGGCCCGCAGTTCCAGGGCTGAGCAAACGACGCCCGGGCGTGAAGGCCGCCGCACACGCGGCGGCGTTCACGCCCGGGGCCGTCACCGGCGGGCGGTCACCAAGCGGTAACCGGTCGGGCGATCACTTGTAGCCGCGCGCCCACAGCAGCCCCCACCCGTACTCACGGTCCAGCTCGGCCTGATATCCGTGCACGTAGCGCACCTCGCGCCGCACCACGATCTCGTCGCCGTGGTTCTCCACCACCGCGACCGCGCAGGTGTGCGCCTCGCGCGCGTGCTCGTCCAACCGCACCTCGATCGGCAGCCCGGAGTTCGGGAACAGCGTGACCACCCCGTTGACCTGGTCGAACGCCGGGATGCCCTCGTAGATGTAGACGAAGATCAACAACCGGCGCACGTTCCGCGCCTGGTCGATGTTGATGAACAATGTCTCGCCCGAGGCCGAGCCGGACCGGTCGTCGGTGTCCAGCCGCACGTACGGCGGCTGGCTGAAGGCCCCGTAGAGGTTGCCCAGGGCCTGCACGACGCCCTTCGAGCCGTCGCTCATTTCCCACATGCAGCCGAGGTCGAGGTCGATCTTCTGCGGCAGCGGCGGCGACTGCACCGCCAGCGGGCGGAACAACCCGCCGCTGCGCTGGCGCGGCGGCGCCTCCTCGACCTGTGGGTTCCAGTGCAGATTGACCCGCAGCGTCCCGGTCGCGGAACCCGCCTGGGTCAGCGAGACCTCGGGCGTCGAGCGGGTCAGCGCGACCTTGTGCCCGCCGTGCTCGGGCTCGCGCTCCATCAATCCCCGACGCCAGTCGAAAAGCGGCATCAAGCCCTCCCTGATCCCCCGGCCGGTGCGCGTACGCGTAGTGGCGGCTTCAGTACACAACATAACGGGGCCGGAAAAAACCGGTACCGCGCCCGAAGCGGTGCTCGGGCGCGGTACCGGTCGTGATCCCGCGGCGGGACGCGGGGTGCGGTCGAAGGCTAGGCGTCGACCTTCACACCGCTGTTGCTCTGCCCCGGAACATGGCCGATCCGCTTGTTGCGCATGATCGAGGAAACCAGCGCGACGCCGATGAAGCCGACCCCGACCAGGCCGGTGATCACCTCGTGGATCTCCCACTTGATCGACACCAGCAGGATGGTCGCCAGCGCGCCGATCGCGTACATCGCGCCGTGCTCCAGGTACACGTAGTCGTCCAGCGTGCCCTGGCGCACCAGGTAGACGGTGAGCGACCGGATGTACATCGCGCCGATGCCCAGACCCAGCGTGATCATCAGCAGGTCCTGGGTGATCGCGAACGCGCCGACCACACCGTCGAAGGAGAACGACGCGTCGAGCACCTCGAGGTAGAGGAACATGAAGAACGCGGCCTTGCCGGCGGCGAGCTGCACGGGCTTGGGACCGCTGCGACCCTCGGCCTTGGCCGGCTCCGCACCCTCCTCGGCCTCGTCCTCGCCCTCCTCCTCGTCGTTGATGTGCGCCAGCGTGCCGTGCGTCTCGAAGTAGTCCGAGAGCCCGCCGACGCCCAGGTACGCGATCAGGCCGAGCACGCCGGCCACCATGACCGTGCCCTCCTTGTGCGCGGGCGAGAGCGTCTGCGCGGTCACCACGAGCGCGATCAGCGCGATCAGCGTGGACAGCACGTCGAAGTTGCCGAGCTTGCCGGTGACGCGCTCCAGCGGGCCGATCCACTTGTGTTCACGCTCGTCGTCGAACATGAAGTCCAGAAAGATCATCAACAGGAACAGGCCACCGAACGCGGCGATCGCCGGGTGCGCCTCGTCCAAGTGCTCCGCGTAGGTCATCCCGTCGATCATCTTGTCGTCGTGGAACGCGAGGTCCACCACATCCACCGGACCGATTCCGGCGGTAAGACTGACGATCAGCAGCGGGAAGACAAGCCGCATGCCGAAGACAGCGATCAGAATACCGATCGTCAAGAACATCTTCTGCCAGAAGGCATTCATTTTCTTGAGGATCGTGGCATTTACTACAGCGTTGTCGAAAGACAACGAGATCTCGAGGATCGACAGGATCAGCACGATGCCGAATCCGGTCGCCCCCCAGAAATACGCGGCGACGGCGAGACCGGCCACCGTCACGCCGAACGACCAGCCGAACGTACGGATTACCACGGATGAGGTCCTTATCTACCTGGGGATTGCATCTCCGGGTGGGTCATCAGGAAGACCGGCCCTCACTCCCCCACCCGAGAGACTCGGAAAAGGCGTCAGGGCCGGCCCCACCGGGTGACCGACCCTGACACACACCGTCAGTACGTACTCATTGCACGCTGACGCCGAAGTCGAGTGCGATCCCCCGCAGGCCCGAAGCGTACCCCTGCCCTACCGCGCGGAACTTCCACTCCCCCTGGTAACGGTAAAGTTCTCCAAAGATCATGGCTGTCTCGCTTGACGCATCCTCGGTAAGGTCATATCGCGCGAGTTCGTTGTTGTCCGCCTGGTTCACAATCCGGATGTAGGCGTTGCGGACCTGTCCGAAGGTCTGCCCACGCATCTCGGCATCGTAGATCGAAACCGGGAAAACCACCTTCTCGACCTGGTCGGGAACGGCCATCAGATCGACGAGGATCACCTCGTCGTCACCGTCACCGTCACCCGTGAGGTTGTCGCCGGTGTGCTCGACCGAAGCCTCGGGGCTCTTGAGGTTGTTGTAGAAGACGAAATAGTCGTCGCCGAGCACCTTGCCCGCACCACCGCACAGCAGCGCACTCGCGTCCAGGTCGAACGAGGCGCCCGTGGTGGCGCGCGCGTCCCAGCCCAGACCCACCAAGACATTGGTGAGATTGGGTGCGGCCTTGCTCAACGAGACGTTTCCGCCCTTGGCGAGGGTGACCCCCATCGATTCCTCCTGATCGTCGTACATTCGCTTCAACCTTGCCATGCCCCCGACCCGGCGGGACCCCCTTTTCGCACAGCTCACAGCGTGCGGAAGGGGGCGTTCCGACGGCGGCGCGCACGACCCCACCCCGGTCCGGGACGACGAACGCCCGCCGACCGCGGGTGCGGTCGGCGGGCGTTCGTGATGTCTCGCCTATCAGACGTTGACCCCGAAGTCCTTGGCGATGCCGCGCAGGCCCGAGGCGTAGCCCTGGCCCACCGCGCGGAACTTCCACTCCGCGCCGTTGCGGTAGAGCTCGCCGAAGACCATCGCGGTCTCCGTGGACGCGTCCTCGGTGAGGTCGTACCGGGCGAGTTCCTTGTTGTCGGCCTGGTTCACGATGCGGATGAACGCGTTGCGGACCTGACCGAAGCTCTGCTGGCGCGTCTCGGCGTCGTAGATCGAGACCGGGAAGACGACCCGCTCGACATCCGCCGGGACACCCGCCAGGTTGACCTTGATCGCCTCGTCGTCCCCCTCGCCCTCACCGGTGAGGTTGTCACCGGTGTGCTCGACGGAGCCGTCGGGGCTCTTGAGGTTGTTGAAGAAGACGAAGTGGCCGTCGGACGGCGCCTGACCACTTCCGTTGAGCAGGATCGCGCTCGCGTCGAGGTCGAAGTCCGTGCCGGTGGTCGTACGCACGTCCCAGCCCAGGCCGACCAGAACAGCGGTGAGGCCCGGAGCCTCCTTCGAGAGCGAGACGTTGCCGCCCTTGCTCAGGCTGACGCCCACGAGTCCTCCAAAGGTTCATGGAGCAACTGGTGCCCCGGAATTTTCGCCTACAGACGAGACAACGCGCCGATCCTAGTCATGAGTTCCTGACCGCCGGGAGTCTCGCCGCGGCATGGGTACCCCGACCCGGCCCGACCTACGCCCGAACCCGCCGGAGAACCCCCGACCGCGCCGAATCAGACGCTCGCGAGCGCCTTCAGGTACTCCGCCTGGTCCCGCGCGTCCGGGATCGCGTTGACCACGCTCCACTTGACCACGCCCTCCTTGTCGATGACGAAGGTCGCGCGCACGGCGCAGCCCTTGTCCTCGGCGAAGACGCCGTACGCCTGCGCGACCCCGCCGTGCGGCCAGAAGTCCGACAGCAGCGGGTACTCGTAGCCCTCCTGCTCGGCGAACACGCGCAGCGAGAACGGCGCGTCGCAGGACACGGCCAGGACCTGCACGTCGTCGTTCTGGAAGTTGGGCAGGTCGTCGCGCAGCGCGCACAGCTCGCCGGTGCACACACCGGTGAACGCGAACGGGTAGAAGACGAGCAGGACGTTCTTCTCACCGCGGAAGTCCGCGAGTCGAACGACCTCGCCGTGCTGGTTCTTGAGCTCGAACTCGGGGGCCTTGCTACCGATCTCGACGGCCATGATGCGCATCTCCTTGTCCCGGGCGGCGACGTCCGCCTCTCGGCGCGAGCCTAGCCGGGGGCTTCGGACGGGCTCGGGGCGGCCGGGGTGCGGCGTTCGGGCACCGGGCGAGCGGGCAGTATGCGGGCATGTCCTCGATCGAGATCGTGAGCGGCCCCTGGGGCACCGCCTCCATGTCCGCCCGAACGCAGCGCGAGCGGGCCCTCGCCGCGTGGGACGCCTTCCGTGACCTGGCCGCCCGGGTCGACCCGAACGCGCCGTCCCGGCTGCCGGGCTGGGACGGCCGCGCCGTGATCAGCCACCTCGCGTCCTGGCCGGACGCCCCGCTGCTGGCCCGCCTGCTCGCCGAGGCGAGCGGCCGACGGGCTCCCGACGCCGCCCCGATGAACCAGGACGACGTCAACGCGCACCTGGTCCGGGCACACCGCGACGCCGGTCTCGAGGACCTGTTGGCCGCGCTCGACGACGGCCGCCGGCGGCTGGCCGCCGCGTTCGACGCCACCGCCGCGGACCCGGAGTTGGCGCTCGCCCGCACCGGCTCACAGGTCGGCCCGGTTCCACTGCTCACCCAGTTCGGCGCGATCGCCTACGAACTGGCCGTACACGCGCTGGACCTGGCCCCGTGCGGCGCCGGCGAGCCCGCCCCCGAACTGCTCGACGCCGGGGTGCTGGCTCTGGCCGACATCACCGGCGCGCTGGCCGCCCGGCACGGAGTCCGGACCCGAACCGGCCTGGCGGTGCCCGGCGGCGGCTGGGGCTTCGCCGCGCCCGGCACCGACGGCATCGGCTGGGAGGTCTTCCCGCTCCCGCCCGGCCGGCCGAACCTGCCCGCCGTCGAGGCCCGCACCGCCGCCCTGCTCCTGGACGCCTCCGCCGGCCGCCGCGCCGCCCCCGCCCTGCTCGCCCGCCGCGACCTCAAGCCCCACAACCTGCCCGGCCTGCTCGCCCTGGCCCCGCTCCTGGACCACGTCCCCGGCCTCCCCGGCGGCCCCGCCCTACGCCTGACCGCCGGCGCCCTCACCAACGTCGCCAAAATAACCTCCCTACTCCCCACCCTGACCCGCCCCCGCCCCCACCCCTAACCCAGCCCAGCCCACACACCCCCACACCTCACCCCCACACCTCACCCCGACCCATCAACGCCCCGACCCAGCCCACCACCCCTGCCCCACCCCCGGCGCGTCAGCGCCCCCGCCCCCCGCCCACCCCAGTGATCGACGCGCGAAGCGCGGAGAGCGGCGGAGCCGCAAGCGTGGGCTTCGTGCCCCGGAGCGAAGCGGAGGGACACGAAGCCCC
>NZ_JBIWJT010000063.1:0-24344 GCF_044765325.1 Embleya sp. NPDC127516 | reverse complement strand
GGTCGTTCGGTGTTCGAGCGTCGGGCGGTGGTGATCGGTCGGGAACCGGCGGATTTCCGGGATGGGTTGGCGGCGTTGGCCGCGGGTGAGCCCTCCGCCCGTGTGGTCACCGGGACGGTGCCCGCGCATTCGGGTGGGACCGTCTTCGTCTTTCCGGGGCAGGGTTCGCAGTGGGTCGGCATGGGTGTGGCGTTGATGCGGACCTCGCCGGTGTTCGCCGAGCACCTGAAGGCCTGCGCGGCGGCGTTGGAACCGTTCACCGGCTGGAGCCTGATCGACGTCCTCCACGGCGCTCCGGGCGCCCCCACCCTCGATCGCGTCGACGTCGTCCAGCCCGCACTGTGGGCGGTGATGATCTCGCTCGCCCGGTTGTGGGAGCACCTGGGCGTCACCCCGGACGCGGTGGTGGGTCATTCCCAAGGCGAGATCGCCGCCGCGCACATCGCCGGCATTCTCACCCTCAACGACTCCGCGCGCATCGTGGCGTTGCGTTCGGGGGCATTGGCCGGCATCGCCGGTCGGGGCGGCATGTTGTCGCTGCCGCTGGGCGTGGCGGCTGCCGAGGATCTCGTCGCCCCCTGGAAGGGGCGGGTTGCGGTCGCGACGGTCAACGGGCCGTCGGCCACCGTGGTCGCGGGTGACGCGGACGCGTTGGCCGAGATCCTCGCCCACTGCGAGGGCACGGGCATCCGGGCCCGGAAGATCCCGGTGGACTACGCCTCCCACACCCCGCACGTCGAGGCCCTGCACGACCGGCTCCTGGAACTGCTGGCCCCGGTGCGTCCGCGGGAGGCGGCAGTGGCGTTCTATTCGACGGTGGCCGGTCGCACCGGCGGCCCGCTGAGCGACACGAGCGTGATGGGCGCGGCGTACTGGTACGAGAACCTGCGCACCACCGTGGCGTTCGAGACGACCACCCGTGCCCTACTGGACGACGGCCACACGCTGTTCATCGAGGCGAGTCCCCACCCCGTCCTCGTCCACCCGCTCCAGGAAACCGCCGAAGACCACCCCGGCACCGGCGAGATCGCCATCACCGGCACCCTTCGCCGAGAGGAGGGCGACTGGCAGCGTGTGCTGCACTCCCTGGCCGCCACGCACACGCACACCACCGCCGACTGGTCGGGCTTCTACGCCCCGACGCAGTCCGTCGACCTGCCCACCTACCCCTTCGAACACGAACGCTACTGGCTGTCGGCCACCGACCGAGCCGGTACCGACCGTGCGTCCGGCGCCGCTTCGGACCCGGGCGAGGTCGAGTTCTGGGCAGCGGTCGACCGGGAGGACCCGGACGCGCTGATCGGCACACTGGGGCTGGGCGACGCGAACGGTGAGCGCGACGCCGTCGACGCCGCCCTTCCGGCCGTACTGTCCGCCATGTCGTCGTGGCGGCGGCGCAGGCTGGATCGGGCGGAACTGGACGGCCTGCGCTACCGGGCCACGTGGAAGCCGCTGCCCGACATCGGGACCGGGGCGACGCCGGGACTGGAGGGGAGCACCTGGCTGGTGGTCGTCCCCGAGGCGATCGCCGCGGACCCCGCCGTGCAGACGGTGCTCGACGCGATCCGGCAACGCCGTGCCCACGTGGTCCGATGCGACGTCGCGCCGACCGACCTGCGGGACCGGGCCGCGCTCGGCCGGCGGCTCGTCGCCACGCTCGCCGAGGACGAGGCGCCCGGCGGTCCGACCGGCGTGCTGTCCTTCGCCGCGCTCGTCGACGACGGCTTGACCGCCGCGCACGAACCGGTCTCCGCCGGCCTCGCGGGCACGGTTGCCCTGGTGCAGGCACTGGAGGACGCGGGCGTCGAGGCCCGACTGTGGTGCCTGACCCGGGAGGCGGTGTCCACCGGGAACGCGGACGCCGTCGCCAACCCGCTGCAGGCCCAGATCTGGGGCCTGGGCCGGGTGGTGGCGCTGGAGCGGCCGGAACGGTGGGGTGGGCTCGTGGACGTGCCCGCCCGGCCGGACGGGCGCGCCGTGGAGTTGCTGTGCGCGGTTCTCGCCGGTGTCGACGCGGGGCACGGCGTCGGCGCGGGCCACGGCGAGGACCAGGTGGCGGTGCGCCCCTCGGGAGTGTTCGGGCGGCGACTGGCGCGGGCACCGCTGGGTGACGCGCCGGTGCCGGAATGGCGCCCACGAGGCACCGTGCTGGTGACGGGCGGCGCGGGAGCGGTCGGAGCGCAGGTCTGCCGCCGGCTGGCCGAGGCCGGAGCACCGCACCTGCTGCTGGTCGGCAGGCGTGGCCGGGACACGCCCGGCATCGCGGAGCTGGAGGCGGAACTGACGGCGCTCGGGTCGCGGGTGACCGTGGCCGCGGTCGATGTCGCCGACCGGGACGGGCTGCGGGAGTTGCTCGCGTCGGTTCCGCGGGAGTATCCGCTGACCGCGGTGATTCACAGTGCCGGGGCGCTCATGGACGGATTGGTGCAGACCCTCACGCCGGAGCAACTGGAGCGGGTACTGCGGCCCAAGGTGGCCGCCGCGACCGCGTTGCACGAGCTCACCGCCGATCTGGAGCTGGAGGCGTTCGTGCTGTTCTCCTCGGCCGCCGGCGTCCTGGGCAACGGCGGACAGGGCGGGTACGCCGCAGCGAACGCCTTCCTCGACGCGCTCGCCCAGGTGCGGCGGGCGTCCGGGTTGCCCGCGACCGCTGTGGCCTGGGGGTCGTGGGGCGGTGGCGGCCTGATGACCGGCGAGGTGGAGGAACGCCTGCGCCGCAAGGGGCTGCCGCCGATGGCCCCCGAGACGGCGCTGGCCGCGTTGGCCGCCTCGCTCGGCCGGCAGGAGACGCAGGTGACGGTGGCTCGGGTGGAGTGGGCGGACTTCGCGCCCGGCTTCACCGCGGTCCGCCCCAGTCGGCTCATCGCCGATCTTCCCGATCTCGCCGTGGCCACGACGGCGCACTCCGCGGGTGGTCACGCCGGTGGCGCGGCGGAGGGCGAACTGGTGCCCCGGTTGCGGGAGATGCCGGACGACAAGCTGGACGAGGCCCTCCTGGAGACCGTCCGCGCGCACGCCGCGGCGGTCCTGGGCCTGAAGGGGCCGGACGCGATCGGTACCGAACGGGCTTTCAAGCTGGCGGGCTTCGACTCGCTGACCGCGGTGGAGCTGCGGAACCGGCTACGACGCGTGACCGGATTGCGGGAGTTGCCCACCACGTTGCTGTTCGACTACCCGACGCCGGTTGCCGCGGCGCGGTACCTGCGGGAGGAACTGTTCCCCCAGCGGTCGGTCGGCGGCGGTACCCCCGGCCGGTCGGCGGATGTGGACGATGCCGAGGTGCGGGATCTGGTGCTGTCGATTCCGCCGGCGCGGCTGCGCGAGGCGGGGCTGTTGGAGTCACTCCTCAGCCTGGCCGGCCGCCCGCCGGTCGGCGGCGCCGAGACGAATGGCGCGAACGGTGCGGGTCACGCGCCGGAGAACGGCGACGGGCCGTCGCTGGACGAGATGGGTGTGGACGAGATGGTGCGCATGGCGATGGGGAACGGCGTTCCCGACGAGACGCGGAGGTCGTGATGGCCGAATCGAATGACGCCGTTGTCGAGGCGTTGCGGGCATCTCTCAAGGAGACGGAACGCCTGCGCCGCGTGAACGCCGAACTGTCCGCGGCGTCGCGCGAGCCGATCGCGATCGTCGGCATGAGCTGCCGCTACCCGGGCGGTGTGCGCTCGCCGGAGGACCTGTGGGATCTGGTCGTCGCCGAACGGGACGCCATCTCCGACTTCCCGCGCAACCGCGGTTGGAATCTCGACGAGCTGTACGCCGCGGAGCCGGGCACCCACGGCAAGTCGTATGTGCGCGAAGGCGGCTTCGTCTACGACGCGGACGCGTTCGACCCCGGCTTCTTCGAGATCAGCCCGCGCGAGGCGATGGCGATCGACCCGCAGCAGCGTCTCCTGCTCCAGGCCTCGTGGGAGGCGATCGAGCGGGCGGGCATCGACCCGACGACGCTGCGCGGCAGTCGCACGGGTGTCTTCGTGGGGATCGCACACCAGGACTACGGGCCGCCGATGCACGCGTCGCCGGAAGTGCTCGAGGGCTACCTGTTGACCGGCACCTCGACCTCGGTCGCCTCCGGGCGCATCTCCTACACATGGGGTCTCGAGGGGCCGGCCGTCACGGTCGACACGGCCTGCTCGTCGTCGCTGGTGACGCTGCACATGGCCACCCAGGCGCTGCGGAACGGCGAGTGTTCGCTGGCCCTGGCCGGCGGCGTGACCGTGATGACGATGCCCGGCGCGTTCATCGAGTTCAGTCGCCAGCGCGGGTTGGCTCCGGACGGCCGATGCAAGCCGTTCGCGTCCGCCGCGGACGGCACCGCCTGGGGTGAGGGCGTGGGGCTGGTCCTCCTCGAACGCCTCTCCGACGCGAGGCGGAACGGCCATCGGGTGCTGGCGGTCGTGCGCGGTTCGGCGGTGAACCAGGACGGTGCCAGCAACGGTCTGACCGCCCCCAACGGCCCCTCCCAGCAACGCGTCATCCGGCAGGCCCTGGTGAACGCGCGGTTGACGGCCGACCAGGTGGACGCCGTCGAGGCGCACGGTACGGGCACCACGCTGGGTGACCCGATCGAGGCGCAGGCGCTGCTGGCCACCTACGGCAAGGACCGGCCCGAGGACCGGCCGCTGTGGGTGGGGTCGGTGAAGTCGAACATCGGCCACCCGCAGTGCGCGGCGGGCGTGGCGGGTGTCATCAAGATGGTCATGGCCATGCGGCACGGCACCCTGCCGAGGACGCTGCACATCGACGCGCCGACACCCCACGTGAACTGGTCGGCGGGCGCGGTGGAACTGCTCGCGAAGGCGCGGCCGTGGCCGGAGACCGGCGGTCGGCCACGGCGGGCCGGCGTGTCGGCGTTCGGCGTGAGCGGCACCAATGGGCACCTGATTCTCGAACAGGCGCCCGAGGAGGTCTCGGCGCCGGAGGAAATGCCGGCCTCCGGGCAGAGGCCGGCGTCCGACGCCGCCGACCAAGGGTCGGGCGGTGCCGGTGGGTTGGTGCCGTGGGTCGTGTCGGCGCGCTCGGAGCGGGCGTTGCGGGCGCAGGCGGGGAAGCTGCGCGACTTCGCCGCCGCCGGCGCGGACATCGCCGACGTCGGTTGGTCGTTGGTGTCGACCCGGGCCCGGCTCGAGCACCGCGCGGTGGTCCTGGGGCGTGACCGGGACGAGTTGCTGAGTGGGATGGCGTCGTTGCGCGACGGGGTGGAATCCGCCGGGGTGGTGCGTGGCGTCGCCGGGAAGCTCGGTGGTTCCGTCTTCATGTTCCCGGGGCAGGGGGCGCGCTGGGCCGGTGTGGCACGGCCGTTGTACGACACCTTCCCCGTCTTCGCCCAGAGCCTCGACGAGATCTGCGCACGCTTCGACGCGCATCTCCCCTTCGCCCTGCGGCCCCTGCTCCTGGCCGACGAGCCCGCGGAACGCGAGCGCACGGACATCGCGCAGCCGGCGCTGTTCGCCCTGCAGGTCGGCCTGTACCGGCTCATGACGCGCTACGGTCCTCGGCCGGATCACCTGATCGGTCACTCGGTCGGCGAGATCGCCGCCGCCCACGTCGGTGGTGTCCTCGACCCGGACTCCGCGACCCGGCTCGTGGCGGCTCGGGGGCGGGTCATGCAGACGGTCGGCGAGCGGGGCGCCATGCTGGCGGTACGCGCTTCGGAAGACGAGGTGAACGCCCTGCTCGAGGGGTACGACCGCGTCGGTGTCGCCGCTGTCAACGGCCCGGCGTCGGTGGTGATCTCGGGTCTTCGCGAGGAGGTGCACGACCTCCGGGAACGGCTCGTCGCCGGCGGCACGTCGGCGAGGCTGCTCGAGGTCGACCACGCGTTCCACTCCCCGCTCATGGACCCGATCCTGGCCGAGTTCGCGGCATCGATCGGCGCGTTGCCCGCGGGTGAGATGGCGATCCCGGTCGTCTCGACCCGATTGGGGCGCGAGGCCACGGTCGAGGAGTTGACGTCCGTCGGGCACTGGGTGAACCACGTCCGCGAACCCGTGCGCTTCTTCGACGCGGTCGTGTGCGCCCGGGCGGCCGGAGCGAACGTATTCCTCGAAGTGGGACCGGGCTCGACCCTCGCGAGCATCACCAAGGAGACCTTCGCCGGCGAGGGCGTGGAGGACGCGGTGGTCCTGTCGTCGTCGCGGCGGGACCGCGGGTCGGTGGAGGTGCTGGTCGGCTCGCTGGCCCAACTGTACGTCCGAGGCGAGGCGGTGGACTGGGCCGCCCTGCTCGGGGCGGGTCGGCGGGTGGATCTGCCGACGTACGCGTTCGAGCGGCAGCCGTACTGGTGGGACACCTGGGCCGCGCTGGGCGCCGCGGACGTGGCCTCCGCCGGCCTTTCGGCTCCGGAACACCCGATGCTGGGCGCGGTGATGGACCACCCCGGTACCGACGAGGTTGTGTTCACCGACCGGTGGTCCCTGCGAACCCACGCCTGGTTGGCCGATCACGCCGTGTTCGGCGCGGTCGTCGTACCGGCGACGGCGTTCCTGGACCTGGCGCTGTCGGTGGGCGACTTCGTCGGGTGTGCCTCGGTCGAGGAACTCTCCCTGGAGGTTCCCCTGTTGCTTGCCGACCCGGGCGACGTGCAGGTGCGGGTGGTCGTCGGCGCCGCGGACGATACGGGACACCGCCGCCTGGACGTGTACTCGCGTCCCGGCGCCGAGGGCCACACGGTGGGCGGCTGGACCCGTCACGCGACGGGGAGCCTCGCACCGACCCCGGCGCGCTCGCCCGCGCGGACCGATGCCGCGCCGGCACCGGCGGTGTGGCCACCGGTGGGGGCCGGGCAACTCGACATCGGCGGCCTCTACGACTTCCTCGCGGACACGGGTTTCGACTACGGCCCCACGTTCCGCGGCCTGCGCGAGGTGTGGCGCCACGATGACGATCTGTACGTGCTGGCCACGCTGCCCGCGACCGACGACGGCTCGTCGGGCTCCGGGTTCGCACTGCATCCGGCGCTGATCGACGCGGTGTTGCACGCGGTGGCGGTCGGTGGCGTCGTGGGCATGGACGACGGCCGGGGCTGGATGCCCTTCTCGTGGTCCGGGGTGGACGCGACCGGGGAGTGCGGCCCGAGCGTGAAGGCCCGGATCACCCCGGTCGGCGAAGGGGTCGTGTCCGTCGCGATCGCCGACGAACACGGCCGCGACATCGCTCGGGTCGCGGCGCTGACGTTCCGACCGGCCAGTGCCGAACAACTGCGCTCGGCACGAGGCGGGCCCGAGCAATCGCTGTTCGAAGTGCAATGGCGACCGCTGCGGGACAGCGAGCGGCGGGAACCCTACCGGGGGCAGTGGGGTGTTCTCGGGACCAAGGACGGCCTGGCTTCGCGCCTGTCCGCGGCGGGCGGTGAGGCGGTCCCGCGCTACGAGTCGATCGAGGATGTCCCCGCGGGCCGGGCGCCCCGGCACATCGTCCTGTGCCTGGACGACTTCCTCGCCGCCGACCCCGACCTGCTCGCCGAGGTCGGCGGAGCGAACGCGCACGTGCTGGACCGGATCCAGCGATTCCTCGCCGAGGAAACGTTCGCCGAATCCACGCTGACCGTGCTCACCCGCCTGGCCCTGGACACCGCCGGCGGGGCGAACGTCGAAAGCCTTCCCGGCGCGTCCGTGTGGGGCCTGATCCGGTCCGCCCAGGCCGAGCACCCCGGCAGGTTCAAGCTGGTGGACATCGACGACGAGGAGACCTCCCTCGCGCGCTTCCCGGACGTACTCGCCCTCGGCGAAGAACAACAGGCACTGCGTGGCGGCGAGTACCTCACGCCCCGCATGGCACCGACCGCACCCGCGCGGCACCGGATCGAGCCACCGGCGGCCGGCGCGCACCGGCTGGGCATCCCGACCAAGGGCACCCTGGAGAACCTGACCTGGGTTCCCTGCCCCGAGGTGGAGGCGCCGCTGACGAGCGGGCAGGTTCGGGTCGCCGTGCACGCCGCCGGGCTCAACTTCCGCGATGTGACGATCGCCCTGGGACTGGTGGAGAAAACCGCCTTCGACGCCGGACTCGGCAGCGAAGGCGCCGGAATGGTGCTGGAGGTCGCGGACGACGTCACCGACCTCGCGCCGGGTGACCGCGTGATGGGCGCCCTCACCGGCGCCTTCGGCCCCGTGGCCGTGATGGATCACCGCCTGCTCGTGCCCGTGCCCGACGGGTGGAGTTACGCCGAGGCGGCGTCCATGCCGACCGCCTTCCTCACCGCCTACTACGCGCTTTTCCACGTGATGCGGCTCGAGAAGGGACAGCGGATCCTCATCCACGCCGCGGCGGGCGGCGTCGGGATGGCCGCCGTGCAACTCGCGCAGCACATCGGTGCCGAGGTGTACGGAACCGCGAGCCCGGCCAAGTGGCCCGTCCTGCGCGGGCTGGGGCTGGACGACGAGCACCTGGCATCCTCGCGGGACCTGGAGTTCGCGGACAAGTTCCTGGGCTCCTCGGATGGTCGCGGCATGGATGTCGTGCTCAACTCCCTGGCACACAAGTTCGTCGACGCCTCGCTGAGGCTGCTCCCCAACGGTGGGAACTTCATCGAGATGGGGAAGACGGACATTCGCGATCCCCACCGGGTGGCGGCCGATCACCCCGGGGTCGACTACCGGGCCTTCGATTTCTACGAGGAGAGCCCGGACGCGATCCAAGAGATGTTCCGGGCCGTCATGGAACTGTTCGCCGACGGGCGAGTGCGGCTGAACCCGATCTCCATCCGCGACATTCGCGACGCGCGCAAGGCCTTCCGCGAGATGAGCCAGGGCCGCCACGTCGGCAAGTTGGTCCTGGACGTGGGCGGGGGGTTCGGCGGTGGAAGTGTGCTGGTCACCGGCGGGACCGGGGGAGTGGGATCACTGGTGGCGCGGCACCTGGTCGCCGAACACGGTGTGCGGAGTCTGGTGTTGGCGAGCCGTCGGGGCATGGCGGCGGACGGAGCCGCCGAATTGGTCTCGGACCTCGCGGCGGCCGGCGCGGTGGTCAAGGTCGCGGCGTGCGATGTCGCGGACCGGGCCGCCCTCGCGGATCTGCTCGCGGACATGCCGCCGCGGTACCCGCTGACGGCGGTCGTGCACGCGGCGGGGGTGCTGGCGGACGGCACGGTCGAGTCGCTGACCGACCACAGCCTCGAACGCGTGCTGCGCGCCAAGGTCGGCGGTGCGATCAACCTGCACGAGCTGACCCGTGAACACCACCTGTCGGCGTTCGTGCAATTCTCCGCCCTCGCGGGCACGCTCGGCAGCGCGGGACAGGCGAACTACGCCGCGGCGAACGCGTTCCTGGACGGTTTGGCGGCGCGGCGCAGGGCGTCCGGCCTGGTCGGCACGTCGCTGTGCTGGGGCTGGTGGGAGCGCAGCGGGATGACCACGGACCTGGACGAGGTCGACGTCTCGCGGATCCGGCGGCTGGGCATCGCCGAGATGCCGACACCCCAGGCGCTGGCCCTGTTCGACGCGGCGTGCGCGATCGACAAGCCGGTGCTCATCCCGGCCCGGGTGGATCTCTCCGTGCTGCGGAACATCACCGGCGAGGAGCCGCCGCTGCTCCTGCGCGACCTCGTCGACGGCAGCCGCCCACTTCGCAACCGGACGAGCACGAGCAGGGACGGCGGCGCCCTCGGCCTACCCGCCGGATGGATCGGCCTGCCGGAGGGCGAGGCGCAGGCAGCCGTGCTGGACGCGGTCCGCGAGCAGGCCGCCGTCGTGCTCGGACACCCGTCCGGCGCGGCCATCGATGCCGACGAGGCGTTCACCCACCTCGGATTCGACTCGCTGACCGCGGTCGAACTGTGCAACCGCCTTGCCTCCTCCACCGGATTGCGCCTGCCGTCCACCATCGTCTTCAGCTACCCGACGCCACGCGAGTTGGGGCGGCACGTCTTCGGCCTGCTGCGACCGGCACCGGACCCCAGCGCGGTCGAGGAGGCGCGGATTCGAGAAGTGTTGCGGACCGTCTCGATCGAGGGCCTGCGGAACGCGGGCGTCCTGGAACTGGTTCTGGCGTACGCCGAAGCGCCTCGAGCGGAAGACGCCGACGGTCATCTGCCGGATACCGGTACCGACGCCGGCGTACTGGCGGCCATGGACTTGGAAGCACTCGTCGGCCTGGCTCTGGACGAGAGGGGTGAGTGACATGGTCAACTCGGCGGATCGCACGGCGGAAGGCGCGGACCGGGTCGAGCGGGCGCTTCGCACGCTGCTGGAGGAGCGCGATCGGCTCCGGCAGGAGAACGACGCGCTGAAGGCCGGGCGTGGTGAGCCGATCGCCGTGGTGGCCATGGCCTGCCGCTACCCGGGAGGCGTGTCGTCGCCCGAGGAGCTGTGGACTGTGATCCGCGACGGCCTGGACGTGGTGGACGAGTTCCCGCAGGACCGCGGCTGGCGGGATGTGTTCGACCCGGATCCCGACACCCTGGGCGGCTCGTACGTGCGCCACGGAGGCTTCCTGACGGATGTGGCCGCCTTCGACGCGGAATTCTTCGGTGTCAGTCCGCGCGAGGCGTTGGCGGTCGACCCGCAGCAGCGCCTGTTGTTGGAGACCTCGTGGGAGGCCCTCGAACGGGCGGGCATCGTTCCCGCCGACGTGCGCGGGGCCGACATCGGTGTTTTCGCCGGAGTGAGTTCCTCCGAATACGGGGCGCGTTTCCTGGAGGAGGACAAGCACGAACTGGAGGGCTACCTGCTGCAAGGCAGCACGCTGAGCGTGGCCTCCGGCCGGGTGGCGTACGAACTCGGACTGACCGGGCCCGCGATGAGCGTGGACACGGCGTGTTCGTCGTCGCTGGTGGCGCTGCACCTGGCGGTGCAGTCACTGCGGTCGGGGGAGTGCTCGCTCGCGTTGGCGGGTGGGGTGTCGGTGATGTCGACGCCCGCGATCTTCGTGGAGTTCTCCCGGCAGCGGGGTCTGGCGGCCGACGGCCGCTGCAAGTCCTTCGCGAACGCGGCCGACGGGACCGGCTGGGCCGAGGGGGTGGGCGTGTTGCTGCTGGAACGGCTGTCCGACGCGCGCCGCAACGGCCATCCGGTGCTGGCCGTCCTTCGTGGTTCCGCGGTGAACCAGGACGGCGCCAGCAACGGGTTGACCGCTCCCAACGGCCTCGCCCAGGAGAGGGTGATCCGCAAGGCTCTGGCGAACGCGGGGGTCTCGGCCGCCGAGGTGGACCTGGTCGAAGCCCACGGCACCGGAACCGTGCTGGGCGATCCGATCGAGGCAGGCGCGCTGTTGGCGACCTACGGTCAGGGGCGGGCCGAGGGCAGGCCCTTGTGGCTGGGGTCCATGAAGTCGAACATCGGTCACGCCCAGGCCGCCGCCGGGGTCGCCGGTGTCATCAAGGCCGTGATGGCCATGCGCCACGGGCACCTGCCGAAGACCCTGCATGTGGACACGCCCTCGGCACACGTGGACTGGTCCTCGGGCGCGGTCGAACTGCTGGTGGAGGGGCGTGAGTGGACCCGGGCCGACGGTCCGCGGCGGGCCGGGGTGTCGTCCTTCGGGGTCAGCGGCACCAACGCGCACGTGATCCTGGAAGAGGGGCCGCCGCCGGCGGGGGCGGGCGAACGGGCCGCGGGTGCGGCCCTCGCCGACGGTCTGGTCCCGTGGGCGGTATCGGGCAAGAGCGCGGCGGCGTTGGCGCGGCAGGCGGGTAGGCTGCACGACTTCGCCGCCGCCGACCCCGGGGTCGATCTCGCGGATGTCGGCTATTCGTTGTCGTCGAGCCGATCACGCTTCGACCATCGCGCGGTAGTGCTGGGCCGCGGACGGGACGAGTTGCTGAACGGTTTGGCGTCGTTGCGCGACGGCGCGGAGTCCGCGGCGGTCGTCCAAGGGGTCGCGGGAAACCCCGCAGGCGTGGTCCTCATGTTCCCCGGACAGGGGTCGCAATGGGTCGGCATGGGCCGGCGGTTGTACGACACCTTCCCCGTCTTCGCGGACAACCTCGACGCGTGTGCGGCCGCGTTGGCCCAGTGGGTCGACTGGTCGCTGCTCGACGTGGTGCGCGGCGTGGCGGGAGCGCCGACCCTGGACCGGGTGGACGTGGTGCAGCCGGCGCTGTTCTCGGTGATGGTGTCGATGGCCGCGTTGTGGCGGTCCTGGGGAGTGGAACCGGCCGCGGTGGTCGGGCACAGCCAGGGCGAGATAGCCGCCGCCCACGTGTGCGGCGCGTTGTCGTTGCGCGACGCCGCCAAGGTCGTGGCGCTCCGCAGCAAGGCCCTGGTGGCATTGATCGGTCACGGCGCGATGGCGTCGGTCGTGGAGTCCGCCGAATCCGTGGAGGCCCGGCTGACTCCGTGGAACGACCGGCTGAGCATCGCCGTCGTCAACGGACCCCGCTCGGTGGTGGTGTCCGGGGAACCCGACGCACTCGAGGAATTCGTCGAGAAGATGAAGGCCGAAGGCACTCAGGCCCGGAGAATATCGGTCGAATACGCCTCGCATTCGCACCACGTGACCCGGGTCCGCGATCAGGTGATCGGCCCACTGTCCGATGTGCGCCCGAAAACGTCGACACTACCCTTCTATTCGACCCTGCACGGCGAAAGAATCGATACCGCGAAGCTGAACGGCGAGTATTGGTACGAGAACCTGCGGGAAAAGGTTCGCTTCGAATCGTCCGTCCGCCGGCTGGTCGACGACGGTTTCCGGGTGTTCATCGAGATGAGCCCGCATCCCGTGCTGACCGTCCCGGTGCAGGAGATCGTCGAGGACCTGGACGACGTGCTGGTCCTGTCCTCGGCGCGGCGGGACCGGGACGAGGTGGAGGCCGTGGTCGGCTCGCTGGCCCAACTGCACGTGCGGGGCGGCGCCGTGGACTGGAACGCCCTGTTCGGGGCGCGCCTGCGAGTGGACCTGCCGACGTACGCGTTCCGCCGGCAGCGGTACTGGCTGAACTCTTCGCCCGCGGCGACATCCGCGCAGGCGGCCCCGACACGGCTTCCCGCAGGTGAGGATCACCTCGTCCCCCTGTCGGACCTGCTCGCCACGGCGTCCGACGACGACGCGCGGGCACTCGTGCTGGAGCACGTCGTGGAGAAGGTCGCCGTCGTGCTCGGCCACCCCTCCGCCGAGACGGTGGACCCCGACCAGGAGTTCAAGGACGTCGGATTCGACTCACTGCTGGCGGTGGAGTTGAGCAAACGTCTGAGCGCCTCGACCGGACTCAAGCTGAGGGGGAACGCCGTACTGCGGTATCCGACACCAAGGAGGATCGCCGAGCACATCAGGTCCTCGATGGCCACCCGTGTGCCGCGCTGACCCACCGTGTTCCGGCTGTGTTCGGGCCGTCTTCCAGGGTATTTCCGCCCGCGGTATGTCCCGCCGGCGGGACACGGCACGTTCGACCGCGGCTTGCCCCGCCGCCGCGCCCGGTTGTCTTGACCGGCTGATCCACTTACGTGACGGTGGAGTCCATCTGCGAATTCCTCCGGTTCCCGGGCCTATTTCGTCGAGGGGTTGATCCGCTTGAGTTCGTTCGGTGCGTCGTCCGCGCACAAGGGATTGTGGCTGGCACAGAAGATGTCTCCCGACATGTTGAACCATGCGCTGACCATGTGCGATGTGGACGGTGAACTGGACGCGACGGTCATGGAATGCGCGTTTCGGCACGTGCTGGGCGAGGCGGAAGTGCTGTGCGTCAATTTCGTCGACGACGGCAGCGGGCTTCGGCTGGTGCCCCGGCAATTGGGCGATTGGCGGCCCTTCTTTTTGGATCTCAGCGCCGAGACCGATCCCGAGCAGGCGGCCCGGGAGGCGCTGGCCGACATGCTGCGGCAGCCGTTCGACCTGGAGCGGGATCTGCTGTTCCGACTGGGCGTGGTCAAACTCGCGGCCACCCGCTCGCTCGTGGTGATCGCCTACCACCACCTCATATCCGACGGGTTCGGGGCCGGCATCGTGACGCAGCGCCTTGCCGAGGTGTACACGGCACTGGCGCGGGGCTCGGAGATACCGGAGTTGCCACACCCGTGGGATCTCGAATCGTTCGCGGACGCGGCGGCGGAATATCAGGACTCCCCGGCATTCGCCGACGACACGGAATTCTGGCGCGAGTACCTGGCGGACGCGCCCCCACCCGCGCAGGTTCCGCGCGTGGCGCTGTCGGACGCGACGCGGTCCGCGCTGTCCGAACCGATGAGCAGCGCCGACCGCTGGGCGGAGGTGGCCGAGTGCATCGGCATGGTCAGCCGAACGCTGACCGTGCCGCGCGCCGAGGCGGACACGTGGACCGAGACCGCGAAGTCCATGGGTGTATGGATGTCGTCACTGCTGACCACGGCCGCGGCGGTGTTCCTCGGACACCGCTGCGATCGTCGCGAGTTCCTGCTCTCGCTGGCCGTGGGCAACCGGGTCGGGGCAGCGAGCAGGACGCCCGGTCTGGCGGTGAACGTGGTGCCGGTGCGCGTACGGGTTCCGCTCGGAGCGACCTTCACCGAGGTCGCCGACGCGGTGGGCGACGAGACGTATGACATCTTCGGCCACACCCTCTGCCACTACTCCGAGATCCAGCGCGCGAGCGGAACGGTCCTGAGCGGTCGCGGGAGTTTCGGCGCCGTCATGAACATCGTCGAGTTCGCCGAACAACTGCACTTCGCCGACAGCGCGGCGCGTTACTCCGGCGCGACGAGCGGGACGTTCGACGAGTTGTCGATCGGGGTCTACACCGACGGGAGCGCCGACAGCGACCTCTACTTCCGGCTCGACGCCCCCGCGGACCTGTACTCCCGCGCGGAACTGGGTTTCATCGGAAGCGAGTTGATCGCCTACATCCGGGCCCTGACGGCCGCCGATCCGCAACTGCCGGTCGGTGCGCTGGACGTCGTGAGCGGTCTCGAGCGCGAGCGGGTGCTCACGGCACCCAACGCCACGGACGTACCGCTGCCGGGACTGTCGGTTCCGGAACTGTTCGCGCGGCAGGTGGGCCGGGCCCCCGACGCCGTCGCGGTGATGTCCGGGAACTCCGCGCTCTCCTACCGGGAGTTGGACGAGCGGTCGAGCCGCCTGGCCGGGGCACTGCGACGTCGGCGCGTCGGACCCGAGACGGTCGTGGCGGTGGCGCTGCCTCGATCGGCGGACCTGGCCATCGCCCTGCTGGGGGTGGCGAAAGCGGGCGCGGCCTACCTGCCGATCGACCCCGCGTTCCCGACGGAACGCCTCACGACCGTGATCGGTGCCTCCCCGGCGCGCCTACTGCTCACCGACGCGACGACGGCCGAGGGGCTCTCCCCCGATCCGGGTGTGCCGGTGATGCTGTTCGAGGACGTCCGGTCGAACCTCGCCGACGACACCGGCGAACGGGCGCGGGAGACTCCGGTCCCGGTGCACCGGGACGGCCTGCTGGCCGTGACGTACGGCCACGCATCGGCAGGTGCGGCCGCCGGCGTCGCCGTGACACACCGCAACATGGAGCGGTTCGTCCTGGATCGCCACTGGCGAGAAGACGGCCGCGGAGCCGTGTTGTGGCACACCCCGCAGACCTCCGACGCGCTCGCCCTCGAACTGTGGGTCCCCCTGCTGAACGGCGGCCGGGTGGTCGTGGCCCCTCCGGGAGAACTCGACATCGACACGCTGACCGAGTTGCGAACGTCGGACGAGATCTCCGCGGTATGGCTGCCCGTGGGTCTGTTCTCGGCGATCGCGGCGGAACGCCCGGAGTGCCTCGCCGGATTGCGCACGGTGTGGACCGGTGCCGACCACGTGTCCGCGGCCGCGCTGCGCCGGGTGCGGGAGGCATGCCCCGACCTGACACTCGTCAACGGCCACGGTCCGGCGGAAACGATCGGGTTCGCCGCGTGCCACCGCTCGACGGCGGACGAACCCGCGCGGCACCCGGGCGCGATCGGACGCCCGATGGACAACACCGCCCTGTACGTGCTGGGTCCGGGATTGGCGCCGGTCCCGGTCGGCGTGACCGGGGAGCTGTACGTGGCCGGTCCCGGCGTCGCGCGTGGATACCCCGGGCACCCCGGGCAGACCGCGGAGCGGTTCGTGCCCTGTCCGTTCGGTCCGCCCGGCGGGCGCATGTACCGGACCGGGGACCGGGTGCGGTGGGGCGCCGACGAGCGGCTGGAGTACGTGGGCCGGGCCGACGCCCAGGCACAGATCCATGGTGTTCGGGTCGAGCCGGTCGAGGTCGAGGAGGTGCTGTCCGAGCACCCCGGGGCCGCGCAGTCGCTGGTGACCGTCGGGGCGGACGACTCCGGGCAGCAGCGATTGGTGGCCTATGTGGTGCCGGCCGGCGGCCGGGGCGACCTCTCGGGTGAGGAACTGCGCCGGTTCGTGGCGGGGCGATTGCCGGAGTTCATGGTGCCGTCGGTGTTCGTGACGCCGGCCCGCATACCGACGACGGCCGGCGGAAGAGTGGACCGGGCGTCGCTGCCGGAGCCCGAGTTCGACGACGGGAAGTACCGGGCACCGCGCAACGACACCGAGCGGGTGCTGGCCCAGGCACTCGCCGACGTGCTCGAACTGGACCGGGTGGGCATCGACGACGACTTCTTCGAGATGGGTGGCAACTCGCTGCGAGCGATCAGGCTGGTCGGCCTGATCCGGTCGGAGCTGAACCAGGAGGTGTCCATCCGCACGTTGTTCGCGGCTCGTACCATCGCCGGCCTGTCCGACATGTGGAAGGACCTCGCCCAGTCCAGCAGGCCGGCCCTGCGCAGGAGGACGAAGGACGGCGAAGTCCTCTGAGCATTCCGGCACCGACGTGTCCGGACCGGCCGATCCACTGCCGTGAACGTGATTCGACGACAGCAAGAACACAGGCGAATGGGGCAACGACATGGGACACACCGGCCTGGACACGGACGTGGTGATCGCGGGCGCCGGGCCGACGGGCTTGATGCTCGCCTGCGAGCTGCGGCTGGCGGGCGTCGACGTGATGGTGGTGGAACGTCTTTCGGAGCGGACGGGCGAGTCGCGAGCCGGTGGGATGCACTCGCGCACCCTCGAGGTGCTGGACCAGCGCGGAGTCCTGGACCGCTTCCTGGCCGTCGGCGAACTGACGCCGGTGGGCCACTTCTCCGGGCTCTGGCTGGACTTCGACGGCCTCGAGTCCAGGCACCCCCTCCCGTTACAGCTCCTGCAGTCCGCCTTCGAGCGGATCCTGGAGGAGTGGGGCACCGAGCTCGGCGTACGCGTGCGCCGGTCGTCCCAAGTGTGCGGGATCCACCAGGACGAGACCGGCGTGGCGGTCGAGCTGGGCGCGGCGGAGGCGACGTCCGCGACGCTGCGCGCCCGCTACCTCGTGGGCTGCGACGGCGGACGCAGCACGGTGCGCAAACTGGCGGGCATCGACTTCCCGGGCACTCCGGCGACCATGACCGCGCTGCTCGGTGACGTCGAACTCCCGGACCTGCCGGAAGAGTTCATCTTCGGGCGGCGCTATCCCGGCGGCAACTTCTCGGCGTTCTCGCTGGAGCCGGGCTGGCACCGGGTGATCACCACCGAGTACGACCGGGTCGCCGACCGCGACGACCCGGTGACGTTCGAGCTGCTCCGCGAGTCGCTGATCAGGCTCGTGGGCACCGACTACGGCATGCGCAACCCCAGGTGGATCTCCCGGTTCGGTGACGCCGCGCGGCAGGCCGCCCGGTACCGGGAGGGCCGGGTGCTGCTCGCGGGCGACGCGGCGCACATCCACTTCCCGGCCGGCGGGCAAGGACTGAACCTGGGAGTGCAGGACGCGGTCAACCTCGGCTGGAAGCTCGCCTCGGTGGTACACGGCCGGGCGCCGGAGACTCTGCTGGACAGCTACCACGCCGAGCGCCACCCCGTCGCGGAGCGCGTTTTGCACAACACCCGGGCACAGGAGGCGCTGGCCCGCCCCGGTGCCCAGATGGACGCGCTCCGCGACGTGTTCGGCTCGCTCATGGTGTTCGACGACGTCAACCGGTACCTGCGCGGCATGCTCACGGCCCTCGACATCCGCTACCGGGTCGGCGGCAACCATCCGCTGGAGGGCCGCCGGGTTCCCGACGCCGACCTCAAGACGCCCGACGGCGCGACCCGCGTCTACAAACTGCTGCATGCCGCCCGCCCCGTACTGCTCGACCTGCGCGGCAGCGCCGAGGTGGCGGCGACCGCCAAGAGCTGGGCCGATCGCGTCGACCTCGTCGAGGCGCGCAGCGAGGACGACCACTGGCCCGTCCCGATCGTCGGTGAGATCCCCGCTCCCGCCGCGCTCCTCATCCGCCCCGACGGACACGTCGCCTGGGCGGCCGACACCGCCGGCACCCCCGACACCTCGGCGCTTCGAACCGCCCTCGCCACCTGGTTCGGCCCGGCCCGGCGAAGGTGAGACACCACCCGCCGGTTTTCGAAGTCCGCCGAAGAACGGCGAAGCCCGCGCGCCGGCACCCGCCGTCCCACGGACACCGAGTCGCCCGCGAGGGGACCGGCCGGCCATCGACATCGCGGGGGTGCCTCGCCGAGAGCTCCGGTCTCGATCCGTGCGAGACCGGAGCATCCTCGCGCGTGAGCGGTGTCGCCGGTCGATCGATCGATGCCGACCGTTGGGGTCAGGTGTGCGCCGGCAGCGGCTCGGCACCGTGGTCGTCCGCGAGGGCGGCCTTGCCGTCGGTGGCCTCGGGCCATTCGGCGTCGTCGGAGGTTCCGGCGCCGGTGTCGGCGCCGAGTTGGTCCGGACGAGCCGTGTTCATCAGCGCGGCGACGATCAGCGCGCCCACCACGATGATCCCCGCGGCCCACGCCCCCGCCTCCGCGAAGCCCTCCACCAGTGCCTGCTTCGCGGTCGCCGGGCTGCTGTCGTGTGAGGCCAGGTAGTCCACGGTCGCGCTCGTGGCGATGGTGTTGAGCAGCGCGGTGCCGAGCGAACCGCCGATCTGCTGCGCGGTGT
This sequence comes from Embleya sp. NPDC127516, assembly GCF_044765325.1. NCBI lineage: Bacteria > Bacillati > Actinomycetota > Actinomycetes > Kitasatosporales > Streptomycetaceae > Embleya > Embleya sp. NPDC127516. Next base: position 5,500 of record NZ_JBIWJT010000063.1, on the reverse strand, counting down.
TGACGGTGGCCGAGGCCACACCCAGGTCGCCGTGGTCGACACCGTGGGTGGCGTAGTTGATGGCCACCGGCATGACCAGGCCCGCGCCGAAGCCGAGCAGGAGTTGCGAGATCAGCACGCCGCCGGCGTACGAGGTGTCCGGTTCCACCGTGATCATCCACAACATGCCGACGGCGTTGACGAGCATGCCGGGCACGATCAACGCCCGCGGCGGGAACTTGGGCATCAGCCGGGTGCTGAGCCCGGCGGCCGACACCAGGACCGCAACGGCCATGGGCAGGAAGGCCGCCCCCGTCTTGGTCGGCGAGTACCCCTTGACCACCTGCATGTAGTAGGTCATGAACAGGAACGCCCCGAACATGCCGATGACGGCCAGACCCACGGCCAGGTACGCGCCGCCGCGGGTGCGGTCGGCCACCACGCGCAGCGGCAGCAGCGGCTGCGCCACCCGGCTCTCGACGAAGACGAACACCGCGAGCAGTACCGCACCGGCGGCCAGCAGGCCGAGTACCGTCGTCGAGCCCCAACCGTCGGCCTCGGCCCGGGTGGTGGCGTACACGATCGCGACCAGCCCGCCGGTCACCAGCAACACGCCCGGGATGTCCAAGCGCGCCCTGCCCACGCGCCGCGACTCGGCCAGCACCGTGTACCCGCCGATCGCGGCGACCAGGGCGATCGGGATGTTGACGTACAGGCACCAGCGCCAGTCGAGGTAGTCGGTCAGCGCCCCGCCGGCCAGCAGCCCGATCGTGCCGCCCGCGGCGCTGATGCCGCCCCAGATCCCGAACGCCTTGGTGCGGTCCTTCGGTTGGGTGAACGTCACCGTCAACAGCGACAGCGCAGACGGCTGGAGGAGCGCACCGAACGCACCCTGCACCGCACGGGAGACCAACAACATCTCGAAGTTCCCCGCCGCGCCGCCGAGCGCCGACGCGGCGGTGAAACCGAGCAACGCGATCAGGAAGGTCCGCTTGCGGCCGACGTAGTCGGCGATCCGGCCGCCGAGCAGCAGCAGGCTGCCGAACGCCAGCGTGTACGCGGTGATGATCCACTGCCGGTCGGCGTCGGAGACCCCGAGGTCCCCCTGGATGGACGGCAGCGCGATGTTCACGACGGTGGCGTCCAGTACGAGCATGAGCTGGGCCAACCCGATGAAGAACAGCGCGACCCAGCGGCGCGATGGGCCCGCCGGGGCCTGCGCCTTCGTGGTTGCCATGACGTGGTCCTCACTCGTGGTGGTACGTGCCGCGCCGATCCTTCGCGCGGCGTCCTGACCTTCACGAGACGTGCGCGATTCGGTCCGCGTGACAGCGGCGTGATGTGCCGTATGTCACCCGGTCGTAGGTGTCACAGAGCGGTGGAGGCCGGCGTCTTGTGCGTACGGGTACGGGAACCGGCATGGGAACGAACGGGTGGGAGAAGCCAGGCATGAGCGCAAGCAGCGAGGAACCAGAGGCGGGCGCGGCGGAGACGACCGAGCCGCCCCGCGTCGGCGACGGTCGCGCGGACTCGGCCGCGGCCACCGAGGCGTTCGTGGCCCACCGCAACCTCCTTTTCACCGTCGCGTACGAGATGCTCGGCTCGGCCGCCGACGCCGAGGACGTTCTGCAGGAGGCCTGGTTGCGCTGGGCGGGGGTCGACCTGGCCGTGGTGCGCGAGCCGCGCGCGTTCCTGGTACGGATCGTCACCCGGCTGGCGCTGGACCGGCTGCGTGCGCTCGACCGCCGCAAGGAAACCTACGTCGGCCCCTGGCTGCCCGAGCCGCTCCTGACCACGCCCGACGTGGCGGAGGACATCGAACTGGCCGACAGTCTCTCCATGGCGATGCTGCTGGTGATGGAGACGCTCACGCCGACCGAGCGGGCGGTGTTCGTACTGCGGGAGGTGTTCGACGTCGCCTACGACGAGATCGCCGAAGCCGTCGGCAAGAGCCCCGCCGCGGTCCGCCAGATCGCCCACCGGGCACGGGCGCACGTCGCGGCACGCCGCCCACGCGATGTCATCTCCCCGGCCGAGACCCGAGCCGCGCTCCAGGCCTTCCAACGAGCGGTCGAGACCGGGGACCTGCAAAACCTCGTCGACATCCTCGCGCCGAACGTCGTGGCCCTCAGCGACGGCGGAGGAATCAGGCACGCCGCGGTGCGCCCGATCGTGGGAGCCGACGACGTGGCCCGCTACCTGGCCTTCGGCCTGACCAGATTCACCGCCGGCACATCGATCGAGCCGGTCCAGATCAACGGTTGGCCCGGACTCATCATGCGCCGCGCCGGAGAGATCCACGGCGTGATGGCAATGCGCGTCGAGGCCGGCCTGATCACCGGCCTGTACACGGTGCGCAACCCCGAGAAGCTGTCCCGCCTGGAGCAGGAGACCGAGCTGAGCCGTTGAGGCGGGAACGATCCGGGGCCAGTCCGGGGGAAGCCGATGGATCGGGCCGTGCGAAGGTGCGGGCCCGAAGGAGAGCGTGCCGGGCGGCGGGCGGCTCTCGACGGAGTCGACACCTGGGTCGACTTCGGCACGCGGGTTCAGGTAGGTGGAGTCGGCGTGCTGGTAGGCGACTTGGCCCAGGAAGTCCTGGAGCGGTTTCCTGGTCGTGTGCGGGTCGTAGGAGCCGGGCGTGGTCCCGTAGCCGGTGTTCGGCTCGCAGCCGTCGCCCGGTTGCGCGTAGACGTTGGGGCCGGGGAGACCGGCGATCGTCGAGATGACCGCTTTGACGTCGTTGGTCGCCTCCGGGCCGGGGACGGGGTGGCGCAAGAAGGGCTCCGCGTGGCGTGGTCGGGTGCGTCGGTATGAAGACCCGTGTAGTCGCCGAAAACCGTCGCGCCGGCCACGAGCCGGGGCGTGATCCAGGCCATGGCATCGGTGCGTGCGGGGCGAGGGCGCCTGTCTTCCGGGGCTGTCCCGGGTCGGCGTTGCGTGGCGCCCTGCGGCTCCGGCCACTGCTTGACCCGCGCGGGCCGAGGCGGTCGGTGCGCCGTTCGCCGGAGAAGCTCGGGTGGTTGGTCGAAGCGTGGCCAAGATCCGGATATGGGCGTGTCGGAGGTGGGAGAGGTGGCCGGGACTTGTCGGATGACGGACAAGGAGCCGAGTCGGGCGGCGCGATCGGCAATGCCGTGCCGGGTCCGCGCTCTGGCTGCGGGCGTCGGAGGGGATCGACCCGGTGGGGAGGCGGCCGATCGCGACTCCACACGTGGCCGGCCGGGCGCTGAAGGGCGGGCCCGATCGTGCCGCCTCGGCTGAGTCGGCCCGGCGACAGCCCGCAAGGCGCAGCGATCGCCCGCGAGGTGAAGCGAGAGCCCGTTAAGCGGAGCGAGAGCCCGCGAGGGGAGCGCGAGCCGCTTTATGTGACAAACCCCGGCATCACATGACACCTGTGGCGCCCCCTGGCGCCATCTGGTGTCGCCGAACGTCATGGTGACCCTCTCGGCGCCATCCGGCGCCATTCCTTGCCCCAGGGGGCCCATGGGTGCGCAAGGCGCCACTGCGGCTTGGGCCTCCTTCTTCACGTTTTCGCAGGTAGAGAGGCCGTTCGTAGCCTGGTTCCAGGTGGGGTGCCACCCGGGCTTGCAAATGGCGCCATTGTGCTGCCATGATGACGTCATGGACCTCGCACCGTACGTCGACACCCTCCGCCGCGAACTTGCGGTGGCCGCCGAAGCCGGCGGCGAAGATGCCCGCGAACTGGCCGAGCGGCTTATCGCTCCGCTGGAGTCGGCGACTCGTCTGACCATGCTCAACGTGCTCTCCGCCGCGATGGACGAGATCACTCGCGAGCTCGCCCCCGGGTCGGTCGACATACGGCTGCGCGGACTGGACCCGGACTTCGTGGTGACGCCGCCGCCCGCCGACGGTGGCGCCGCCGCGGAGCCGGTCGAACCGTTCAGGGCTCGTGCGCCCACCGACGGCGACGAGGGCGCCGCCGCCCGCGTCAACCTGCGTCTGCCGGCCCACCTGAAGGCGAGGGTCGAGGAGGCCGCGAGTCGCGAGGGCCTGTCGGTCAACGCGTGGCTGGTACGGGCCGTGTCGGCCGCGGTCGACGGCGCGCGGCCACGTACGACGGAGAAGACCCAGAACATCGGACAGAGCTTCAACGGCTGGGTGCGCTAGCCGCAACGGCCCGGCCCACAGCAGCACTTCACCTCCACCGCTTCGCCCCCACCACTTCACCTCCAGCACGTCCTACCAGCGGGGACGTCCTGAAGACCCGAGAGGACGAGACAGCCATGCCTTCTTTCGACACTCCCGAACCGATCTCGATCACCGCACACGTGGAGGCCGGTTCCATCCAATTCACCGCAGGCGACCGCCTCGACACCGTGGTCGAGGTCCGGCCCCGCGACCCGAAGCGGGAGCAGGACGCACGGGCGACCGAGCAGACCGAGGTGACGTTCGCGAACGGCGCATTGACCATCAGCACGCCCAAGTCCAGCCTGTTCGGCCGCACCGGCACCGTCGACGTGAAGGTCGAACTGCCCGCCGGCTCGCGCATCGACATGACCGGATCCTGGACCCAGGTACTCGGCGAGGGACGGCTCGGCGAGGTCCGCGTGAAGACCTCCTCCGGCGACGTCCGGCTCGACACGACCGGCCCGCTGAACCTGATCGCGTCGCACGGCTCGATCACCGTGGACCGGGTCGAGGGCATGGCCGAGATCACCACCAGCTCCGGAAGCCTGCGCGTCGGCGTCGTCGACGGCCCCGCCGTACTGAAGAACTCGCACGGCACCACGACGGTCGACGCCGCGACCGGCGAGCTGCGGGTGAGTGGCGCCAACGGCGACATCGAGATCCGGCGCGCCGAGGACTCGGTCACCGCCACCACTGCCCACGGCACTCTGCGAGTGGGCGAAGTAGCCTCCGGCACAGTCCAGTTGGAGACCTCGCACGGCGCCATCGAGGTCGGCGTCCGCGAGGGTACGGCCGCCTGGCTCGACGTCAGCTCCAACTCCGGCCAGGTACGCAACACGCTCGCCGCGTCCGACACCCCGGAAAAGACCGAAGACGCCGTCAAGATCCGCGCCCGCACCCGCCACGGCAACATCGACGTACGCCGCGCCCGGGTCTGAGCACCGCATCCTCGATCGGCCCCATTCCCCGCCCACTTCAGCCTTCGAATGGAGGGCCCCGTGCCTTCTCCCACGCTGCCCACGTCCAGGCGGGCCAACGGTCACGCGTCGCCGGCCGCCGTCTCCGCCACCGATCTGCGCAAGTCGTACGGCGACAAGGTCGTGCTCGACGGCATCGACCTGCGCATCCCGTCGGGGTCGGTGTTCGCACTGCTCGGGCCGAATGGCGCCGGCAAGACCACCGCAGTGAAGATCCTGTCCACGCTCATCGGCGCCGACGGCGGACAGGCTCAGGTCGCGGGTCACGACGTCGCCGCGTCACCGAACGGTGTGCGGGCGGCGATCGGCGTCACCGGGCAGTTCTCCGCCGTCGACGGGCTGATCACCGGCGAGGAGAACATGCACCTCATGGCCGACCTGCACCACCTGTCCAA
>NZ_JBIWJT010000062.1:0-24697 GCF_044765325.1 Embleya sp. NPDC127516 | reverse complement strand
GACAAGCAACTCCACTTCCTGGTCCACGACTTGGCGCTCACCTCCGGATGACAGCGACAGGCCAGGCGTCAGGGCTGCCGGCCCGGACCGTCGGAAGTTGAACGACAGCTCACTGATGGGGATCTCCTTTCCGCAGCCCGGTGGAGTCGAGGTGCTCGCCGACCATCCCGTCCACACCGAGCACTCCGGGGTGCCCGCCCGATTCCGACGGAATGGTGGATCGGGGCCGCGGAGGCTCTCGCCGACTGGGAGGGGAACGTCGTCCTCATGGACTGGCCGGGCGACGACGCGGTCGACGCGGAACGCTGGAACCCGCCGCCACCGAAAGCGACATCGCCGCCGCGGGCGAGGCCCTGGCCCCGCCGCGCTGATGCCTTGCCTGCCGACGGTGCCGAAAGGCTCTCGCTGGCCTTCCGGCTCGGGACCGGCGACGAGTGCCTGTTCAACCGCCGGGTCCGCGCTCCCCGTTGGGGGACCCCCCGTGACACCACCGTGGATGGAGATCCGCGACGGGGGCCCTGCCCGCAGCCTCGACCGCCGGGGTGTCCGGGTCAGGGTGTGGAGGTCCACGGCAGGCCGATCGCCGTGTTCCGGAGTTCCTAACGGCGGACGCGATCACCCGGGACGGCGAGACCGCAGCCGGCATGCTGTCCTGTGCGGTCGAAGGCAACGGCCGCGCGGACTCGGACGATCCCGTCCGTCTGTGAAGCGAGGGCGGAGATGGATCGAGGCGGGACCGGGGCGGCGCAGCGCGACGTGGCCGGCATGGCACTCACGTCGGCTCTGTGCGTGGCCGTGGCGTGCTTCCTGGCCTGTGCCGCCGCGATCGGCTTCTCGGTGGGGAGCCGCTTTCTGGGTGAAGATCTTGTGGTCGCGGCCCTGTACGCGAGTTTCGTGGCCGGGGTGGGAACGTTCCCACTCGGGTTGTGGCAGGTTCACTCCGGCGTCCACGGTCGCCGAGGCGCGCCGAGGCTGGGCTCGTCCCCGTGGCGGTTCGGTGCTTTCTTCGTGGCGAACGGCGTGATCGCCGGGCGCCTGCGTGGCGAGGCGCCGATCGCATTGCTGATCGTGGGGGCCGCGGGGCTCTGGGTCGCGGGGATCACGAGCGTGTATCTGTTGGGTGGGCGATGGTGGGGCCGCGATGACGACGTCCTGTCCGAGCCGTAGTCCCCAAGGGATGCCCGCGACCGGAACCCGGCGCCGCGGTAGCCACCCCTCCCGCGGTCGGAACCCACGAGACGCTGCACGCCGCGGCTTCACCCCGACCGGCACACGTCACCTCTCCACCGCCGAAGACGTCCTCGTCCTTCGCGCCGCCCCGGACACCCGTGTGCGCCACTCCCCGGCGGCCCACGGTGGGCGCCTTCCGGGCCATGGGCGGCAGAGGCCGAGCCTGTCTTCCCCGTGCGGGGTGAACCCGAGGCCGGCATCACCACGGCCGTATCGGCGCGTGTCCGAGCTCTCCGCGATGACCGTTTTCATGACCGGCGTCCCGGCGCCGAACGCCGCTCTCACCGATCTCGACGCGTACATCGCCGACCGACTGCGCACGGAACCCGGGCATCGGCTCCGCCTGCTCGGCGTCGAGGACCAGACAGACCCGGAGGCAGTGACCCGGGAGCCCGAACCCGCGGCCATGTCGGCGAGCACGGTGACGGCGCGGCACACTTTGGGCCGTCCGCCGATCGGACCGGAAGAGGTTTTGCCTCGGCGCCCCGGCGGCGAGAGTCCGCCGGGATGCGGCCGGTCGACGACCACTCCCGCGACGCCGGACCGACACACCCTGAACCGGATGTTCCACCCGGTCCCCACGCGTCCCCATCCCCGGGCGGCCCCCGAAGGCTTCGCCGACGACCCGCTCTTTCGAAACCGGTGCCGGGGCTCCGCCGATTTCGCGAAGGATCCGGCCGTGGGCGACCGGCCGCCCCGAACCAGCCGACACCTCACCACCACCACGCTCACGCTGCGGCGCGCCCGTGGATCGTCCCGGGCGATCTCGCGTCGACCGGCCCCGGACATCCCCGGACCGCTCCGAGAGCACGGGTCCCTGCACCCTGTGTTCGTCTCTTCAGGGGCCGCTGTGGGCCTTGGGCCTGCGAGCGGGGCAACCCGCCGAGGGGGCGCATCCGCGATCGCGCCCGGGTTCGCGTGGTTCGACGCCACGAGCTCAGCCGACCGTGGCATCCGGCGCGAGCACCGGGCTGGCTGCCGCGAGGAAGTCCTCGAGGCCGATCTCGCCGCCGTCGGTGCCGTCGTCCCATTCGACCAGGAGCCCGGACAGGCCCTCGTTCCACGTCTGGGGCGTGTCGTCCGCATCGTCCGGGCCGCGGTGCCATTCGACGCTGCCCTCGCCGTGCCGGTATCGGAGATACAGGTACCGGCCGGTTGCCGTCCAGGCGTTCCACTGCGAGGGAAAGCCGTGACAGGTCTGCACCACGCGGACCAGCGTCCGGTCCTCGTCCGTTTCCATCCGAGGATGTTCGCGCATCGGCGGGACCCGGGCAATCACTCGCGAGGGACCGGACCGGACCGCTACAGGCCGGAGATCGGCGAGTGGGTCTGCAGGATGTTTCCGAGGGTATGCGTCACCTCGTCGAACAGTCGCCGACACGTGGACGATCCCTCCCTTCGGCCCTGCACGCGCAGTCGTCTCGAACCGTTCGACGCGCGAAGGTGAACGCCTGCAGTGCGCCCGGAATCCGGCGACGCCCCTCAGGCCCCGGACCCGGCGAGGGCGGCGTTGGTCCACAGCGCACCGGTGAGCTCGCGCAGTGCCGCCACACCGGCCCACCCCTCGTGCGTCCCGGGCTCGAGTCCTCGGCGCTTGCCGCATCGTCGGGGGGTGTTCGCCTCGGCGTGGGCACAGCTCGGTGCCGACTGCGGATCCGACGGTTCACCGGTCCGCGTCGACCAACGGCTCCGGGCTGCGGGGACTTCGGCGATCGGCGTCGGCTTGAGGCGATTCCTGGATCGAGTTCCGGCCCAGGCTCCAACGCCAAACGACGCGCCTGCAAACGCGGCCTCGGGCCGGCACTGTGCGTCTGCCGCTGCGCCGCCGTGGGGGTGTTGCGCCGTCTTCACCCCGGGGCTGGTGGTGGCCTCGTTCGTGGCGGGGTGGTCGTGGTGGGGATGATGGTGCGGTGGTGGGGTTCACAAGTAACGGTCGTGGTGTGGGGGAGGGTTCGGAGTGAGGTTCGAGTCGGGTGGGTTTCCGTTGGTGGTGCCGCAGTCGCCACTGGAGTTGTGGGCCTACGACGCGAGTCATTCGAGGATGGTGTTCCGTCGTCAGACGCAGTACGGGATTCGTTACGAGGACGACCGGGTCCTGGACGTGTGTTTTTGGGATGTGCGGAAGGCGAAGATCGAGCCGTACGTTCCCGACGCGGTCGTGCGCCCGCTGGATGTTCCGCCGCCGGGTGAGGCGCCGGTGCCGGGACACCGTCGGGCGAGGTATTTCTCCGTCACGGGCATCAGCGCTCTGCACGGCGGCGAGGCCGAGCACTGGGTCCTGTGCGGGAGTGTGATGTGGGCGTGGCTGGACATCGGGTGGGACGATCCGAGCCCGTTCACGAACGACGCGTTGATGGACTCCCTCGACACCGTCGCCTGGCGCGGACGGGTCCCCCCGCCCGCGTGAGCTTGCCGCGGGCGACGGTGACGGCGCTCGTGGTCGGGTTCGTGGTGGTCCTGGACGCGTATTGATAGAGCTTGCCGGTGACACGGTCGCGGGCCCACAGGTCGGGCAGCCCGTCGCCGGTGGCGTCGCCGGGCGCGATCAGGTCGAGATTCCTCCAGTCGGCGGTGCCCAGGGGAATCGCGGTGTCGAAGATGCCGACGGCGGTGTCGCCGTGCAGGAGCCACAGGCCGCTGGTGCCGTCGCCGTTGTCCTCGAGGGTGAGCAGGTCCAGGCGGGCGACGCGGGAGTCGGTGAGGTCGTTGTCGACGTTGCCGGGGGCGAGGATCTGCCGCACGCGGGACCTGAATTCCTCACCCTGGGCATCTACGGCAAGAAGTCCCCGCAGACCAGCGCCAACAACGGCTTCAAGCGGTTCTTACGCAACGCCGCCGACAACTACATCTACATCGAGTACAACACCCCGCCCAACCAGCCCACCAACCGGCGGATGACCCCCGTCCCGGTCAACGGGGCAACCTCGGGCAACGACGGCTACATCGGCGCCGTCAAACCCGCGGTGGGTGGCGTCAGTCGACCCCGCCCTCGGCGACACCATCGCCTCCAAGACCGTCCAGGGACCGGCCGGCACGGAAGAGCAACCCACCTGGGCGGGGTCGCTGATCACCCACCGCGGCGGCGCCGGCGTCACCTACGACGACCTCTACGCCCACGGCAACGACACCCTGTACCACTATCGCACCGCGACGTGATCCCGCGACCCGGCCTGTGCGTTGACGCCACCCGACCGAACGGCACATGCGCCGCGTACACGACCGACTAGCGGGACTGCCCCACTGATGCCCAGTGGCGCTTCTGTAGCCTGTAGTGCGGAGTTGTAGGGGGTGTCGTGCAGGTACATGAGACGTGTTACGACCGGGTGTTTCTGCAGGAGGGCGGTTACGAGCGGTGTCGGGGGACCGATCTGGACGTGCGTGTGGTGATGGCGCGGATGCCGGTCGACGTCAAGGACGGCTTCCGATACGAGCGGGTGCCGTGGGAACGCTTCTTTCACCCCTTCGGGCGAGGTGAAGACATTCCCGGGCTCCTGGAGCAACTTCGCTTCGCGGACGACGAGGAGGCGGCGGAGCGGGCACTCGGCGAGCTGTGGAACATGCGCCATCAGCACCAGACGTCCGCGCCGGCGCCCTTGGCCGTGCCGTTCCTGTTGCGTATCGCCGCCGATCGTTCGACCTACTGGCGGTCGGGCGTGCTGTCGCTGGTTGCCCACATGGCACGAAGTGACCACTCATATCATGTGGTGGAGATACGCACGGAGTTCTTCCGGGTCGCCTACCGGGACGACGACCTGCGGTACGACACCAACATGTACCCGCAGAACTGGTCGATCCAGGCCGCACGTGACGCCATCGCCGCCGACGCGCAGATCCTGCTGAATCTGCTGGACGACCCCGATCCGGACGTCCGCGGCCGGGCCTGCCACGTACTCTCCGCAGCCTCCGGGAAGGCCCAGGAGATCTCGATCGCCCTGCACGAACGGCTCGGTGTCGAGGACGATCCGCAAGTACGGGCGCGGATTGTCCTGGCACTGGCCCAACTGGCCCGTGAGCACGCGAAGATCCACGCCGACACCGTCGCCTGGGCCCGGGCGTGCTGGGCGGATGCGACGCGGCCGGCCGAGGTGCGGGTGAGCGCGGCGCTCGCCTGGTCGTGCCTGGTCGAGGGCCCGTTGCCGGACGCGTTGCGTGCAGTCCTGGAGGAGACGCTCACCGAGGAACTCGATCGACTCATGTCGCCGATCCCATGGTTGGAGGTCGTGGACGAAGCCGGGTTGCCCCGCATCCTGGAGCGGATACTCCAGGCCGAGGAACAGGACCTCCCGGCCCTGCTGGCCGCCAGGGACAGGCTCGTCGATCCCTGGATCCGCGGATGTGACGATGACCCGCCTTTCTGAGCGGCAGGGCGGGACACCGGACTTGCGTGGCGAGCATCGCCGTACTTGAGGAACAGGTCTCGCATGCCGAGGCGATGCTGCGCCTAGGCGCTCACGACGTCGAGAAGGCGTCTCGGATGATTGGCCGGACAGAGGCCGAACTCGCCATATGGAAGGGAGGTCCGCCGGCAGGACCGGGACGACGTGACTGGCTCCCGCAACACATCGTCCTGCAGGTGACCGCACTACGCGATCTGGACGAGGATCGCAAATCGGACGCGCTCAGCAAGCAACTGTGCCGTTCGGAACCGGTGGAGATCGTTCGCCCGGTGTGGTGGCGCTTCCGCAGCGAGCAGTGTCCACTCGACCGAGAATGCGTGGTTGTGGCGGCAGCGAAGGAGTGCGCAGGTTTGGACCTGTTCCATTCGATCAGCCCTCACAAAGGCTTCTACTGCCTTGCCGGTCTTGACTGGTCCACCGATCTCGTCGCGGCTCTGGCGACGAGCGGACCCGCCCACACCATTCGGCTGTTCGGCAAGGCCACACGCGAGCGGGACAGGACGAGCTGATCCACGAGCCGAACTGGGCGCTGACCAAGCATCGCTCACGCCGGGACATCAAGGCGCTGACGACCGGGGATCCAGAACTCGCCCTGAGTATCGGGAACTTCACGCCGGCACAGCTGAAGGAGCGGCTGACGGACCGCGTCCTCGTCCCGCTCGTCTGGCCTTTCCTCGCTCCGACTGTGTGGATGATGGAATGGTGAAAGCGGCGCCGGCGCGCCCGCCAGGCTCCACCGGCCGCGCCATGCTCCTCGACCCCAAGGTGATCGACGACATCCTCGAGTACGTCGGCCTCAACGCCCAAGACCTCCACCGCCCCGCCCACCAAATGCTGTTCACCATCCTCGCCACCCGCCGCGAGAACGGCCTGACCATCGACCCGGAACACATCGCCCGAGACCTCGACGACCAGGGCCTGCTGCGCACGTGCGGCGGCCGCCCATACCTGCTGACCCTGATCGCCGCCACACCCCCGCCCGGCCACGCCGAATACCACACACACCTCGTCCGCCAGAATGCCGCCGACCGACGCGCCCACCTCCTCCGCGCCGACACCGACATCGCCGCGACCGAGCCACGCCCGGCGCTGCGCCTGGTGCGAGGTCGCGAGCCCGGTGAGCCGTCCGACGACGGGCCGCGAGTGCCGCCCGCGATCTGATCCCCTCAGCGCGGGCCCGCCCGACGCGGGCGCCGTCGGCCGGCTGCGAGATAGGCTGGCGAACCCGAGCACCCCTCGCGCCGACTGCGGTCGAACGGCCCGGCTTCCCGCGTGTGCGGCACAGCACCGAAGGGACAGAGCACCGTGCGACACGGCGCCTTACCGGTCGAGATCCCGCCGTTCGTCGAGGCACTGGCCGTGTGGGGGGCTGGGCCGTCGAACACGGCGGCGTCCCCCTGGAGTACGCGGCCGACGTGCTCGCCGACCACCCCGTGTACGTCGAGGATTCCGGAGTGCCCGACGCGACGGAGACCGAGCGTTGGACCTGGGGCGCGGAGGACCTGGCCGATTGGGAGGGGATCGTCGTCCGCATGGAGTGGCCGGGCGCGTGGCCCTGGAGGACCACGAACGCCGCCGCGCGCAACTCGACGCGGAACCGACCGTCCCGACCCGGAATCCGCTTCGTGGCGAGCTGCACGACCCAGCCGAACCCGACCGCCGCCCCGTCGACGCCACGATCGGCGCACAGATCCGCCCCGGGAACGGCATCCTCGCCCCACACGGTGATCCGGACCCGGCTGCTTCGAACTCCCGCTTCGCGCCCCGCCAGTCGGGGGCACCGGCCAAACTGAACCCCATGACGACAACGACACCCCGCCGCTGGTAGCCAGGACCAGTTCGGCGACCCGACCCCGCCCGAGGGCACCCCCGGCATCGAACTGGTCGGCGGCCCGCTCGACGGACTGTGGATGGTCCTGATCGACAACGGCCCCCGCAGCACTACCCGGACGGAGTCGCGCTGTACGCCGGCAACGGCGCCTACCCGGAGGGACGTTCCCACTACGTCCGCGCCGACCCGCCGGACGGGCGACTGCACTGGGAAGGCGACAGCGCCTGACCCCGGGGCCGCCCGCCATCCACCCCAACCCCACCGACGGCCTCCGGGCCACCCGCCCCATCCCCCGGTCCGACATGCGTGCCGGCCACCCGGGGCACGGGCGGCCGCACCGCGTTCCCTGTCCGACTGCCTTGATAGAACCTCTTCATGGCATTCAGATTCACCGCCCGCGTTGTCGGAACCGAGATTGATCCCGACGGCTGCTTCACCGAGGCCGGCCTCGCGGAGGCCGAGGACGGCAGCGGCTTCATCCTGTTGTTCATGTCGGGCGAGGAAGATCCCGACGACCAGGAGGTCGCCCTGGGAATGGACACTCATTGCCTGGTCACGGCCGGGCAGGGGACGGCCTATGGCTGCGTGCACGAAGCCGTCCTGGAGGGCAATGTCCTTCGCGTCGTACTGGACCCCGAGGCGCTGGAGAGCCTTCGGCTGGAGGACGGCGAAATCGAGGCCGTCATCGAGGCCCCGGCGCAAGACGTGGCCCGGTTCCGGGAGGTCCTCGCCCAGGTGCTCGCCTATGGAAGGGCGGACGCCTTGCCCACCCGGGTGGCGGTCTGATCCGGGAAGTGGGACCGAACCGCCCTTGAGAGTCGGCATGGAGAAGTTGCCTGATTAGGCAGGGGTCTTTCGGCCAGCGACAGCCGTGGGAGGCGACCGTGACGTCCGAGGATCGGTGTCCGGCGGCAGGCAGGGGCCTTCGCTCGGTGACATCCGTGGGACGAGGTCGTGGCGTCCGGGGAACTCGTGCGCGACAAGGCCTACGACAGCGACCCCCATCGCCGAATGCTGCCGACGCGGGATCCTGCGGGTCGTCTCCACCGGTCCGATGCGAAGTCGTCGGTGGTGTCGGTCCGTTGTCGGGGGCGGGCGCTATGGTGCCCGGTCGTGGATGCCACCGATCTCGACTTCCGGGCCCGGACGCGGTCCGGCTGCATCCCGCCGGCGCTGGCCTCGAGGCTGCTCGCCCGGCACGGCCGCGCCGAGGAGGCGTTCGACCTGCTCGTGCCGCATGTCGACGACTGGGTGCTCGCCACCGCCCTGGTCGACGTCGCCGGCGTCGCCGATCGCGACGAGGAGGCCGCCGCGCTGCTCGCCGGCCTGATGCGGGCCGACCACCGCTGCGACGGCCCGTGGTGCTGCCGCGGCCTCGATCCCGACACGGCGCTCGGCCTGCTCGCGACGATCCGCGAGCGCCAGGGCCACATCGACGAGGCCATCACCCTGCTCCGCCGCCGGCGGATCGTCTCGGTCAACGGCCGAGACCAACTCGCCGACCTGTTGGCCCGGCACGCCCGGGTCGAGGAGCTGCGCGCCTACGCCGCGTCGGACGGGCATCAGGAGGCCGTAGGGCAGTTGGCGGAGTTGCTGGAGAAGGGTGGCGACGTGGAGGGCGCGATCGCCGTGTACGGGCCGGCCGACGGTCCCGCGGCCCGGGACCCGAACTCGGCCTACGATCTCGCGCAGCTTTTGACCCGGCACGGACGGGGAGAGGAGGCGATCGCCGTGATGCGCGCCCGGGCCGACGCCCACCCCGGCGACGACTGGATTCTCCACGCCCTGTCCGAGCTGTGCCTCGACCGGGGCCGCCCCGCCGACGGCCTGGCCCACCTCGACGCCCTCCACGCCCGACGCGGGGGTGAGGACGAGTGGGAGCTGTACCGGATACGGTTGCCGCTGATCGCCGCCTGCGGCGGCATCGACGAGGCGGTCGAACACGCCCGCGCCCACCCCGAAGGCGACACCCGGTACGCGGCGGAGGACATCGCACGCCTGCTCGCCGGCGCCGGGCGCACCGAGGAGGCCGTCACCGTCCTCCAAGAGCACGACCGCAGGAACGGCCACGACCTCGCCCACCACCTCGTCGACCTCGGCCGCGTCGAGGAGGCCCTGGCCGTCCTGTTGTACACGAGCCCCCCGCCACCGCTGGTGCCGGCGACGCACCCGTGGTCCGACGAGCCAGCACGCTGAAGCCCTGACCGAGCGCCGGCGATGACGGGCCGTCACTCGGTGGGGTGGGCGATCGACGTCGAAGCGCACCGGAGCGTCGACGACGTGACACACGCGCCCGGCCGCGGCACATGCAGCGACCGAAGCGACCCGGGCGCGGAAGTGCCGCGCGACCGGCGGCTGTCCGGCAACCTCGCGCGTGCGACGGGTCGTGTGCCCGCCGCACGCGGGGCGGGCGCGGTCGAGGTGCCGGCGGGCGTTCTGGCCCACACGAACGCCTCGCGACACCCGCCACGGTGCGGAGTCCGACCGACCGTGCCGAGACACCACACCGGTCATGTTGACGGATCCCGCCCGAGGGGCGCACCCCGGACCGGGCACCGACGGACCATCGACACCCCTTCGTCGGGGCGGACTCCAATCGCGACACTCATCGCTGTTGTGGTTGTTCGTGCCACCGGTCTCGGCCTCGGCCCTGTCGCCGGACTCGGCGAGCAGGGCAGGTCTGGGCGAAGCGCACCGCGCCGCCGACGGTGTCGCGGTCCGTCAGGGCCAGGGCCGACATGCCTCGCTCGGCTGCCCGCGCCACCAGGTCCTCCGGGTGGGAGGCGCCGTACCGGGCCGAGTAGCCCGACGCGGTGTGCAAGTGCGCGAAACCGTCCACCGCACACCTCCGCCCGCGTCCACCCCCCTGTCCGAAAACCACCTCTCATTCGGACAATAGTTCGAATAGATCAACTTTGCCAACCCTCCTCCCTGCGGCGGGCAGCGTTGGTTGGCCATCTGGATCCTTCAGCCGTCGGGACGGCCTCCGATTCGCAGCCCGGCGTTGTCTGCCACGCAGGCGCCGGCCCTCGGGCGGGCTCGCCGGCAGCGTGTCGGAACCGGCGGGCGGCGCCCCAGGCCCACGTTCCGGCGGTCGGCCCACTCCGAACCTCCGCTTCCGCAAGCCGGTCCTGGGTAGGAGTCGAGCATCCGCGGTGGTCCGGGGGCCGGACCCGAGGCTCGGACGACCGCGCCCGACCCGGAAGGCCCCACCCATGCCCACCACCCGTCACGAGGAACTGCGCACGGCCGTCACCGCCGCCCGCCGCGCACTCGCCGCACACCCGGACGCGGAGACCGCGCCCGCCCTGGCCGACCTGATCGCCGCCGCGGAGCCCTTCGCCAACTTCGTTCCCGCCGTCCTCCCTCCCGTACCGCGCGCGGACGCGCACGCACCGATCGACACCGCACCGCCGGCGAGACCGGGGCACCGACCTCGATGACGAGAGCGTCGTGGCTGAGGATTCGGCAGCCGGCCCATCGTGCGGCCGCTTCCCGCCCGCGACGACGGATGCCCAAGCGACCCCGACCAAGGTGGCCAACAGTCGATGACCGCCCCACCGTTGACCAGCAGCGTGGCCATCCATCGCTGACGGTCACACTCCCTGTGGCGACGACCGATAGTTGGCCGTCTCGATCGGTAGTTGGCCAGTCCTCGGCATGCGCTCCGAGCATGACAATCACGATCAGCTGTGGACATCCGTACGTCCTGCATGCGGCGTGCTGTGCTGCCGCTGCGGGCGAACCATCCGGGGTGGGGTCCGATACACGCGGTCTGGACCATTTGGTCGCGGCGTACGCCATGACCGATGCCGTGCGGGCCCGCTGCCATGCAGGCGGGATGGCCGCAGCGGTGGACGGCGACCTGGCGGATCGACGGTGGATATTTCTAACGGGCGTTCGTTATCGCCCGTCGGGTGTCGGCCGGTTCGCGAATGCCGGTAGCCGACGGCCTGACGCCGTCTCCAGGAGCCGGACGATGCCGGGGTCCTCGACCGCGAGGGCGTCCCTCGCCACTTCGCACCAGTCGTCACGTTCGAGGAGAGCCAGGTAGTCGTCCCGGTAGGGCTGCCATCGCCGAACCGGGCCGATCGAACCCGCGTCGCCTCGTGTCCCCAGGCTGTTCGCCAGCCACGCGGCGGTGCAGTATCGGCCGGCGGAAGGCTCCGATTGCTCGAGGTGGCGCAGATGCGCGGCGAGTACCGCCTCGGCGTGGGGATAACGCGCGAGCGTGACGCCCATGCCCTGGCTGTACGTCATCACCAAAAGCAGTCTGCCGGTGTGGTCGGTGATTTCGTCGTCCACGCAGGGTCCGGTGACGACTTCGTGCAGACGAGTGGTCCGGGCGACCTCGCCGACGAAGTACGCGTTGAGGAGATCGCCGTCGCATGCCCTGCGCAGGAGCCAGGGCCGGGCGGTGGGGTCGTCGCGTCGACACAGGGCCTCCACGACGCAGACCCGCCCCCAGCCGGTGACTCGATCGGCGAGCCACAGGAGGGCATCGGTGCCCTGGGGCAGTCTTTCCAGGGCGTGCGCGGCCAGGGGACCGAAGTGGTTGGACAGCAGGCCGATCGTTCGGATCAGGGTGACGTCGTCGGCCGTTGCGACGGCGGCGACCAGGGCAAGCCCCACGGTGACCGAGTCGCAATCGGTTCCGTGGCGGACCAGCCATCGGCCCGTTTCGTGAACACGACGCCTGTCCGCTCCCTCGGCCGCGGCAGTGATGTGGGCGTTGGGCTGAATGGGGACGTAGACGTCGTGGAACGCGCCGACCAGTTCGGCGGGTTGCGCGGCGGTGCGGGCGAAATACGCGTCCAGGACGAGCGCGGCATCCTTGCCGGCGGCGTGCCGGTCCTGCGGCGCCTTCGGCCGAGACCGGCGGCGGTGCAACGCATCGTCGGGGTACGGCTCTCCGTCCCGCGGCAGCGGCCCGTCCGGGGCCGGTAGGTGGAGCCGTAGCACGTGTTCGAACAGGGATATCCGCGATCCGGGCAATTGCATCCCGGCCGTCTCGCTCATCGGCGGACGGAGGACTCGATTCTCTTGATCATGTCGGGCAGCGTGCCACGCCCCGTGGGGGCCTGCAAGGCAAATATCGCTCCTTCGGGCCGCACGAGGCGCGTCGAATTCACCGCGATCCGGTTGTCCCCGGTGGGGGCTTCGCGTGGGCGCGGACCCGGCAGCGACTCGGGCGGCCCGCCGATCGGGGGATGTCGGCGGGCCCGGAGCGCGGCCGCACGACGGGGTGACGCGGGGCACAATCGACCAACGACCGCAGCGGCCCGAGGTCACCCACGTGTCGATGAACGCCCCCGCTGTTCGGGCGTGTTCCGCCGGGAGCGACCCGAGCGCGACGCACCGGGCCGTCGACCGCGACCGGCACGCAGCCGCGCCGCCCGCCTCGCGGGATCGCTCCGTGACAACCGCACGTGATCTGCGGTCAGCACGCAGTTCCCGATGCCGACGTTGCCGGCGTGGGCTTTGTTCACGAGAACGGACAGCAGATGTTCACCACTTCAGGAGGCACCACTACCTGATGCTGTTCGATTGCGCAGCTCCGGAGTGTGAGTACCGGCGTCGTCCGGCCTTCGGCTAGAAGAGACCGGTTTGCATGTGGTGGGTGAGGTTGTCGAGGATCTCGCGCAGCCATGGGCTGCGAACCTCCGGCAATCGGACCAGGGCGTGTCGGAAGATTCCCGGGTCGGCTCGGAAGAGTTGGTGGGGCGTGGGCGCGGGCGGGTCGTCGCGGAGTACGCCGTCGGGCATGGTTCCCGAGGTGGGGAGGTGGAGGTGTGGTTCGGGGAAGGCCATCCACATCCACATCCCGAACGGCAGTGGTACCGGGCGTGCGGATGTGTTCGGTCCGGTCGGGCTCCAGAGTTCCCCCGTCCGGGGGTGGGTCGGCACGAGAATCATGTCGGCGTCCGGGCCGGGGGCGGACAGTCCCGGTCCGGCCAGGACGGCGCGTTGCGCCGGCCGGTCTGCGGGCAGCAGGGCGTCAAGGGCGCGTTGGAACACTTCCGTGATCAGGCCGGGCGGGACCGTCACGGGACGGCCGCCGGAGGCCGCCAGCAGGTGTGCCAGGGCCCGGCCTGCCGCCGCTTCCCACCGTGGGCTCCACGACCACCAGTGGTGCAGCCCGAGGAACGAGCCCCATCCGGTGATCGGCTCGATCGGTGGCGTGGCCACCCCTTCCTCCAGCAGTTCCTCCCAGGAGAGGATTGCGGTGTCGGTGTCGTCGACGGGGAGGCGGTGCACGGCATCCGGCGCGAGCCATACCGCCTGCCAGAGTGAGCAGTCGTCGATCCGGCTCGCCACGGGCAGGCCGCACGCCTCGCAGGCCATGTTGGGGCCGTCACCCCAGTCGAGGCCGCAGCAGTGGCCGCCGGCTGCGTGCGGGACGAGCACGGTGCCGCGGGTATCGCCGGGGGCGATGATGACGGTGCCGGGTGCGCCGTCGGACAAGGCGTGGAGCGGGGCGTGAATGCCGCGGGCCGCCGCCTCGTCCGGGTCGATGTCCTCCCACCTTCGCCACGGCGCTCCCCAGGGCTCCGGTTCCACGGCGAATGTGCCCGACTCCATGAGCACCGGGAGCTGGATCGCGTTCCCGTACTTCTGATGGGCATGGGCCGGCAACTCGACCGGGGACAGCGGAATGGTCAGCTCGGAGCCACATCCCGCACACACGAAAACGAACAAATGTCCTCCGCAAAAAATGCAGGGGGCATCGTCGCAGCTCTGTGGCGGACGCTCCAACGTGTTTTCATTCCGCGGCGCGGGACTGTGCACCACTACGGTCCGCAACGCAATCGTTCGAATCCCCGACGTTCCGGGTGCCTCCCGAAGCGGTGAACATCTGCTGTCCGTTCTCGGGTTCTGGCTCAACTTCTGTGGACCATGCACGCTGAGTCACGACCTTGGCTCCTCCGGGCTCTGGGGGAGTTGCCCGAAATTGGTCGGTGACCGGCTTGGTATGGCCGACAGTTCGGTGTCGTGGATGAGATCTTGCTCCAACCAGAGAAACTGCTGTTTCCGTCGATCGCGCACGTCGCGGTGTTGTCGGTCGACGTGGACGACGAGGTTGTGCGCGTGGAGGCCCGGTGCACGACGGCAGGTGCCTCGTGCCCTGTGTGTGGAGCCTGGTCGAACGTGTTCACGGTTCCTACCTGCGATTTCCCACCGATGTGCCGTGCGAGGGGCGGAAGTTGGTGTTGCGCTTACACGTTCGCCGATTCGTCTGCCGCGACGAGTCATGCGCTCGAAGGACCTTCGTCGAGCAGATACCGATGCTGACCCGCCGCCACGGTCAGCGGACCGAGCGTCTGCGCAACACATTGGCCGAGGTCGGCCTCGCGCTCGCCGGGCGGGCCGGCTCCCGTTTGGCCGGTGTCCTCGGGATCTCGGTGAGTCGCAGTACGGTCCTGCGGTTCGTCGAGGCCCTGCCCGAACCGACCGTTCCCGACCCGCGCGTGGTCGGCGTCGACGAGTACGCGACACGCAAGGGCCGCTTCTACGGCACCGTGTTGGTCGACGTCGAGACGCGCCACCCGATCGACATGCTGCCCGACCGGGAGGCGGCGAGCCTGGCCGCCTGGCTGATCGAACGACCGGGGATCGAGGTCGTATGTCGAGACCGCCCCCCCTTCTTCGCCGAGGGTGCCACCGCCGGCGCACCCCAAGCCGTCCAGGTCGCCGACCGATGGCACTGTGGAACAACCTCGGCCAAGCCACCGAACGCAGCGTCGCGGACCACCGCGGATGCCTGCGCGTCCTGGTCCCGGACGCGCCCCGACCCGGTCCGGAACCAGAGCGGGCCGAAGCCGATCCGTCAGGCTCGCTGTGGCCCACCGGCCACCGGTTCGCCGACCGGAATCGGGCCAACCACGCCAAGGTCCACGCGCTGTTGGCCACCGGCCACAGCCGCCGCGCGATCGAGAGGCAACTGCGGATGACCAGTCGCACGGTGAAGCTCCTCGCCGACGCGGCCGCTCCGGAAGACCTCTTCCGGGGGCAGTGGCAGGGCCAACCGTCAGTGCTCGACGCCTACAAGCCCTACCTGGACGACCGTTGGAACCAGGGATGCACCAACGCGTGGAAGCTGTGGGAAAAGATCGTACCGCTCGGCTACCGAGGCAGCTATCAGCGAGTCCGCGCATACTTTCGCGCCAAGCGCCTCTCGCCGGATTCGCCGACCGCGACTTCGACCCCGCCCTCCCCTCGCAAGGTGGCCGGATGGATCCTCCGCCGCCACGACTCCCTCGACGAGACCGAACACCTCCGGCTCAAAGCCGTTCTGGCCAACTGCCCGGAACTCGACGCCCTCACCGGCCACGTCCGATCCTTCGCGCGAATGCTCACCGAACGCCGAGGCGAACAACTCCGGACTGGCTCGACGCGGTCCGCCAAGACGACCTTCCCGGCCTCCACACCCTGGCCGCAGGCATCGACCGCGACCGCGACGCCGTCATCGCCGGGCTGACCCTGCCCTGGAACTCCGGCGTCGTCGAAGGACACGTCAACCGCATCAAGATGCTCAAACGCCAAATGTTCGGCCGTGCGGGCTTCCGGCTCCTCAGAAAACGCGTCCTGCTCGCATGACGTCCGCCAACGGACGATAGGTTGTCGGGAACGAGAGAAGACCGCCCGTGGACACCCGCATCCCCCGGATCCGCTGCAAACTGGCCGCCGTTCCATTCCACCCCCACCGCAGCCATTCGTTCGGCGAAGAACTGCACCGGTTCCGTCTCGGCCCCACCATTCCCAACTCCCGACTGACCGCCTTCGAGGACACCCACGCCGTCGTCCTCCCTGACCCCTACCGGCAGTTCCTGCTCCACATCGGCGGCTCGGGCGTCGCGCCGTTCTACGGCCTGTCGGACCCCACCGGCCCCGAGCAACCCCCTCTCTACACGATGGATCCCCCCGGCACCGCTCGTGGATTCAGCCTCGCCGACCCCGAGGAAACCAGGCACGACCTGTTCCTTCGCATCATCGACATGGGATGCACCGACCTGGCCCTCATCGCGATGACCGGGCCCCTCACCGGACGAATCGTCATCGGCAACGCGGACGGCTGCTGGGGCCCGAATGTCTCCTCCGCCCGCGACTTCCTCGGCTGGTACGAGCGATGGCTCGACCACATGACGGCCGGCAAGGACAACCGCGCCCTGGAACTCACGTCACCAGCACTGCGCGCCCATCCCGAGAGAAGCCGCCTGGCCCCGAAGCTGTGACACACAGTCAGACTCCACAAAACCTGAGCCAGAACCCGTTCTCGTGAACAAAGCCACCGGCGGTTCCAGATATGAGCTGCGCACTGCTCCCTCGCGCCCACGACGCCACGGCCCTGCGATCGCTGTGCCGCGTGCTCAAGGCCGAGCAGGTGGTTGCGCCGGGCCGCCTCGACAAGGTGTCGACGCGCGGACCGGGCCAGGAGCCGTCGAGGACCTCGGGGCCGGTCAAGCGGGACGTTGCCGCCGTTCGGGCGACCCGTGCGGGTACCGGGTGTGGTCGCGAGTCGAAGGTGCGTTCACAGGGCGGGTGTTCCGCTCGACGTACCGAACGCGGCCGAACCCCCGTGCGGGCCGCATCCGGTACGTCGATTCGGCCCGCCGACGGGGGGAGTGCCGGCGGGCCGACCCGGGCCGTCGGACCCGAATGGGAGGGCAAGGTCTCCGACGGCCGTGCCGTGACGGTAGCGACCCCCACCGACAACGACCGGGCGGGGCGTCGACCAGGCGACGCCGGGATCGACACGGCGTCTGCCCGACAGGCCCGACCGAGAACGGAAGGCCGGGGTGCGTGACCTGGCAGCCACGGTTGCCGACCGCATCGGCCGCCCGATGACGACAACTTTCGTTGTCATCCGTAAAGGCGCTGGTCAATGCCCCGAACGTGGAGCCAGGATGGGCCCGTTCCGGTACACGACACGAGAAGAATCCGACGGCCGTGCCCCCACCGCCGAATCCCGAGCAGCGCCGGGCAGCGCACGACAGGGCGGCCGCCGTCCGCGGGGAACGAGGCAATGTCCAAGAGCGCGACCGACTCCTCGAGCGCTTCTGAGGGCCTGGGGCGTGTGTCGTGTTCGCCGACATCGCGCACACGTCGCAGGCTGTCGTTCATGCCGTTCACGTGAGCATCCGTGTTGCCGCAGACCGGAGTCGGGTGTCCAGGGGCAGGTCGGTGCTCGGCGCGAACGGGTCGTCGGAGGACACCGCGCGGCGGTCGGTGGTCGACAAGCGCATGAGGTGCGGCCGCAGGTGGGGTGGGTAGGGCGGACCGATCGACAGGAGCGTTTCGAGCGCAAGCACAGGCGCGGGGAGGGATTCGACGAGCGCGGTCAGGACCGGCACTGCTTTGGAGCGGTCGCCGGTGATGCGCCAGTGGGCTTCGGCGGCGATCGTCCGTGTCCATTCGTGGCCGTCGGTGAGACGGTCCTCGATCAGAGGCAGCAGCGGTACGGCCATCGGGCCCAGGCGACCTGCCTCCTCCAGGTACAGTCCGTCGTCCTTGAGGCGGCGTGCCAGCAGGTCCAGCGCCGGGGCCGGGTCGGCGCCCAGGCGGGCGGCGGCGACCGTTGCGGCCGTGGCGAGTTCGTCGTCGCTGCCGCGGGCGTTGTCGGCGAGCAGGTCGAGCAGCTCGGTGTCGCGGATGCCCCAGTCGCCGAATCGTCGTACGAGCGTCACGGTGGGGCGTCGACGCAGCAGGTCTTTGAGATCCCGCAGGAGGGTGCGGGCGGCGTGGGATGTCAGCGTGGCGAGGAGTTCGTCGGGACACGCATGGCGGTGGCGCAGCGCGAGCCGTTGGTGGTCGAGGTCGTGGGTGCGGGCGGCGAGCGCGACCAGCGGCCTGGGCTGGGGGTCGGGGACGGCGGTGAGCAGGCGTTCGTCGCCGAGGAGGCCGAGTGCCAGTTGGGCGAGCTCGGCCGTGGTGGTGCCGGCGAGCGCGTGCGGCATGAGGTTGTCCCCGAGCGAGGGGTCGGGGTGGGTGGCGCCGGGAGCCCAGCGGATGACGGCGACGAGCAGTTCGGACAGGTCCCAGGGTGTCGTCGGGTGGGGGAGGGCGGCGGCGAGGAGGGCGAGGGTGTCGTGCTCGCGGTCGCGCCAGTGGGTGGAGAGTTCGTGGGCGCGGCGTGCACCGCGCCCTTCGGCGTTGCCCCGTGCGATCCAGGCGCGGGCCACCGTCGCGGTGGCGTCCGGGTCGTGGGCCAGGACGGCGGCGACGCGGGAGTCGGTGTCGCCGACCCCGGGAAAGAACTCGAGCCGATTGACCGCGAGTTCGCCGTCGCCGCCGGCGTCCGCTAGGACCGCGACCAGGTCCGCCGGGTAGGGGGCCTGTTCCTGTTCCAGGAGGGCCAGGGCGGCGACCGCGCGGACGGCGGCGACCGGGTCCGTGAGGGCGTCGCGGAGGCGCCGTGTGCGGGCCTGTGGGTCGGGGTCGATGCGGGTGAGGACGATCAGGGCTTCCGCGCGTACGGCGGGGACCGGGTCCCTCGCGTACGTCGCGGCCAGTTCGCGTGTCGCCGCCGGCAGGGTCTGCGCGTTCGCGCGGCGGGCGACGCGCACCGCGTGGCGGCGCACCCGCGGGTCGTCGTCGCCGAGCAGGTGCAGCAGGCCGCAGACTTCGGCCCCGACCCGCGCGTGCCCCTCTTCCTCGTCGCCGGCCCACGGCACGGGACCCTGGCCCCCTGCGCCCGCGAGCAACGCGAGCGCACCCGCTCGTGCGTGAAGGGTGTGCACGGCGGCGTGGGCGAGGAAGGGCACGGCTGCCACAGTCGCCGGATACACCGATCCCTGGTGCAACACATGGTTGAACAACGCGCCCAGGGCCTTGTCGACGCGATCCCCATCGCCCGAATACAGGGCCCGTATCAGGTCCGGGACGTCGCCGCCGTCCCCGTACGCGTGGTGCAGCGACGGCCAGTCGATCCTGTCGAGTTCCTCGGGTGATCTCACGCCGGCGAACTGTAGCGCCCGGCACCGCCATCACACGGTGCTTGCATCACCCCAACCGAGGATCGACCCCGCCCCGCACATCACCGACCCCGCCGGGCTCGGGCGGTGTGCCGGCTTTGTCTCGGTGATCGCGGCTTTCGCGTCGAACAGACGCAGGCGCGGGGACAGGGACGGGCACCGATTCGGGCCGCGAACGGCGCCGTCTTCAACGGTCAAGTCATGTCGAGTGCCGAGGGATTGGTGTTCCAGGTGGGTACGCTGTGCACATTGCAGGCGACCGGGGGACGGTAATGGCCACAGACGCGGAACAGGCGAGGGAGGCTGCGCGGCTGCGCCGTGAAGAGCTGTTCGTCCGCCAGGTCGGGCCGGACACCGCCGCCCGCGAGGACATCGTGGCGGCGTGGCGGGACTCGGCCACCGGTGACCGCTGCGGCAGGCACCTCAGGAAACTACCCGAGGTACTCCTCGGCCGTGAGCGCGTCCTCGTCGTGGCCGCGGGGTCCCTCGACAAGGACGAGGGCGCCGTCGTCCTGACGAGCCAGCGACTGATGCTCATCAGGCAGGGATGGACCGGCACGACCGCCCTCGCCGTATCACTGGCCGAGGTCCGGACCAGCCACCTCAAGCAGGGAGTCTTCCGGACCTGGTTGACGCTGCACACCCACGACGGAGCCGAGGCGGACTTCGCCGTTCGCGACGCAGCGGACCTGACGCGATTGGACGAGACGCTGCGCCTGGTCCGGGGAACCCTCGCGGCCCCCGATCCGTCTTCCGTCAACGTGTCCGTGTCGGTGGCGGCGGAGCCTGCGGCCGAGCCGCAGGACCTCCTCGACCGGATCGCCAAGCTGGGGGAATTGCACGCGGCGGGCGTGCTCACGGACGCCGAGTTCGAGCGGAAGAAGCGGCAACTGCTCGATCGACTGTGACAGCGACGGTCCTTGGCCGAGCAGGATCGCAACGCCGCGAACAGGTCGTCATGACGGGCTCGTTTCCGTATCGAGGACGAGGAGATCCCGACGGCCGTGCCCGTGATCGGTCCCGACGACAGGCGTGCCCCGCTCGCCAGGGCCGCCGCCGTCCGCAAGGAACGCGCCGAGGCGAGGGAGGCGCTCAAACGCGGCAGGACCTCCCTGCGCGAGGTGCCGGACACCGACACCCCGGCGGTGCGCAGCATGCCGGTCCGCGCCCTGCTCGAGTCCCTCCCCGACATCGGGAAGGTGCGCGCGGACAGACTCCTCGCGGAACTGGGGACCTCCGCGAGCCGGCGGGTACGCGGCCTCGGGGCACGGCAGCGCGACCGGCTCCTGGAGCGTTGCGCGCCGCAGCAGTGACCCCGAGACGGGGCCGCTAACGCGCCACCACGCGGGTCAGGCGTCGGGCGGCGGTCTCGATCGTCGCCTCGTGCTCGTCGATACGGGCCGAGGCCTCGTCGAACGCCTCGTCCGAGAGGCCCAGTGCCTCGACGCGGGCGACGCAGCCGGCGACGCTGACGTCACGGGCTCCCGATCATCCCCGCGCGCAACTCCGCCCTGATCACCCTCGCAGCCGACCTTCCCCCGGCGGTTCTGGGCTCACTTTTGGGCATCAGCCTCACCAGCGCCCTGAACTGGACCCGACGCGCCGGCCGCGACTGGAACACCTATCTGGCCGAACGAACCTGACTCGAGGCAGAGATCCGGTTGGGTGTGGACAGCCTCCCGGCGGAGACAGACAAGCTCCAGCGGGCGTCACCTGGAAGGCACCGCCGGGATTCGCGGACCGCGAGGTCACCGACGGCGCTCGTCAATCACCGACCAACTCTCTGCGGCACAGTCCCCCGGGACACATCGCCTCTTGCCGACGCACGTTTGGCAGTCGACACCTTCGCGCAGCCCGCTGGTGCGCGCATTCCCTGATCTCCGGCGACCGTCCGGTTTGCTCACATCAGTCCGATCGGAGGGTCATGCTGGGGCCATGACGGGTCGTGATGTGGGCGTGGCCGCACTGGTGGTCGCCGGGCTGGGCGTGGTGGGGCTGGGTGTGTTCTTCGCGGTGGCCGGGTTGGACGACGCGGACAAACTCGCGAGCGTGATCGGGGTGTTCGTCGGCCTGGTGGGTCTGGGGCTGTCGGTGTACGGGATCGTGCTGGCCCGACGTTCGCCGCCGTTGCCGGGGCCGGCCGCGCCGGGGGGTGCGGCGGTGGGTTCCGTGCACAACGTGTTCTCCGGCGGCACTGCGCGGGATGTGTACCAGGCGGGCAATCTCACCGTCGACCGCGGACCCGCGACGCCGCCGAATCCGACGCCTCCCGTTTCTCCGGGCCCGGTACCGCCGGCACCGCCCGGGCCGTGATCAAACGCCCGGCACATACGGCGACGCGAAGGGGGTGGGGACGTGGCGTGGTGGCGGTGGTGGTCCCGGTCCGCGAGGACGGCGGGGGGCACGATGAACGTGTTCTCCGGCGGTACGGTCTCGATGCTGGTGCAGGGGCAGCACATCACGGTGCGCCTGCCCAGGGACGTTCCTGACGCGCTGCGTGGAGTGCCGCCCGCACCGGGCGTGTTTATCGGGCGCGAGAGCGAACTGGCAGACGTTGCCGCGCTCCTGGCCCCGATCGCGTCCGACGGCACGAGTGGTGGTTGTGCGGTGTCGGTGGTGGCGGGGATGGCCGGGGTGGGCAAGTCGGCGTTGGCGTTGCGGGTCGCCCACGACCTGGTGGCCGCCGGATGGTTCACCGGCGGCGCGATGTTCCTCGGCCTGCGCGGCTACGACGCGGGCGATCGTCTCGACGCGGACACCATCGCCGTGGAGATGCTCGGCATCCTCGGCGTCCCGGGCGAGGTGATCCCCGCCGGTGCCCAGGCGCGTCTGGCGGTGCTGAGGACCGTGTTGGCAGGTATGGCCGATGCCGGGCACCGGGTCCTGATCGTCCTGGACGACGTCTCCTCCAGTGAGCAGATCCTGCCGGTCCTGCCCGGCACCGGCATCCATCCGGTGCTGGTCACCTCACGTCACACCCTGACCGGCCTCGACGCCCCCACCACCGAACTGCCTGTTCTGCCCGACCGCGCCGCGTTCGACCTCCTGGCCGCAGCCCTTCAAGCCAAGCGCCCGGGGGATACCCGGCTGCGCCGGAACACGCGCGCGGTCCGGGCGCTGGTCGGGGTGTGTGCGGGTCTGCCACTCGCGTTGCGGATCGTCGCGGGCCGACTCGCCACCTCCCCCGACCTCACCCCGGCCGCCCTGGCCGAAGACCTGGCCGACGGCGCGCGGCGCCTGGACGGCCTCGACGACGGGGAACGTGCCGTCCGCGCCGCCCTCGACCTGTCCTACACCCACCTCCTCGCCGCCGACGCGAACGCGGCGAGGGTGTTCCGTCTGGCCGCCGAAAGCCCCGGTGCCACGTTCACCGTCGACGCCGCCGCGGCCCTGAGTGGACTCGATCGCACTATCGCGATGCGTGCGCTGGCCGAACTCGAACGCGCGCACCTCGTCGAACCCGCCGGCACCGACCGGCGCCGCATGCACGACCTGGTCCGCCTGCACGCACACTCGACACCCGACCCCGACCGAGAACGGGCGGTGCCCGGACTCCTCGCGTACTACGGCACCCGAGTCGGCGAACTCGCGGCAGCGGCCGGTACTTCCCCGGTGGCGGGTACACCCGAAGCCGCACAGGCGAGCGCGGCTCGGAAATGGTTCGCCGCCGAGCGCGACGGCCTTCAAGCGGCCCTGGAACACGCGGCAGCCCAGGGCGACCACGACACCGTCATCACGTTGGCCTTCGGACTCCATCGTTACCTCAACCGCATCCGCGACTTCGCCCCCAACCTTCACAACCTCCACCTCGCGCTGGAGGCCACAGAGGTGCTGAGCCGTCCCTACGACGCGGCCCGGGCACTGACCCTACGCGGGAACGCGCTGCGGGAGGTGCGCCGGTTCGAGGAGGCGATCACCGCTCACGAACGCGTCCGCGACCTCTGCCAGGCCACTGACGACCCTCACGGCCAAGCCCGCGCCTGGAACAACCTCGGGATCGCGCTGGGGGACGTGCGCCGGTTCGAGGAGGCGATCGCCTCCTGCGAACGCGCCCGCGACCTCTTCGAGGCCACCGACGACCGTCACGGCCAGGCCTCCGCCTGGAACGGCCTCGGGGCCGCGCTGGGGGAGGTGCGCCGGTTCGAGGAGGCGATCACCGCTCACGGACGCGCCCGCGACCTCTTCGAGGCCACCGACGACCCTCACGGCCAGGCCTCCGCCTGGACCAACCTCGGCATCGCGCTCGGGGAGGTGCGCCGGTTCGAGGAGGCGATCACCGCCCACGGACGCGCCCGCGACCTTTACCGCGCCACCGACGACCCTCACGGCCAGGCCTCCGCCTGGAACGGCCTCGGGATCGCGCTGCGGGAGGTGCGCCGGTTCCAGGAGGCGATCACCGCTCACGAACGCGCCCGCGACCTCTTCGAGGCCACCGACGACCCTCACGGCCGGGCCTCCGCCTGGACCAACCTCGGGAACGCGCTGGGGGAGGTGCGCCGGTTCGAGGAGGCGATCACCGCTCACGAACGCGCCCGCGACCTCTACCAGGCCACCGACGACCCGAACGGCCAAGCCGCAGCCTGGAACAACCTCGGGAACACGCTGCGGGAGGTGCCCCGGTTCGAGGAGGCGATCACCGCCTGCGAACGCGCCCGCGACCTCTTCGAGGCCACCGGCGACTCCCGCCGTCGGATGGCGGTCGAAGGACTCCTGCGCTCCATCGGGGAACAAGTCGAAGCCATCGAAGCGGTGCAAAACCATGCCGTTGGCAAGACACGGGCTTCGCCCGACCTGTCGGCGTCGGGATTCACCGGTTCGCTGAACCTGCTTTTCCCCAATCGGAAAGAGCCCCCGCCCAGCGAGTGATCCACATGCGCCAGGCAGACTCGGCCGTCAGCCGCGCGCCCGACGCCTCGCAACGGGGAATACGGTCGTCTACGAATACGGCTGGGTACCGGCTGTCCGAGCCGACATCGACCCGAAGCAACTGCGCGAACCCTTGGAGTCTTGAGGGGAATCCGCAGGTTACGCACGTGGTCGGGGAGCGGGCGGGGACGTACCGGGGCTCCCACCGAGGAGGAATGGGACGCCTTCCTCGCGCACTTCGAGAAGCGCAAGGTGTCCATCGGCACCTGCGCCCGCGCGTTCTCAACGCCTTGCATTCATGAACACGCATGCGTCAGATGTTCACTCCTCCGGCCGGACCCAGCCCAACGCGGCAGGCTGGAGGAGATCCGCGACAACCTCATCGACCGCATCGCCGAAGC
>NZ_JBIWJT010000061.1:0-25551 GCF_044765325.1 Embleya sp. NPDC127516 | reverse complement strand
ACCGCAAGGTCATCACCGCCTGAAGCAGGGCCACGACACCCCCCTGCGGGGCCGACGACGGACGCACCGCCTCTCGGCGCGCCCGCCGCCGGCCCCCAACCGCCCTTCGCGGGCGGCCACATGGGCCGGAGCCCTCACCGGAACGCGGTCACTCGACCGCGCGCACCGTGCCAACCGTGCTCCCCGCCCACGCCCACTCCGACACCCAGCCGGCTCCGAGACCGGAAAGGCGATCCGCGACGATGCAAACCCGAAACGAACCCTCTCCGACCACGACAGTGGGCACCTACACCGAACTGCTGGACAAGGTCCGTCTCGAAGGGGCCTACCGCACACGGGCCCAGGCCGAGGACGCGGTTCGCGTCGTGCTCTCCGGGCTGGGCCGCCAACTCGGCGGGCAGGAGCGCCTGGACCTCGCCGCCCGACTTCCCCTCGAGGCCGCCCTCCTGCTCACCTCGCACACCGCCGAACCCCGACCCGCCGGCGGCCTGGGCTTCGTCAAGGACATCGCCGCCCGCACCGACACCACCCCCGGCGTCGCACGTTGGGACACCGGATCGGTCCTGACCGTCGTCGCCGCGCTCGCCGGCCCCGACCTCCTCACCCGCATCCTGACCCGGCTGCCCTCCGGCTGGGCCCTGCTCTTCGGCCGCGCCGAACTCGCGCCCGCAGCCTGAAACCCGGTATCCGGAACTCCCCCGGCGCGCGGACGGCGGCAGCGTAACCGCCGCCCCCGACAGCAACGTTGGCCGAACGGTCCCCGGCGGGAGCCGGATCCCGCGCTACCGCTCGCCGACATCGACCACCTCGGCGCCCGCATCCGTGCCGGCGAACCGGTGGTCTCCTACGCCCAGTCGGCCGACCGCGACGAGAGCGTCCATCCCCGACGCCCACCCCTTCGACATCATCCGCACACCCATCCCCCACGTCGCGTTCGGACACGGCACCTTCCACTGCATCGGAGCCTCCCTCACGCGCCTGGCCCTGACCACCCCCGTCGACAACCCCCGACCCGACCGCAACTGCTGTGCCTGGACCTCGCCTTCCGCGGCGCGCCCGAGATCGTCCGTAGCGACCGCGGCGGAAGCGCGAGGCCCGCATGCGTTGACCGACCCACGGGCCAGGACAGATTGCGCGGACTCTCATCCGACAGGACGCGGGCAGTTTAGGCTGCTTCACTGCGAGGCAGATCAGCCCGCTCAAGAGGGGAGTTCCATGAAGTTTCCGAAGCTCGCCGCCCTGGCCATCGGGGCTTTAATGGCGACGAGTTGCGCAGGCGGCGACGATGAGCCGAAGGCGCTTTCGACGCCCGCCCCCGGGGCGGCAACCGGTAGCCCCGGAGCCGATCCCAACCCGAGCACGCCGGCCTCCGGGCTGCCCAGGGCGCGCTCGTTCGAGGAGATCGCCGCGCTGCTGAAGCCGACCCTCGGCCCCTGTCAGCGTATGGAAACGACGGGTCCCGCAACGGAACTCGACACGGCGGACAAGGTTCGCGGGGGCAAGCAGAAGGCCTTGTGCTGGTACGGCGGCCAGAAGTTCTCGGTCGTGTTCCTGCTCGTCGACGAGGACAACACTACGCTGGAGACCTTTCATAAAGGCAAGGACACGTATTCCGGCGATCGGGTCGGCATGGGATTCACCGTGCGCCTCCTCGGGACCGCCGACGCCCAGGTGAAGTCCACGGCCGAACAGCAGCTCAAGGCGGCCGGCCTGCTTTTCCTGAACTGCGAGCAGGACTTCGCGCCGCGCGACGGCGTCCCCATCATCGAGGCGAAGACGACGGGCTGCCGCTACATCCCGACCTTCCGCATCTGAGCCGTCATGACCCGCCACGCAAGACATGCCGCGACAGCGGAACGGAGTCTCGGACCACGAACCCGCGTTCGCCGTCAGCCCGGGCAACCCCGACGAGGACGAGAGCGCCCGCCACATCGACGGCGCCCTCCGCCACCAGGGCAACACGTTCCTCCCCGATCGTCGGCAAGAACATCCCCGCAGCACTCCACCGCGTGATCGACACCGCCCTCCGGGAACAGAACCGCGCGGCTGGGGGAAGGGTGTGCACGGAGTGGCAGGGCGACCGGGCCGGGCAGCGCCTGGACCGCGACGAGTACCCGTCCGCCGCAACCAGGAAGTGCGCCTCGCTCGGCGATGGGCACTTCTTCGCCCGCCCGATCGACCGCGACGACAACGACGCGTGGCCCCTTATGCGGCGAACAGCGCATGCTCGACGGCGACGCCTCCTCGTCGGCGCCCTCCCCTGACTGACCAGGAGCCCGACCGCGTAGAAGGTACGGATGTCCCGCGTGATCAGCCGGGGGATCCGCACGAGCGCCGCCGCGAACCCCGGCTCCACCGATGTGACCACCCGGAACTGCTATTGCGCGGCGGCGCCGACCTCACCGACGCATCACGACCATCAAGAACCGAACCGCCCACCTTCGGGTGACGACCTGGCGCGTGAGTCGCCGCGGGCAGGCAACAGGCCGCCACCCGGACACGCTTGCGAAGCGCTGCTCCACCAAGGCGCCGACGTCGCGTCGACACCAATGCCCGTCGTCCGGCCGACTCCCACCGAGACCCTGATCCCGCCGGCCCTCGACCGGTTCCACGGCAGCGGCCGTGTGGTGTCGCGGGTCCTCAGGCCTGGCGACCGGCGACGTGCCCGCCCGGATCGTCGGCCAGCACAACGGACGCGCAGATCCGCTTGCCCACGGGCTCACGATGCACCGCGAAGCTTCGACAGACCGCCATCACGATCTCCAGACCGTGCCGGCCGATCCGGGCCGGATCGGGCGCGAGGATCGCCGGCGGCGTCGGATCGCCATCCCACACGCTCACCTCGACCGCACCGTCCCGCACCTCCAACGTCAACAGACACGGACCGGGCGCGTGCCTGCGAGCGTTGGTCACCAACTCACTCACCACGAGCCGCACCGTGTCCATCGCGCGCTCGGACACCGGCAGCCCGTGCTCGGCCTGCACCCCACCGAGAAAGGCAACGGCCAGATCCCGCGCGGGCCGAACGCCCTCGCCATCTCCGAACACCGCCGACGCCGAGGCGACCACCCCCACCAACGCCCGCCCATCCACACCGTCCGCAGTCCACCCCATGCCGCTCCACCTCTCCCAGCGCCCCAACCCCACGCCGCTCGCCTACCCCGAAACCCCCACATCAGACCTGCGCAAATCGAAACCCTAACCGCCGGCGAACATGACGGCGGACACGTTCGTGGACACACAGCCCAACACCCGCACGGCCGGTGGAGTGCGAGGGCGCACAGGCCGAGTTTCCTCGCCTCCGGCCGGCCCGGCGCGCGGACCGAGGCCGGTGACATCGTTGAATCCGCGTGACCACTTCCTCGCCCCGCCCGTGCCTGACCATCACCGTTGCCGTGTGTCACCTTGCGAGGAGACCGGGCCCCGGCCGACGACTGACCGCCCGTGGCCTTGCCAACCGCCCTCGGGGGCCCCGGTCGGTACGGCTGTGTGCGCGCTGCCGCACCACCCGACCGAGCCGCGAGAGCGGCGAACTCGTCGCCGACGACTGGACCTGGGAATTCCTCGAACGTGATGTCACCACACTGGGCAGGGAGCACCGAGCCGGCCGGTGGCTGCCCCACCGCAACGAACTCCACCGGGCAAGGAACCTGCGCGCGGTGGCCCGGACGCGAAGCGTCGTGGATCGGGCCCTGCGCGACGCCGGCAACCACGTGCGCTCCGGACACCCGATCCGCGTCGTCGAACCCCTGCCCCGCCTGCTCGCACTCGTCGACGACGGCGACCGCGCCCCGCGCGCCGCACCGACTCCTGGACCTCCTGGCGGTCGGGCCGAAGTAGCGCGGTGGGCAGGGTTGTTCGACCGAACCTCTCGCCCGGGCGACGCCCGGCCGCTGGGCTCACCCGGACGGGCCGTCCATGCGGGGTCGATTCCCCCTCGTCCGGCGACGGCCAGGTCCGGCGCCGGCCGCGCCGGGGTCGTCCCGTTGCCCCACCACCCGAAGCGCACAAGGCAGGAGCCGGCGTCTTGGGCGCACCTCCCACCGCGCAAGGTATCCCACGGCAGGGCGCCAAGGTCCCGGACGAGCAGCGGGGGTGAGCCCGGACGAGGACGACCGGCCGTCGTTCGTCCCCGTCCGGGACACGATGCGCCGATAGGCGCAAGGGTTCACGGCCGTCGACCCGCAGGAACGGCCACCCGGGATACCGGCGTTCGGATGTGGCGCCTTGCGGCACGTGGGCGGGCGTGGTTCAGGGTGGAGGTTTGCGGACTTGGCCGGGGGTGGATCGTCGGGGTGGTCGGGTGAGGGTGATCTGGCGTACGAGTTGGTGCAGGCAGGCCGTGGTCGCCACGGCGGGCAGGACGGCGACGACGACGCCTTGAGGGGTCATGGGGGCGTGGGTGAGGGACAGCGTCATGGACAGGCCGGCGAAGGCGGCGACCACGATCCACGAGTGCAGTGCCCGGCGGCGGTGCAGGCTGGAACGCAGGATCGACAGCGAGGCCACCAGCCACGGCCCCTGGACCAGGACCGGCCACCACCGGGCCGGGCCCGAGGTGGCGCCGCCGGCGTGCCCCAGCGGCGCGAGGGTGATCACCGCGCCGAGTACACCGATCGCGGCGACCAGCACGACGCTGACCACCACCAAGGTGCGGCTGAGCCGGTCCAGCCGCCGTCCGCCCGTGACCGGGGGGACGGCCTGCGGCGGCTGCCGGCGATGACTGCCCGGTCCCCGGATCGGGGCCGGGAGCTCGACGGTGGCGGGAACCTCCTCGACCGGGCCGGCCAGCAGCCGGGCGAGATCGGCCTCGAACTGCGGGTCCCCCACCACCGCGAACGACGGAGAGAGCCCGTCGGGTGACACGGCCGCGTTCGACGTCGACCACTCCACCACGCCGGGAGACGACGCGACGCTCGGGGGAAATTGCATGCCGGGCGGGGGATACGGGTCGTATCCATAACCTTCGTACATGGGCCTGACTCATTCAAGGGATCGGGCGTCGCGCGGCACCGACACGAATATCGATGCCAAATACACATTTCGATGGTCGGCGAGTGGTCGGTCCCGGAAATCACGAACGGGGATCGTCCAGGACGTCGTCGAGTCGGCGCGCGTACTCCGCGACGATCAACACCATCGCCAGGGCGAACTGCTCCATGTCGGCGGAACAATGCCGAAGCGCGACGCGATGTCCCGCACGCTCGATGTACGCGTGCGGAGACCGTTTGCGGAACGTCGCCGCGCGAGGGGTGAGCACCCAACCCCCTATGGGAAAGGCGCGTTGGGCGAGAGCGGGAGAAGCCGCGGCGGACGCGGAAGCTCGGGGAGTCACGCCCGGCTAACGACGCACCCTCCCCGACGAAGCTGGTCCGAAACGGTGAACGACACCCCGGATTCCTGCCCGTTTCCGGCCACGCGTCGCACATTTACGAACACCCGCACCACCCGACCCGCACCGCCGGGAACGCGAATTCCGCGCCTACACAGGGAATCGGCACCGTTCACCCGAGGCACCCTTTACCTGCGCAACAAGAACCTCACGAGTCGGTAAAAATTCGGGACACCCACCAACCGCAGCCCCATCCTCCGCCGTGCACATATTCGCGAGAACACCTTGTAACCCCGGCCCCACGCCGCGCAGGCACGGCGAACACGGCGAACACCGCAAATTCTCGACTCCGTCGGCACGCTCCGCGACCCGGGCAAACACACCGCCGGGATTCCCCGCACGTGGACCGCCGCGAACGCGCACGGGGCCTCGGTCGGAAGATGCGACCGAGGCCCCGTACTACGACGCCGGGCACAGCCCGCACAGCACATCGCGAGTGACTGTGAGGACCCGACGAAGCGCGCCTACCCGGCCGGAGCGTGGCCCACTCGACGACACGCCGAACCTCACCTGAAAGAGGCACCGGCGCGTGGGAGTTCCACTCACGCGAAGCTCACCCGCTCACGCCTTACACAACCCGGCGGCACGGACCCCGACCTTCGCCCACGAGACGGGCCACGGGCCGAGGCACCGGGGCCAAGGGCGCAGAAACGACGATCCGCGCCGGAAAATGTCTGCTCCACCGTCTTGGTGCGACATGCCCGTGATCGTTGATAGGCCGTACGGCGCGACTACGCGGGCAACCGCAACGGCATGAGGCACAGCGATCCACCCCCGAAGGTCGATGCCGAAACGCCGACGCGCCGGCGGCCCTGGTCTCCCAGGCGCGATCGTGGAGCGACCCGCAACCGCCTCCGGATCGGGGATGGACATTCCCGAAAGCCATCGGCAACCACCTGCGACGCCCCAGCGTCCCGCCTTCGCGCGCTCCGGGGAGACCGCGCCGAACCCGCCACGCACCACGCTCGTCGGACCGCCCGTGAGCGGCCACCACGCACGACCCGGTCCCCCGCACCCCGAAGACCGGCAGGACACCCCGGTCTTGCATGCGCCGACGAACGAATCGATCACGGCCGGACGCGAACTACCTGGCAAACCACCACAGCGCAGGCGGGCAGCGGGCCCGGGCCGTGCTCCCGCCCACCCGGCGCAGGCGGACCCACCCCCGTACCCGGCTCCCGCACCGGAAGCCCCCGAACAACGGCCACCCAGCCTCCATACACCGGCTCGCGCAGCCCGCCCGCTCGTATGCGGTCACGGGACGCCACCGTGACGACCACCACCCGCGTCCCCCGCACCAGGCAACGCGCCGCGCCCTTCACATCAACCACGACCTGGGACCTGCCGAACCCCGTTGCGCGCGTCAGGCGCCGCCGGGGAGACGGGCGATCGCCAGATGGGAACCCGCCGATACGCCGGACCGCGTCCAGGAACCCTTCCAACTCCACCGCCGCCGCCGAGATCGTGTTCGAGGCGGGTGCGTCACGCCGCTGCCGTCGGCCTGCGGAGGCGAGCACGATGTCGGGTGGGCCCGTCCCGTTGCCCATGTGTGGCCACACCGCCGCGCCGTGCGTGAGTTCGTCGCGGAAGGTATAGGGAGCGAAGCCTGATCCGGGGTGCTTGCCGGTGATCGAAAGGTTGACGCGGTCGCGGCCGGCGAGCATCGCGGACAGGCTGTTCATATCGGCGGCACTGTGCCCCACCCGACCGACGACACCCACGATCCACCGGCCCGGCCCGGACGGACTGCCCGACTCGTGTGACGCGCGGCGCGTTGGCGAAGGGAAAAATGCCACCAGAGCCCGACGTTCCGTATTCCCGCCTCCTTTCGGGCCAGGGCCCCAGGTGCGAACTCCATTCGTAGTACTGGTAGTTTCCGGCGACCATTCTCAGCAAGGGGGATAACGTGCGCGGCCTGCGTCCATGCCTGACAGCCGTCCTGGCGGCGGTGTTTCTTACTGCGGGGTGCGGCGCGAACGACTCCGCCGACATCCCACGGGCCGAGAACGACGCCGCAGCCCCCGTTTCCCGAACAGCGGCCCCGTCCACGTCCGTTCCGACGGCATCCAAAGGCCCTCTCGACGGGGCCGGTAACACGCCGTCGTCTCCCGGAACCTCGACCGTGCCGAAGGGGTTCGACTCCACACGCGACGCGGACGCGGACATCCGTACCGCGCTGGCGACCGCCGCACAGAGTGATCGCGCGGTGTTGCTCGACTTCGGCGCCAACTGGTGTCCGGACTGTCGGGTCCTGCACAACCTGTTCCGATCCCCACAGGTGGAACCACTGCTGGCGAAGAACTATGTCGTCGTCCCGGTCGACGTCGGCGAGTTCGACCGCAATCTCGATGTCGCCGCCCGCTACCTCGACCTCGCGACGAGCGGAATCCCCGCGTTGGTCGTACTCGCGCCCGACGGGAGCGTTCGCACCGCCACCAACGACGGGTCGCTGGCCAACGCCCGCAATTTGGACCCGGGGCAGGTCGCCGCATTCCTGACCCGCTGGGCACGCGGCAACGCGGGGCGGGAATGACGACCCGCCCGCGCCGGCACCGGTCCGCCATGGCGTCGGCGTGGGTGGCGGCAACGGTCGTGGCGTTGTGCGGATGCGGATCGACGCCGGCCCCGGCCCCGGCCTCGACCCCGCTCACGGCAAGTGTCACCGCGAGCGGCGTCACCGTCACCGCCACGCTTCGCCCGCCACACGAGGACCGGCGCGAACTCGAGGTGACGTTCACCCCCCAACCGGGCTTCCACATCTACGGCGTCGATCTCCCGGCGGGGGGAATCGACGGTCTGGGGGTCCCGACCCGCATCGGGGTCCGGGGCGACCTCGCCGCCGACGGCCCGCCGGCGACCGGGAGTTCGACCCGGCTCCTGCGGCTGACGGGTCTCACGACCGAACTCCCCGTCTACCCGGACGGTCCGGTCACGTTCACCCTGCCCGTGCGCCGAACGGGCGGCCATCGTGCCGAGGTGGTCGTCAGCTACGGCGCGTGCAGTGCGAACGCGTGCCTGAAGCCGGAGGTGGACAAGGCGATCCCCTTCGACCTTCGCTGACGCGAACCGCCGTGCGCGGAGGCGGCATCCCTGGGCCGGGGCAGGCAAGCGCAGCGGCGCGCCCGGCGACGCGAGAGGCGCAGCGCCCGGACGGCCCCGGCGAGGCTGCGGGTATCTGCTCGAGGGCCCGCGCGAGCGGATGCCGAGCACGCAGGGGCGCGCCGGCTCACATACTCATGCCGGGCCCGGCGAACGCGCGGAAGCCGACCCGACTCGTCGACGTCCGAAGCATCGACAAAGGTCGAAGACCTCCGCTCAAGCCCGAGAAGTCAGCAGGATCGCTGCCACCGAGAGCACGAAGGCCGCGATGAACCCCGCCAGTTGATTCTGCACCGCACCGGTGGACAGATCGGCCTGGGCCACCATGCTGCCGATCGCCACTCCGGACAAGCCCGCAGGCACCATGAGCAACTGGATCAGCCGATCGTCCGCCCCGGGCTCCCCTTTCAGGAGCTTCCACCCGTTGCGCGCCAGGGCCACGCCGAGCGCGACGACGAACACGCCGAGGAAGACCAGCCACCCCACCTCGCCGAAGGAGCTCAGCCCCCACACCATGCCGGCCGCTCCGGCGCACCCCACGATCAGCCCGTACGCGATGCCGAGCACCCCCGCAACCGTTCTCATCGGACAACCTCCAGGACAGGACCGGCACTTGACGGCCTCGGCAAGCTATCCGCCCTGATCCGGGAAAACAGAGGGACTTCCCAACGCTTCGTCCCACCACCACGACGCCGATCGCCGCGTGACGGGTCCATCCGGTGCAACCACCCACGCCGCCATCCGTCCACCCCCGGACATCCGCACTTGGGGGCACCATGCAACGCATCACCCAACACGCCACGACCACCGACCTGGTGGTGGCGCTCCTGCTCACCGCGGACTTCGACGGCCGGGACGACAGGAAAGCCACCGTCGACCCGACGGCCATCCACCCGCCTGCACGACCACCCCGGCAAAATGCCACCGAAGCCGACGACAACGCGGTGGTCGACCAAGCCGCGAAGGTCCACGGCGTATTGCTGAATGCCCTGCCTCCGATGATCGGAGGCAGGGCGCTCGACTCACGGCGAACGTGGCCAGGCGGCCGGTCGCCGCCGTCGGCGCGAGAGGACCGACCGACGCGTAGGCGCGGGCACCCACAGCCCGGCCCTCCGAGGCCGAGCCTCCCGGGGCCAGGCACCCCGGAAGCGCCGGACCCGATCTCCCCGGGCACGCTCACGCGCGCCGCCCCTGTCCAACGGCGAAACCAAGCCGAACAAGACTGAACCAGACCGAACCAGACCGAATCAGGCTGAACCAAGCCGGACCGATCCGCCCTGACCCGGCCCGCGCCCGGGCTCAGCGCGCCTCGAACGCGCTCACCGTCGGCTACCGATTCCCGGCGTCGGCGACCGGGGCGCCATCGAGGCTTGCGGGTGCGAGGTCGTGGCCGGGCGCGACCGTGGGACGTCCACCCCTGCCGTCCCTGTACGCCTCGAACCGCCGCCCGGTGGGTTCAGGTGTCGACGAGGCGGTCAAGGACGCACGCAGGAGATCCACAACGCCGTGATCCCGTGGAAGAAGGTCCAGCCGCCCAGGCTGCGGGACTTCGGCGCCACCGTCGGCCCGCAGGGAAGCGTGTACCGGCTCGGCGAGGCCGCTCGGCCCTCCGCCGAGGTGCCGGGCCCACCTGTCGGGTAGCCGCCGAGTCGACCGGGACCCGCGTACACGCCCGAGGTCGGCATGCAGGGCCGCCTGGGCGACGGGGCCAGGGTCGCGTTCGGCGACGATCGCGAACACCTGCTCACCCTCACGGGTTAGGGGTCCCCGGGCAGCGACGACTCCGCGAGCTCGGCCAGGAAGTCCGCCAACACCGCGTCGGGGAAGCTCGTGCGCGGCGTGGCTTCGTGGAGTTGCGCGGCCAACGCGACGACGGCAGCGCCGGATTCGACGCGGCGCGACACTCGAGGGCGGGGCCGCGTGACAGTTGTGGGGAACCGAGGACGTTCCTGGGCGCTGGCCGACGACCGACCCGGTATCGGCAAGGCTGTCCAAGGCGGGCCACGTCGACTGTGGGACGAGGTCGACGCCGCCCCGCATGGCAGAACGAACTCCGCTTCCACGGCTACGACTTCGGCATCACTGGCGAACGAAGTCTGCTCGTATCCGAAGGCTCTCGCCGGTGGGGCTACTTCTGCCGCTCCAAGCCACGGAACACGGCGTGGGTGCCGGTCAGGCTGGATGATGGTCGGGGACGGCGCCGAGTTCGATGCCGTGTTCCAGCAGGGCTTTCATGGCGCACAGGGCTGTAGCGAATCCGCCGACGGTGTCGTTCACCCAACGCACGGCATCATCCCCCGAGCCCTCGAAACCGGTCTCGGTGACCTCGACGAACGTGGCTCCTGCCGTGTGTGGGGTGAACCGCAACTCAACGGTGGTCGGCTGCCCGTAGTTGCCCCATTCGAACCGGATCAGCCGGCCCTCTTGGACCTCCTTGACCCGGACTTCGGCCGATGCACCGTACGTCTCCCACTCCCAGCGCAACTCGGCCCCCGCGACCATCGGCCCGCTGCTCTTGCTGTACCAAAATCGGGAGGTCGCATCCGGGTCGGCGAAAGCACGGAACACCTCCTCGGCGGGCTTGCGAACGATCATGCAGGCGTATGCGACAGGGGCGCGCGAGAGCGTGAAGTCAGGCTTCTCCATACGGATAATCATGCACTACGGACACCCTTGTCCCCAGGATTCCGACCTTTCATCCAGGACCGCTACGGCGTTCGCGCTCAGTTCGAACCTGATCGGCTCGGCTCGCCGCTGGAAACATTGATGCCGTCATGTCACGACGCCCAAGATTCCGCAGCGAGAGCTCCGGTAGACGCAACCGGCTGACGCTGGTGCTTGCGTGGGAGACAGCCAGGCTGCCGAACCGATTCTGCGGGCTGCCGAACCAACGGGTCGCGGCCTGCTATAGCGCCTCGAGGTCGGGGACGTGATGGTCCGCCCAGGCCACGACGCCGTCCGGGCGGATGAGCAGGGCGCTGAATCCGAGGTCGTTGCGTGCCACGCCGCCGCGTACTGGATCCGGCCCTCCCAGCTCTTGGCCACACGCTGCAGCGCGTGGTCGCCGCTGAAGTCGAGGACCACGCCCCGGCCCTGGCGCAACAATTCACCGAGGCGAGTGCCGTCCTCGAAACAGAAGTCAGGGGCGGTGCAGCCGACGAGCGGCTGCGGGCCGCCGCCCAGGTCGTAGCGGTTGAACAGCCCGGTCGTCTTCCGGTAGGCGAGGGTCGTTCCGTCTGTGGTGCTCAGCAACTCGTGGACCAGCTGCCGCAGCGCGGGGGCGTTGGGGCCGGGCTCCATGGTGGTCACCTGGGCGCGTGACCAGTCCAGGATCGCGGCGCCGACGGGGTGGCGCTCACGGGTGTAGGTGTCGAGCAGGCCCTCGGGCGCGGTGCCGTGCACGGTCGCGGCGAGCTTCCAGCCAAGGTTGGCGGCATCACCGATGCCGAGGTTGAGCCCCTGGCCGCCGAGGGGGGAGTGGATGTGCGCGGCGTCGCCGGCGAGCAGCACGCGGCCCTTGCGGTAGGTCGTCGCCTGCATCGCACGGTCGGTGAAGCTCGATGCCAGATGAACATCGGTGAGCGTCACGTCGGTATCGGTGATGCGGCGCAGGACCTCCTGGAGGTGCTCGCGGGTCAAAGGCTTGGAGCGGTCGAACGTGCCGCCGTCGAAGTCCATCATGCCCAGGTGCCCCTCGAAGGGCGTACGCAGATACATGCCGTTCGGCGTCAGGTTGAAGCCCAGTGGCAGCTCCTGCGGGTCGGCGAAGGTGACGCGCGCGACGTAGCCG
This sequence comes from Embleya sp. NPDC127516, assembly GCF_044765325.1. Lineage (NCBI taxonomy): Bacteria > Bacillati > Actinomycetota > Actinomycetes > Kitasatosporales > Streptomycetaceae > Embleya > Embleya sp. NPDC127516. The sequence goes on along the minus strand of NZ_JBIWJT010000061.1, from coordinate 13,270 downwards.
GTGAAGAGCGGGTCCGTGCCGACGAAGTCGAAGCCGGCGAGGCCGCGCACCGTGCTGCGTCCGCCGTCGCAGCCCACCAGGTAGCGGGCCTGGCACCCCTGTCCGCCTGCCGTGACGGTGACGGACTCGTCGTCCTGCATCACGGTCGTGACCAGAGCGCCGCGGACGATGTCCACGCCGAGCGCGGTGGCGCGCTCGGCCATGACCGTGCCGACCGCTTCGAGGCTGGTCATGAACCCTTCCATCGCCGGGCTGGGCAGCCGGAACGGGAGGGCGGATACGTCGATGTCGGCCGCGTCCAGGCCCATGCCCGCGAAATGGCCCACGTCACGGGGGCCCGGCGCCTCGATCGTCGGCGGCCGCGCCGACCTTCTTCGCATCGGCGCCCGAAGCGTTGATCACTGCTTCGTCGCGGCGGTGGAACACCTCGGCCGATCCGGCGCTCAGGCCGCGCAATCCGAGCGGGAGCGCCTTGTACGGCATGGAACGGCGGTCTACTTTGGCGTATTTCAGACGTGCCGAGGCGCTTGTTCGAGCCCAACACGTTTGTCATGACCCACTCCTTGTTTTGCCCGGCCGCCTGCCGCGTGGAGCGGCGGCAGGCAGCCGGGACACGTGAGGTGGGCCGAGGGCTTCAGGGCACGAAGACCAGGCGCTCGCCGGTCTTCTCGGACCATGCCTGCGCGATCTGGGCCAGTGGCACGGCACGGGCCTGGACGTCGATGGTGCCCTCGGTCACCGCTGTCGCCAGCTCGGGCAGTTCGGCGATGAAGTCACGGGCGGAGACCGAGCCGATGCCGCTGCCCACGATCTTCAACCGTGCGCCACGCAGCGCCGCGGAAGGGATCGGGGCGGACTCGCCCGCCATGGAACCGATCTGGACCCAGGTCAGCGGGACAGAGCGGTCGGCACGGGCGGTAAGCATCGCAAGCATGGCGCCGGCGGCGGGAGCGCCCCACACGAAGTCGAGGACGACGTCGACCTCGGCGGCGGCGGTGATTTCGTCGAAGGCGAGCGCCCGGTCCGCACCGAGGTCGGGCAGCACCTCGAGGCGAGTGGTGTCGCGGCCGGCGGCGAAGATCCGGGCGGCGCCGAACCGCTTGGCGATCTGGACGGCCATGCGTCCGGCGCTGCCGGTCGCGCCGAGGATGAGAACGCGCTGCCCCTCACGGAAGGTGATGCGGCGGCGCAGGGCGACCCAGGAGGACATGCCCGGGTTCATCCCGGCGGCGATCCGGACGGGATCCACGTCGTCGGGCAGGACGACGCTTCGGCGTGCGTCGATCACGGTGCGCTCGGCGAAGGTGCCGAGGTTCGTGTCGTCCAGTACTGCGTAGCGCACGCGGCCCGACGGGTCACGCACGACGCCGTCGACGCCGGGCACCAGCGGGAAGACGCCGGTGGCGGAGTAGTGGGTGCCGTCCGCCTTGGCCCGGGTCAGATGGTGCAGGCCCGCCGCGAGGACGTCCACCACCATCTCGTGCTCGCCCTGGGCCACAGGCTCGGGGTGCTCGCCGTAGACGGGCGGCGCGTCGAACGCCGTGATGACCGCAGCATGCATGAGGAACTCCCACAGGTTGGTTTGTAATACCAATCACTGAGAGGATTGTTGGTAATACAAACAATGTCAAGTAGGGTGGCATTCATGGATCCCGACGACTCCACGGACGCCCTGCTGGACGGCCTGGTCCGCAGCGCCTTCCAGGTCATGGGCGTTCTCACCCGCATCGGCGCCGAGCACGACCTGTCCCTCACCCAGCTGCGCGTGCTCGGCATCCTGCGCGACCGACGCCCCCGCATGAGCGACCTCGCGGCCTTCCTCGGCCTGGACAAGTCGACCCTGTCCGGCCTCATCGCCCGCGCCGAACGCCGCGGGCTGCTGACACGTGGTGCCGACCCCGACGACAAGCGCGCCGTCGTCGTCCTGATCACCGACGCCGGACGCGACCTCACCCGGCGCCTGTACGAGGAAGTCCGGGACACCCTCGCACCGGCCACCGGTCGACTCGATCCAAAACAGCGCGAGCAGCTCGCTCGGCTGCTCGAGCCGCTCCTCACCCCTCCCCTGTCGGCAACGCCGCGTCCCGAGCGCCCGGTGCGCGGCACGCCCTGAGTCCGGGACCGCTGCCGGCGCCGGCCCGGCGCACGGACGCCGACACGCCCGAAGCGAACCTCGCGGACGCTCTCGACCGGCTCATGTGCCGCGCCCGCACCGGGCGGGCCACCCGAACCCAGCACAACCCCGCCGGCCCGCTCCCTGCACGAAGGGCGTGCCAACCAACGCTGCCCGTCGTAGGGAGGACGGTTGGCAAAGTTGATCTATTCGAACTATTGTCCGAATGAGAGGTGGTTTTCGGACAGGGGGGTGGACGCGGGCGGAGGTGTGCGGTGGACGGTTTCGCGCACTTGCACACCGCGTCGGGCTACTCGGCCCGGTACGGCGCCTCCCACCCGGAGGACCTGGTGGCGCGGGCAGCCGAGCGAGGCATGTCGGCCCTGGCCCTGACGGACCGCGACACCGTCGGCGGCGCGGTCCGCTTCGCCCAGACCTGCGCGAAGCGCGGGGTGCGCCCGATTTTCGGCGTCGACGTCTCCGTCGCCCCCGCCGCGCCCGACACACCTCGCGCGCGGCGGCGCCGAACACCGGTCCGCGGCGGGGCCCACGTCGAACAACCCCCTCTGCGCGTGACCCTCCTCGCCCGGGACCGCGAGGGCTGGTCGCGGTTGTGCCGTCTGGTCTCGGCCGCACACGCCGTCGGAGGGCCGCCGGTGGTGCCGTGGTCGGCGCTGCGCGAACACGCGGGGCCCGGGTTGACCGTGCTGCTCGGCCCGACCTCGGAACCGGTGAGGGCACTGTCCGACGGCCGCCCGGACACCGCGGAGCACCTGCTGGCGCCGTGGCGTGAACTGTTCGGCGATGCGCTGCGCCTGGAGTGTCTGTACTACGGGTCGTCGGGTACCGGGCCGGGTTCGCTGCGTCTGGCCACTCGGACCGTCCAGCTCGCCGACCGGGTCGGGGTGGCCGCCGTGTTGACCAACGCCGTGCGCTACGCCGACCCCGACCAGTACAAGGTCGCCGACGTCCTGGACGCCGCCCGCCTGCTGCGCCCGATCCGTTTCCACCGCCCGGACTTTCTCGATCCGCGCGAGCGCTGGTTGAAGGACCCGGGGGCGATGGCGGCGGTCGCGGCCCGGATCGCGGACGCCGCCGGCGCCGGACCCGACCGCGCCCGGGTGCTGCTGGCACGGACCGCGGCGACCGCGGACGAGTGCCGGGTGGATCCGGTAAAGGACCTGGGTCTGGGCGGCACGTTCTTCCCCGAGCCGGCCGTGGTGGGCGCCACGGACGACTCGGCGGCGCGGGTGTTGCGCGAGCGTTGCGAGGCCGGAATGGTCCGGCGGGGCCTGGACCGCGACGAGGTCGCGATGGAGCGGTTGGCGCGGGAGCTGGAGGTGATCGGACGGCTGCGGTGCGACACCTACTTCCTCACGGTCGGCCAAGTGGTCGCGGATGTGCGGGAGATGGGGGTGCGGGTGGCGGCGCGCGGGTCGGGGGCGGGGTCGATGGTGTGCCACGCGCTGGACATCGCCACCGCCAATCCCCTGGACCACGGCCTGCTGTTCGAACGGTTCCTGTCCGAACGCAGGTCCTCGTTGCCGGACGTCGACATCGACGTGGAGTCCGCCCGGCGCCTGGACGTCTACCGCAGGATCTTCGAACGGTTCGGCAGCGAGCGCGTCGCGGTGACGTCGATGCCCGAGACCTACCGGGCCCGCCACGCACTGCGCGACGTCGGCCTCGCCCTGGGCCTGGCCGCACCCGACATCGACCGCATCGCCAAATCCTTCCCCCACATCCGCGCCCGCGGGATCACCACCGCGCTGGCCGAGTTGCCCGAACTGCGGCAGCTCGCGGCCGAGGCGGAGCGCCACGGCCCGCTGTTCGAACTCGCCGAGCGACTGGACGCGTTGCCGCGCGGGATGGCGATGCACCCCTGCGGGGTCATCATCACCGACGCCAGCCTGCTGGACCGGCTGCCGGTCCAACCCACCCCCGGCGACGCCTTCCCCATGGTCCAAGCGGCGAAGGAGGAGGTCGAAGCCCTCGGCCTGATCAAGCTGGACGTGCTGGGGGTGCGGATGCAGTCCGCGATGGCGCACGCCGTCGCCGAGGTCGAACGCACCACCGGCACACACATCGACCTCGACGACCCACATCAGGTGCCGCTCGACGACTTCTTCGCGTTCAGGCTGATCCAGGCCTCCGACACCATCGGCATGTTCCAGTTGGAGAGCCCGGGCCAGCAGGACCTGCTCAGCCGCCTGCAGCCGCGCGGCGTCCAGGACGTCATCGCCGACATCTCCCTGTTCCGGCCCGGGCCGGTCGCAGGGGGCATGCCGGAGCAGTACATCGCCGCCCGCCACGGCGCCGCCCCCACCTACCCCCACCCCGACCTGGAACCGGTCCTCGCCGACACCTACGGCGTCACCATCTGGCACGAGCAGATCATGGGCCTGCTGGCCACGACGACCGGCTGCGACCTCGCGCTCGCCGACGTCGCCCGCCGCGCCCTGTCCGACCGCGACCGCATGCCACAGGTCCGCGACTGGTTCCACGAACACGCCGCCACCCGCGGCTACACCCCCGAGGTACGCGACGAGGTCTGGCGCATCGTCGAGAGCTTCGGCGCATACGGCTTCTGCCGCGCGCACGCGGTCGCGTTCGCCGTCCCGGCGTTGCAGAGCGCATGGCTCAAGGCACACCACCCCGCCGCGCTGTACGCGGGACTCCTCGAGCACGATCCGGGGATGTGGCCGCGCCGGGTGATCGTCGCCGACGCCCGCCGCCACCGGGTCCCGATCCTGCCCGTCGACGTCAACCACTCCCGCCCCGGCCACACCATCGAGCAGACGAGCGACGGTACGTGGGGGGTGCGGCTGGCGCTGTCGGCGGTGCGCGGCATCACCGACGAGGAATGCGCCCGCCTCGACGCCGGCCGCCCCTACACCTCACTGTCCGACCTGTGGCAACGCGCCCGCCCCGCCCTGCCCACCGCCGAACACCTCGCCCGCATCGGCGCCCTCGACTGTCTCCACGACGGACGCCTCACCCGCCGCGACCTGCTCCTGCAACTGCCCGAACTCCATCGCCGCACCCGCAGGGTCGGCGACGGCCAACTCCCCCTCGCCGACAGCCGCCTCGACGCCACCGCCCCCAGCGGACTCCCCGAGATGACCACCCGCGAAGCCGTCGGCGCCGAACTCCACATCCTGGGCATCGACCTCTCCCGCCACCTGATGGAACACCACCACCGACTCCTCCGCGAGATCGGCGCCGTCGACGCCACCCACCTCGCTCAACAACCGGCAGGCCGACAAGTCCTCGTCGCCGGCGTCCGCGCCTCCACCCAGACCCCACCCATCGCCTCCGGCAAACGCGTCATCTTCGTCACCCTCGAAGACGGCTCCGGCCTCGTCGACCTCGCCTTCTTCGAGGACTCCCACCCCGCCTGCGCCCACACCGTCTTCCACTCCGGACTCCTCCTGGTCCGAGGCAAGGTCCAGGTCCGCGGCCGCCGGCGCACCGTCGTCGGCACCATGGCCTGGGACCTCGACGAGATCGCCACCCTCCGCCGCGACCACGGACCCCAGGCCGCCCTCGACCTCCTCGGCGCCCCCACCCCACACCCCACCCCCGCCCAACCACGGCGCGTCCTCGTCCACGGCACCGGCGCACTCCAACACCCCTACGCCGACCTCCAACCCCCCGGCCAACGCTCCGCCGACCTCACCCGCTACGGCCACCGCAGCCCCGGAAGCCCCGGCTGACGGCCACGAGGGGCAAGGGCGCGTTCCTATTCCGTCCGGGACAGCTCCGGGCGTGCGGCCCGCGTGCCCGCACCGGCTCGGGCCGGTGACGAAGCATTTCCGGCCGGATCCGATACCGGCGCGCCGCGCGCAAGGCGACGTCCTCACCCCGCAGACCATGCTGTGGCCGGACGAGCTCCATGCCCCGAGGGCGTCGCCCCACGGGGCGAGGTGACGATCCGGGACTATCAGGGACTAAAATCCTGATACTCCCGACGATCCAGCCCCAGACACGAGAAGGCCCGAGACCCGCTCGCCCGCCGCGCGGGCGAGCCGAAAGGGTCGTCCCAGACCGTGGCGGTCGTGTCGGTGGGCTTGCGGGTGAAGCGCAGTTACCCGCCATCGACCTCGGCGGTTGCGGCGGGAATGATCCGGCGCGCCCTGGCGAGGTTGGCAATCAGTTCGGCACGGGTCTGGTGCTCGTGCGCGACCCACGCGGGTTGACCGGGCCCGCTGCGCCACGACTCGCTGAGCGGGCTGTTGTCGGCGGTGTCGAACCCGAACCGGTCATACAGTCGCGTCACGAGTTCCACGGCTTCGGGAAAGTCGCTCGAGGCCGACAGCGCCAGTCGGCCGGGGGTGCCCGCCGCCCTCCCCGCAGTGGTGATGCGGGGAGCTTGGATGTGGGTGAAGGCCTTGACGACCTTGGAGCGCGGAAGGTGCCCTTGGCGTAGCTCGTGAACCGTCTTCTCACCCGAGTCGATGACCGGGATATGGCCATCGCGCCAGACCATGTAGTTGTTCGTGTCAAGCACAATCTTGCCTGCCAACTCCTCCGCAGGCATGTCGTTGACCTCCTTGAGAGGGACCGCCACGACTGCGAACTCACCGGCGGCAGCGGCGCCGGCAGCGGTTGCGGCACGCGCCGACGGGCCGAGCTCGTCAATGAGGTCCTGCAAAGTCTCGGGTCCTCGTGAATTGGCGATAAAGACGTCGTAGCCCTTGGCGATCGCCGCACGCGCGATCTGGCTACCGACCTCTCCTGCGCCGATGATGCCGATTGTTGTCATGGGTCCTTTACCTCAACCTCTGGTGAAACTGTTGCGTCGGTCGGTCGGCGTGGATTCGCTCGTGTGTTGTACGGAGTCCAGCGAGGACGCCGCGGCCGGGGGGCGTCGGTACCGTTCGTTGACGAGGGTGACGGGTCGCCCCGAGCGTGACCGCCTTGATCGTCCAGACCTGCTTGACGCGCGGACATACCGCTCACTGATCGGACTCTTCCTGCCCGCGGTCTCCTGCGGCGCCGCGTCCGGTGCCGGCGACAAGAAACCGCCGGTGCGGCGAATCACGTTCGCGCCGCTGCGGCAGGCCCGACCTCGGCCCGCCCGGCCGGCCGGCTTACGATCGAGGCTGCCGGGCTCGCCCGTCCCGAGCGAGCGCGGCCGGCCACGCGCCGCCATCCTCGCCGGATGCGCGGCCATGGAACTCAGATCTGGTTCAGGCCGCCGTCGACGTACAGGCTCGAACCGGTGATGGAGTCAGGCCGCAGTTCGACGCGCCTCGCCGAGGCGGCGCAACGCGTCGTCGAGTTCGGCCTGGGCGTGGTCGAGCCAGGTGGTGGTGATGTCGGTGCCGGCGGTGGTGTGGCGGAGCGGCGGTGCAGGCGGGGCGCTTCTTCGGGTTCGGCGGCGCGTCGGCGGCCGAACTCGGGGGTGGTGACGTGGTCCATGCCGCCCCGATAGGGATGCCACAGGGGCAGCAGGGCGCGGTGGTGGGTGAAGTCCGGGTCGATGAACTCCACTTCGCCCGTGGGACCTCGTCCCGGTAGTTCCGCTCGTCCTGGTCGGTGAGGTCGCCGCGTTGGATCGCGAGGTCTTGCACCGTGTCGTCGTGCTCCGCACCGTCCGGTTCGTCCGCTGTCGCACCGAGCGGCACCTGGCAGGATGCCTGGCATGACGAGAGCCGGGGAGCAGGAAGAATTTCGTCAGGCGCGGTCGTTCGGTGCCGCAGCGGACGCCTATGAGCGTGGCCGCCCGCCCTACCCGCCGGAGGCGGTGGCCTGGCTGGTGCCCGAGGACGCGCGAACCGTGGTTGATCTTGGTGCGGGTACGGGCAAGCTGACCCGGGCGCTGCGTGCCGCGGGCCGGGAGGTCGTCGCGGTGGAGCCCTCGGTCGGGATGCGCGAGCAGTTCGCGCGGGTGCTTCCCGATGTGCGGGTTCTGGACGGGACCGGGGAGTCGATCCCACTGCCGGATTCAAGCGTGGACGTCGTGGTCTGTGCGCAAGCGTGGCACTGGGTGGACCCGGAACGAGCCGTCCCTGAAGCTGCCCGGGTGCTGCGCCCGGGCGGGCGGCTCGGCCTGGTGTGGAATTTCCGTGATGTGTCGGTGCCTTGGGTGGCGGAACTCGACCAGATCCTGCGTGACTGTGCCGCAGCGCCGACGGATGACCGGCAAGTGGAGGGCGTGGGAGCGCTGTTCGGGCCCGTCGAGCGGCAGGGGCCCGCCTCGGCCGGCAGGTGTTCCCGGCGATCCGGCCGCCACCGGGCTCGGGTCCGCGGCGGGCCATGACGACTCTGCGGTCCTCGTCTCAGAGTCCGAACTCGGCACGGGCGATGCCCAACGCGACGCACGCCTCACGGATGACCGTCCGCTCGCTCGGGTCGAACCTGCCGTCCGCGCCGCCGATGACGATGCCGATCCGGATGACCGCGCGCGCCTCGTCCGGCTTCGCCCTGGCCTTCGCGATGTCCTTCATGACCTGTGCCTTGCCGAGCCGGAAGTCGGTCGACAACCGGTCGGCGTGGGCGTGGAAACGACGCTGCAGGTCGTCCTTGTCGAACTGGCGCAGCGCTTCGTTGCCGGCGATCAGCTGCGCGACCTTCCGCGTCTCGGCCTCGTCGATCGTCCCGTCCGCGGCGGCGACCAGCGCGCACATCGCCATGCTCGCGTCCCGAAACGCGTCACTGGTCAACTCCCGCCTCTTCGCGGTCAACTGCGTCTGCATGTGCCGGACGGACTGCTCGACCTTGTCCCACAAGGGCATGACGTCTCCGTACGTTTGCCGCGTCGCCGGTCCCGCGCGATAGCCGCTCGGGCGCATTCCATCCCGACCAACGTAGAGGAACACGTCGTGCGAATGCGGCGCGGGTCGCAGGTGTTGCCGCCCCCGGATCGCATCGGCCGGTTCCGCGCGAGTCCGGGTGGGCACACCGCGCACATTGGGCCACGCAGGGGGTGCGGCCGGCACGGGTCCGGCACGGCGTGCTCATCCACCTCGGCCGCACTTCAGGCGTGAACCTCCTGCTGCCGGCGATGCCTGCGAGAACCGAGAACGTTCGTGCCGCGATTCCGAAACGGGGCCCTGTGGATATCAGGGAGTTGTCCATGAGATCCGGGAACACCGTCGGTTGTGTCGCGCCCGGCCGGCCCGATACCGAGCACCGGCGTGATTTCCCCACATGCGCGGGAACCCGGAACCTGGGCTATCGTCCGCGCCTATGACGGAAGCAAAGATCACCATCGCCACGCCCGCGGATCGCGAACGGGTCGTGGCCTCGCTGGTCGCCGCGTTCCCCGGCGACCCGGTCTTGCGGTACCTCTTTCCCGACGATGTCACCTACCCGCCGTACGCCGCAGCGTTCTTCGGTCACCTCTTCGACAAGCGCGTACACAAGGAGACGGTGTGGACGGTCGGGAGCGGCGGGTCCGTCGCGATCTGGGAACCGCCCGCGACCTCGACGCCGGCCGCCGCCGAGAGCGGTGCCGTGGGCGAGCCCTGGACCTCGGTGCTCCCCGCCGACGCGGCCGCCCGGGTCCGGGCCTACGACGTCGCCGTGCACGACGTGCTGCCCACCGCGCCCTTCTGGTACCTCGGCGTCCTGGGCACCCACCCCGAACACGCCGGACAGCGCTGGGGCCACGCCGTCATGGCAGCCGGACTGCGGCACGCCACCGAGCACGGACTGCCGGCGGTTCTGGAGACCGGCAACCCCGAAAACGTCGAGATGTACCGCCGAGCCGGCTGGGAGGTCCTGGACACGATAACCGAGCCCCTGCCCACCTGGATCATGCAGCACAAGCCCTGACCCGCACAGGGTCGAGCCCTCGCACATTGCGCTTGCGGCCGTCGATTCTCTCTCCGGCGTCGATGCCCCGGGTTGCGGTGGGCACGCCGGGACCGGCTCCACCAGCGCCCGGCGGGCGTCGGACAGATCACTTGGATAGGCTTTGCACTGCGGGGATTTCGTCATAACCACACCCTCGGCCCGGTGCGCGGAGTGCCGGCCCGGTCGTGCGCGGTGTGAGCACACCGAGGGCCGCCGGAGACAGGGCCGTCGCCGCCGGAGCCGGCTGCCGAACTGGATACGGGAGCACTCGCGTGCTGCTGTCGGTGAGCTGGACTGGGTCAGTCTGCCAATCGGGCGAGGGCCAGTACGTGCGCGCGGTCGAGGGAGTCGCCTGCAGCGCAAGGGATGTCCGGTTGCACACCGGTGCCCTCCCAGTTCGTGCCGGAGACGGGGTTGATGGCGCGGCCGACGGGCACGGTGGCTTCCAGGTGTGGGTGCACGGTCCAGCCCTGGCATGGATGTGCACCGCCGCGGGTGCGCTCGCCGACGACGACGGCGCGACCGAGTTGCTGGAGGTCGTACGCCAACTCTTCGGCGGCGGAGAAGGTGCTGCCGCTGGACAGCACGTACAACGGCTTGCTGCCGCCGAAGCGCGCGCCGGGAACGTGCGGCAGGCTCCAGGACTGCTCGATGCGCTCGCCGCGGCGCCAGGACATGGTGTTGAGGTGGGTGCGCTCGTCGAGCAGGTAACTGCAGACGAAGGCGACCGTGTCCGGGTCGCCGCCCCGGTTGGACCGAAGGTCCACGATCAGCGCCTGGGCGCGGGAGGCCACGGTGAGCGCGGCACTCAGCGGCTCGGCGGCCCACTCCAGCGGAAACAGCATCGGTGCCAGCTCGACCACGGCGACCCCTCCGTCGAGCAACTGCACCCGGGGCGCACCGCCCAGCGAGGTGTCGAAGTCCCGGCGCATGGAGTCCAGGGTGGCCGCCCCCCGCTTCGGGGACACCGGGTCGACGTGGTGCTTCAGTCTCAGGTGTCGGTCGCCGTTGACGGACTGCAGGTCCGCGGTGACCAGCCGGGCGAGCTCCTCGGGGCCGTCGACGTCGTAGGCGCCCTCGGTGAGGCGTCGTTGCAGCAGGCCGGCGAGCTGCTCGGCTATGTCGGGGAAAACGTAGTGCTCGGTCAGCAGCCGGGCTGTCTCGTCGATGACAGGGGCGGGCGGAATCTTCGTCAGAGTCGTCATGGCGAGGAGTAGAGCACTGCCCTTGCAAAAGCGTCAAGAAGTTTAGACACTTTCGGTATGCGTGATCAGCCTTCCTTCCCGCCGCCTCCTGAGGATGTCCTGGAGATCGGCGCGCCCGAGCAGTTTGCGGCGCTCGCCCACCCGTTGCGGCAGCGGTTGCTCTTCGCCCTCGGCCAACGGCCCGCCACCATCAGCCGGCTCGCGGCGCAGCTCGACGCGAAGAAGGGCAACGTGGCCCACCATCTCAAAGTGCTCCGCGAAGCCGGGCTGGTCCACATCGCCGAGACCCGCCAGGTCCGCGGCGGTACCGAGCAGTACTACCAACGCACGGCCCGCCACATGGTCGTCGCCGAACCCCAAGCGGCAGGCACCGCCGCCATGCTTGCCGCGTTCGCCCAGGAGCTGGACCGCTCACCCGCCGAGACCCTGACGATGCGCCACCTGCGTCTCAGCCCCGCGCAGGCACGAGAACTCGGCGAGACCCTCACCAACCTGGTCGACGAGGCCGAGGAAGATACAGAGGACCAGCCCGTCCACGGCGTGCTGGTAGCGCTCTATCAACAGGCTCCGCCGGCCGGCACCACCGGTTCCGCCTAGCGGCACCAATGGCTCGCTGGAACCCGACAACCCCATCGACGGCCGGGCACGTTACGTCTACCGCATCGACCGCCCGACCCACCCCGCCGCCGTCGGTAAGCGCGGAACTGGACGAACTCGAAGAACAGCCGACCGCACAGCCGGCGCAGGTACGGGCCGAACGGGACGAACTCGCGTCGCCGAACGCGTCCTTGACCGGGTGAGCGAAGAGCTCGCCGGCGAACGCGCCTCGGCCGCGCCGATGCCCGGGCGGGTGGGCGGGCAGGCGCTGATGCTGATCCCGCACCGCGCACCGGGCGTGGAGGAGGACACACCTGAAGGCGATACGGTCCCGGTGGCGGATCCCGCCGCGGGAGGATCGCGGTGATCGTCCTGGCCGTGCTGCGTCACGACCGGTGCCCGGCCGACATGGCGGGCGGCAACAACCTGTCGGAGTCCACCGTCCGCCGCCGGCGCGACGAACTGAGCGCCCGGCTCGCCGCCCGAGCCCCGCGCCTGGACCACGCCCTGAAGAAGGTCGCCAAGCAGGGCGAAGAGGTCGTGGTCGCCCGCCCGCTCCAGCGGCGTGATCAGCTGTGACACATCAGCTCTTCTGCTGGGCGACCGCCGCTTCGGCTTCCTTCTGGAGCTGGTCCAGCACGTCCTTGGGCGACTTGCCGGAGACCGCGCTGCCCAACTGCTCCTTGATCTTGGGCGAGAGCACGTCCCACGCGACGTCGTTGAGCGGGTAGAACTTCGCCTTCGGGAGCAGGTCGATGTACGGCTTGAGGCCGGCGTTGGCGGGGTTGGCCGTCATCTTGGCCATCACCGACTTGGTCACCGGCGGGAAGCTGTACTGCTCCTGGAACTTGATCTGCTGGTCGGTACTGAAGGCGTGGTCGACGAAGGCCTTGATCTGGTCCTTCTTGCCGTTCTTCTTGAACGCCATCATCCAGTCGGCGACGCCGAGGGTCTCGTTCAGCGGACCGGTCCTGCCGGCGATCGGCGCGGTCGCGTACTTGAGGTTCGGGTAGTCCTTCTTGAGCGTGGCGATCATGGTGGGGTTGCTGTTCACCATGCCGACGCTGCCGCCGTAGAAGTCGGTGTAGACGTCCTTGCGGTTCTTGGTGCCGGGGTTGGACTCGGTCAGGCCGGTCTTGACCAGGTTGTCGTTGACCCAGTTCAGGGCCTCGACGTTCTGCGGGCTGTTGACCGTGTACCTGCCGTTGGTCTGGTAGCCGCCGCCGTTGCCCAGCGCCCAGTTCATGAACTCGCCCTGGGCCTCCTCCTTGCCCAGCGGCAGGCCGAAGGGCGTGGGCACGCCCGCGGCCTTGAGCTTGGTCGCGGCGGCCTTGAGTTCGTCCCAGGTCTTCGGCGGGTCGGTGATTCCGGCCTTGGCGAACAGGTCCGTGTTGTAGATCAATTGCCGGGTGCTGGAGGTGAAGGGAATGCCGTACTGCTTCCCCTTGACCGTCGCCGCGGGCGTGAACGACTCGACGAAGTCGGCCTTGACGGCGGGCGACATGACGTCGTCGACCGGGTAGAGCAGGTCGTCGACGACCTTGTCGGCATA
>NZ_JBIWJT010000060.1:0-26321 GCF_044765325.1 Embleya sp. NPDC127516 | reverse complement strand
GCAGGCAGTGTTGGTTGGAAGTGACTACGTCACTTCCAACCAACACCCAATCGCTACGCGATTGGTCGCCGCGCCTGGCATGTCCGACTCCCGACCGCATTGCTCAGGAACTGCGCTGGTAGCAAAGGGGGGTTCGCATCCGGGACCGTGTTCACTCCGGGGCCCTTGGGCCGGGACGCCGGCCCTGGAGCGAACCAACACCTCACAACATCATGGGACTTGAAACCGTCATCGCCAACCATCATTGGAAACAGGCGACTTCACCACCGGGCGGCCACTTCCAATATAGGTGGGAACCACACTACGGACAAGGCGATGCATCAAAACATGAGCCGGGTACGATTCGGGGAAATCCACGGGCCCCACCGGGGACATCGGACGGTCCGCTCCGCGGCCCCGCCACCACATCCAGCGAACGAACCATCACGCCGTGGACACATCGAACGGGTCCTCCACAGCCACCACGGCCCCGCCCCGGCAACCACCAGGAACCGCTCGACAAGCGACTCGTGGGCCCTCCTGCGGCCCTCGCGCCCGGACCCGCCGCCGCTCCCTGCCCATTGCGCGCAACGCCGCACGGCACCATCGACAGGCCCGGCGCCCATCCGACCCGAAAGTCGTGAGGAAAACCGGACAGGAAAACTCGGCAGGAAACCGGGGCGCACCGCAGGAACCGCCACGCCCACGGCGCCTGTTCGACTCAACCTCGCCCGACCGGGTGTTCCAGGCCTCGCCCGCCCGGGCCGCCGTCGGACAAGACGCGGGGCAGGAACGACGCGAACCCCCTCCGGGCACGGCTCCGACGCATAAACACACAGCCCACCGCGAGGAATGCACGAATCGCGCTGCGCGGCCTTCCCGAACCCGCGACACCGCGCGTCAACCGACCCACCACCGAAAGACACACCCGCCACAGCCTGAAACCAACTCCGGACCACCGAGCACAGACCGACGATTCTCAATCGGTGTCGCACCCTTGAGCCGGAACATCACACCCGAACTCGCCGTTGAGAAGCTGCAGTTCGAGCGGCCACCTGCGGCAGGCTCGCCTGCGCGACCGTCGTATCGCACGCAGCTGCAGGGGCGGGCGGTCGAGGCCGGCCGCCCGTCCTTCCGGGAACCACCCGCCCCTCTAATGAACTTACGACTTTTCCTCACAACTTCCTGGCGCTTCGGGAGGGGCCTGACCGAAGGGTGATCAGGATGGGCCGTCCGAACGACCGTCGACGTATGTCCTTTCGCCTGCGGTCTCACCCGCGGAGCCACGAGGGCGTCGTGCGAGCGGCGGAATGGTCTAGCCGGTGGAGCCGAGACGGCTGAAGGCCCAGCGGAGCACCTCCCGGTCGACGCGGGTACGGCCGGTACGTTCGAGGGCGGTGTGGGTGTGGGCGGTCAGGCGGGCCCAGTTGCGGAAGTTGCCGTGCGCGGCGTGGTTGTCGGCGAAGGTGATGTCGTGCGGGTCGGCGTCGGCCCAGATGGGGTGGTAGAGCAGGATGACGTCCAGGACCTCCTCGGGAGTAAGGCGGGTGATGCGCTGCCAGATGAAGATGCGAGAGGACAGCATCGGCTCCTTGCGCAGGGTCTGGTGGCAGCCCTCTCCTCCCACGAAGACGATCGCGACCCGGGTGTACGGGTCATCCCAGATGTAGCGGACGTATTCCAGCTGATCGCCGGAGAGCCACTGAGCCTCGTCCAGGACGAGGGTGCGGGGTCGGGCGGCGAGTTCGTTCTTGAGGAGGTGATCGAACTCGCCGGCGTAGCGCGGGGGCCGGCCCGGGAGTTCGAGGGCGGTGAACAGTTCCTGGCGCACCGTTCGGAGGGTGGGGCGGGTGTGGAAGGTGATGCGGCGGATGTCCTGGTCGGGTTCGAGCTCACGCAGGCAGCTGGTGACCGCAATGGTCTTGCCGAAGCCGGCACCGCCGTGGATGCACGTCATGGCGCGGGCGGCGATGGTGTCGGCGAGGTTCTCCCGGGCGGCGAGCAGCGCGCGGGTGGTCACCAGACGCGCGTCGGGGAGAGCGACGTACTGGTCGGTGGGTGCGGGTGGCAGGTGGTGGGTCATCGCGGGTCCTCGCGGGCGGAGAGCGGTTCGGGCGCGGTGGGTTCGGCTGGCCTGACGGGCCTGGTGGCCGTCCTCAGGACGTCGGGGGTGGCCCAGTCGGGCGGGGGTGGGGCGGGCGGGATCAGGTCGGGCAGCGCGAGCTTGCCGAGGTCGCCCTCGCGGTGCCGTGCCAGTTCCCGGGCGGCCTCGGGCGCGGTGATCGCGTCCAGGCGCTGTGCGTCGGCGGGGGTGGACGTGGGGGCGAACCGGGTGTGGCGCAGTTGCTCGGCGGCTCTGGCCTCGGCACGCAGGCGGCGGGCACGGGCCGCTCGGGCACGGCGCAGCGCGGCGCGTTGTTCGTCGGTGGCCTGGTCGGCCAGGTACGCGGTACCCAGGCGTCGGCCGTCTCGGGTGCAGACCTCGATCTCGTGGACGTGGTGCGGCATGAAGCGCACCGTGACCTCGTGGCCGGCCTGCCCGGTCATCCAGTCGGCGATGTAGTCGCGGTTGCGAAAGCCCACGCCGTGGCTGGTGATGACGCGGGGGCGGGAGTCGTCCTCGAGGGTGAAGGACCACACGTCCGCGGCCGGGATGTCGTTGAGCGGGGTCGGGTCGGCCTGCCATGCCTCGAGCGGGGTGCGGCCCTGGGGGCCGGCCGGGTGGTGCTCGGTGTTCCACCAGTGCGCCCAGGCCAGGAGTTCGGCGGTGAAGTCACGGAAGGACATCACCGGGCCCGCGGGTGCGCCGCCGGACCGTCGGCGGGGCTGTTTGGGGGTGTGGCCGGGCAGGGCGGCGAACAGCATCCGCTCCACGCAGCGGTTGAGGTTCTCGATGCCGCCCTTCAGGTGCGGGCTGTAGGGCGGGAGCACGGTGATGTTCGCGTCCAGCGCGGTGAGCGCGGTGGTCACGGTGCGGGAGAGGAAGTCCCTGCCGCGGTCGAAGCGGACGTGCTCGGGCAGGCCGCCGAAGGGCCCGTAGGGGTCGGTGCGCACGATCGCGGAACGCAATGCGGCCAGGACCGAGGCGCGTGTGGGGTAGCCGGGGGTGACGGCGACGCCGGTGATCGCCTTGGTCGCGCAGTCGATGAACCACGTGACGTACGGGTGGACGAGGTCGCCGTCGGCGGTCACACGCAGCGGGGCTTGGACGTGGTCAGCCTCCCAGGTGTGGTTGCGCCAGGTCCGGGGGCGCTTGGCGAACACGTCCAGCGCGCGGGCAGCTTCGGGGCCCTTGCGGTGGCCGGCCCGCTCCCCCGCGGTCAGGTCCCGGCGGAGTGCGCGCAGGAACGTCGACAAGGAGGGCAGCGGATCCAGCACCGGCACGGCGGCGGGCGGTGCGCCGCCCGGGAGCGGTACGCCGCCCGGGCGGGACGGTGGTGAGGCGGGGTCGCCGACCGGCGTGCCCGACCTGGTGGTCGCACGGGCACGGGCGACAAGCTCACGGTGGACTGCGGAGGCGTTGCCGCGCCAATAGGCCAGCAGCACCCGAATGTCCGGGGTGATCTCGAAGCGGTCGCCGCGGCGGGCGCCCGGGGAGGCGGCGGTGACGGGTGTCGTGGTGGCGTCGGCCAGCCAGCGCCATACCGTGCGGTCGGAGACGTTCAGGCACTGCGCGGTGGTGTGGACGTGCGCGCGGGTGAGGCGGTGTTCGGCGCGCAGCGCGAGGAGGCGGCGGACGGCCGGGGCGCGCAGGGCGGTCGACGAGACGGTGTCGAGGGCGGGCTGGGCCGGGGGTGTCGAAGACTCCCGGGTGCTGTCGTCGTGGGGGGTGGTCGTCATCGGAGTCCCTTTGTTCCTGCCGTGGGAGCGGTGGATCGGCACGGGTCAGGGGTTGGGGCCGAGGCGGGAGCAGGCCCAGGTCAGCAACGCGTGATCCACCGCGGTGTCCGGGTCCCGGCTGCGGGCGGCGTAGGCGTGGGAGGTGATCTTCGCCCAGGTGCGGAAGTTCCCCCGCGCATGCGCCTGGTCGGTGTGGAGCAGGTCCTCGTCGGTCTCGGCATCCCACAGGGGGTGGAACAGGCGTAGCACAGTGGGGACATGGGGCGGAGTCAGGCGGGGCACCTGCTGCCAGGTCAGTACCCGTGAGGCCAGGGCGGGGGCTCGGACGAGGGTGCGCTCGGCGCCGGCGCCGCACAGCACCAACGACGTCCGGGTGGTGGGTGCGTCGACCAGGAGGCGGAGGTAGTCCAGTTCGGGGGCGGCGATGCGTTGGACGTCGTCGATCACGAGCACGCCCGGGGATGTGAGGGCGTCCAGGAGCGCGCGGTCGGCCGCGTCGGTGCGGTTCGTCAGGGAGGTGGCCGGCAGGCCGAACGCCGTGAGCAGCGCGGCCCGCAGTTGGGGCAGGGCCGGTTTCACCGCGACCAGGGCGCGGTGTACCGGGACGCGGCGCGGGAGCAGGTGCAGGGCCTGGTGGAGCGCGATCGTCTTGCCGTGGCCGGGGTCGCCGTACACGCACATGATCCCGTGGGCGGCGGCGGTGTGGACGAGGGCTTCGGTGACCTCGCCGAGTTGGCGCGTCGACACGATGTGTGCGCCGGGCGTGTACAGGCGCGCGCCGCCGGCGAACGGCGAGGGTGGTGTCGGGGCGCCGTCCCGGGGCGTGGCGGGTACGACGAGTCGGGGTTGGGGTGTGGGCACGGGCCGGCCGGTGTCGTCGACGGTGTCCGGCAGGGCGAGCTCGGCCAACGCGCGGTCGTAGCGTTCCGGGTCGCGGCGGGCGTGAGCGGGCCGGGAGACCTCCAGGACACGGCCGGCACGCAGTTCTCGGCGTACCGCGTCGTGCACGGTCGTCAACGAGGGCACCCACCCGGCCTCTCGGCCGGGCAGAGCCTCCTGGGGTTGGGTGTGCATCCATGCGTGCAGCGCTTTCACGTTCCCGCCCAGGTCCGACAAGCGGGACCACAGTTGGTCGGTGAGCGTGAAAGCGACACGACCCGAGGCGGGTTCGGGAGGCTCGGGTTGTCGGGCCGCGGCCAGCCAACGCCAGACGGTGCGCAGCGATACCCCTGCCGTGGCGGCGGCGATCCGGGCGTGGACCGTCTCCAACGTCCCGGCCTCGTCCAGGACGAGAAGACGGGATGTCACCAACCGGCGTGTCAAGGCCCGGTCCCGGGACACGGACGCGGGTGACGACGCTTGTGCGGCGGCGGGGGCGAGCGGCGTGCGGGACCTGCCCGGGGCCGAAGACACCGGCGGCGGAGACGACTTCGCACTCATACCGCCAGCACACCCCGCCCTCGAGCCGAGCGACACAGGAATGTGCATCCCCACGTCAGCCGGGACATGCATGTGCTAACGACCTTGGGCGGACCACGACAGCAGTTTGGTCACCCCGTGACAGCCAAGAATCCCGCGTTCAGCCGGACAAAGCCCAGCTCAACAAGGGGAAACCGAAACCGGCACCGCTGACGCCCACCCCGCTGACACCACACCGCACACTCACAAGCTGGTACGGGGCGGTGCCTCACCCGCCTCAGGCCGTGATCGCCCATGGCGATGAAACTCGAACAGATGTCGCAGGTGGTTCTGTAATCGCGATCACTTACTGGCCGGTACTTCGGCCTGGTCGGCCTGTCGGATGAGACGGTGTTCGTCCCTTGCCTCGTGCGGTCTCGTCTCCGACTGTGGCGCACGGTTTCGGCTCTTTGTTCCAATCAATCCCAGGAGCGACTGGTTGTCAGAGCACGCACCTGGTTCGGGCATGTACCTCCGGAACCTGAAGATCACCAACTTCAGATCGTGTTCCGACACCGTCCTCGAACTTCAGCCGGACATCACGCTGTTGGTCGGCGAGAACAACTCGGGCAAGTCGAATCTCATCGAAGCGATCCGACTGTGCACGCAGGCGTTGAATCCGCGCAATGGCAGATGGTTCGAGGAGAGCGATCGATCCCACGGCGGGGAGACCGCAGACGTGGAGTTCGTGGCGTCCTTCGACGGTCTGACCGCGATCCAGCGGGCCCAATACTCAACGGCCTCGGACGTGATGACCCGCCAAGTTGTCTACGGCACCGTCTATCCACCGGAAAGGGGCGGAAGACGGGTGCGGCCGTCCTATACGGCGGGTCCGGTGGGTGGTGCGGATGCCGAACCGGAGAAGCGTGATCGTATCGCGCACGTCTATCTCGCTCCGCTGCGCGATGCACGTCGGGAACTCGATTCTGCTGACAACAATCGTCTGTTACGCGTCATTCAGCAGCTCACCGACGCCGACGAACGGGCGTCGTTCCTGGACCAGGCCAACAAGGCGTTCGACGCACTTGAGCAGGACGAGGCGCTCGTCAAGACCAAGAGGGCCATTCAGGGCCACCTGGACCGCCTCACGCGGCCTGTGCGTGGCCAGCAAGTCAGTGTGACGTTCCACGACTACGAACTGGCGCGACTGACCCGCGGCCTGCGTGTCAAGATGGCCGAGCACGGAGTCGAACCGGCCGACCTTTCCGAGTCCGGCCTTGGATATGCGAACCTGCTCTTCATCGCCACCGTCATCCTGGAGTTGCGCAACGCCAAGGACGCGGAACTAACGCTTTTTCTTGTCGAGGAGCCCGAGGCTCACCTGCACCCTCAGTTGCAGGCGGTCCTGCTCGACTACCTTCAGGAACAAGCCCGTCTGTCCACGAGGGACGATGCTCGGGAGCCGGCGGGGCGCATCCAGGTCGTCGCGACGACCCACTCCGCGAACCTGGCGAGCAGTGTCGGCATCGAGAAGATCGTAGCCGTGCGAACGACGACCGACGCCCGGGTGGTCCGAGACAACGACGGTCTTGAGAAGACGATGACCGTCCGCAGGACGCGGACGATGGCGCTGAAGAACGCTCGGTTGTCCGACTCCGAACGTCGCAAGATCGACCAGTACCTCGATGCCACCCGTGCAGGACTCCTGTTCGCGCGTCGCGTCCTGTTGGTCGAGGGAGTGGCGGAGGCGGTGCTCCTGCCGGTGATCGCCCGACACTGCGTCCTGAACGGCAATTCCGAGGAGGTCGCACGGCTGCGACGCGCGTTCCACGGCGTGACCATCGTCAATGTCGGCAGCGTGGACTTCGCTCCCTACATCACCTTGCTCCTGTCACAGATCGACGGCTGTCGCCTCGTCGACCACCTGGTCGTCATCACCGACGCCGATCCCGACGTCGATCCCGACCCCGCCGACGAGGAGCGAAATCGCGACGACGAACCCCACGAGGCCGTCGTCGATACATCGGGGCTCGAGGACCCCGCACACACAGACGAGGAACCGCGGGACGACGAGTCCGACAAATCAGAGATCGTCAACCGCCGGGCGCGCCTTCTGGCCCACGCGGACTCTCTCGGCGCGCGTGGTCTGCTGTATGTGGCCGAGGCACCTCATACCTTGGAAGCCGATCTCCTGACGCCGATCGGGAACGCGGAGATCCTTCGCGAGGCCTACCTGAGACAACACACACGCTCGAAGAGACACTGGACGACGATCATGGCGGACCCATCCCCTGCCACCGCGTTCTATCGCAAGTTGTGCAAAAGCAAAAAGTTCATCAGCAAAGGCGAGTTCGCCCACGACATCGCAACCGCCATCCAGGAAGGACGTCAGTTCACAGCCCCCGATTATCTGCGCGCGGCCATCCTCGCCGTTCTCGGCAAGAACCCGGAGGCCGAGAATGTCCGACCAGTCCGCAACTGATGCGCAGCGGCGTCTGGCCACGTCCACGGTGGGGACGTTCGCCGTGGCGTGTCCGGGTGCGGGGAAGACGAGGGCGATCGTTGCTCGATTTCTCGTCCGCACCCGCGAGGAATCGCGTCGGGGCGTCGCTCTCGTGTCGTTCACCAACACCGCAATCGAAGAGGTCAGGAGGCGCTGCGTCGGTCGCGACGATGCCATCCGTGCCCCGCATTTCGTCGGTACGTTCGATGGGTTCCTGCACAGGTTCATCGTCACCCCGCTGTTCCCTCACGTCTTCCGTGTCGCCCCGCGATATGTGCAGTCCTGGGCCGATGTCAGGGGTGCGAGCTTCCGGTTGCGCGATGCCGGTCGGTCACCGGATGTCCGGCTCGCTTGGTTCGACTTCGGGCATCACGGAGAGGCATCCCTGTGTCTTGACCGCGTCCCACAGCGCCTGGGGAGTTTCCGGGAGGTTCTCTCCGCCCGCAGCCAAGAGGTCGAGCAACGCGCCTCGAAGGTCTATTGCGGTCTTCTCGCCGCCGGGACGGTCAGCTGCGAGGCGGCGCGCGTTCTGACGTCCCGCTTCCTCACCCACCCGAGAAGTCGTGGCATTCTGCGTGAAACGGTCGGTGCCCGGTTCGTCGAGATCATCGTCGACGAAGCCCAGGATTGCGGGGAGGAGGAGCTCGCCGTCTTGCGGTTCCTGCAGGACTGCGGCGCCACCGTGGTCATGGTCGGCGACCCGGACCAGTCCATCTACGAGTTTCGACGAGCGCTCCCGGGAGAGGTACTCGCGCACGGGCGTCGGTTGTCCGAGTTCGTGGAGATGAGCGACAACTTCCGCAGTTCCCCGGCCGTGTGCAGCTTCAACAACGCCCTGCGCTCGGGGCCGATGATCGAAACATCCGCTGGCCCCCTGTCGCACGTCGAAACCCCGGTCTGCCTCGTCGGCTATTCCCGTCCTGGCGACATCGCCTCCGCGGTACTGGAGTTGGGGAAGGAACACCACCTCGGCACCGAGGAATTGATGGTGCTGGCGCACCGGGAAAGCGACGCCATGAAAGCCGTCGGCCAAGTCGACCCGGGTTCCCTCACGTCGAAGGCGAACCGGATCCTGGCCATTGCGGACGCAGGCTTCAAACTCCGATCGGCGGAGTTCGACGCGCGCACCCGGCTCGCGGCGATCACCTCGGTGGAGATCGCCATCGTGGAAGCCCTGGCAGGAACGGACTTCGGAAACCGGAGCCTGGACACCGTGTGCCGGGACAACGGCATCGATCCGCGATGGCTGCGCGACTTCGCCATCCGCCTGGCCACCACCCATGACGCTGCGGACAGTGACGCGCAGCCCTTCGCCGCGGCGGTCCGCGCCCACCTGGCCGACGCAGACTGGAACGGCGCAACCGTCCCGACCAACACCACCCGGATGTTCAAGGCACCCACCATCGAGGACTGGGCCAAGGTCACGGCTACCGAGAATCGGTCCGCCCTGGGATGCTCCACCGTTCATCGCGTCAAGGGCATGGAATTTCGAGGAGTTGCCCTGGTCCTGCCGCAACGAGCCAAACCCGACGCTCGGACCGGCCGCACCGTCCTCGACGACTGGGAAGGACACTTCGACAGCGAAGCCAGACGAGTACTCTACGTGGCCGGCTCACGAGCGCGTGAACTCCTCATCCTCGCCTCCCCTACCCGTGACCTCGACCGTGTCCGCCGACTGCTCGACAGAGATGGCGTGATCCACGAGCACCGATCCCCCTCGCCGTAAACCACTCGGGCCCGTCCCCTCCGGACCATGGGTTGATGGCTTCTCGAACGTGGCCGGGTCCCGGACGCGCCGCAGAGGCTGCGCGGCGGCAAGGTCACGGTGAGTGGCGACGCCCTGCTGGACGAGTTCGGGCGGCCAGCCCTCACCGAACGCGGGATTCGCCTCCTTCACCGCATCCACGACTGTGACCCGATGGGCCTCTACCAGGGCCGTCCCTCCCCCATCGCCGCCGGGAAGTGGGAGGTGCACCACAACCCCCACGACGACGACCACCAAGTGCGGATCCGCCTGCTCGACGGTGAGTTGACGCAGATCCCTGGACGCACGCGATCACGCCGCCACCCGTTCGACGACCGCACCTGGCAACACCTGCGCGCCACCGTCATGCACCACACCGACGCCGACATCCACGAGGCGAACCTCGCGGAAGCCCTCGACCGACTCATGCGCCGCGCCCGCACCGGACGCGCCACCCGTACCGAGCAACACCTCCTCACCTGCGGCAGACCCACCCGGATTCCCCCGCGGGCACGTTCCGTGCACGAACGGCGGGAGCAGGACCCCGGCAACACCGTCCCGGGGACAGGCGAGGACAGCCTCGACGAACTCGACGACGGCCTCGACGAGTCACCGCTCCCAAGCCCGGACGCCGACGAAGACGACCCCGACTCCCCCGCCCCGCCGTACACGGGGTACGGGCTCTACGACGCACACGAGGAGCCCTGAAATGGTGAGCCCCGGTGAGCAGTCGGGCGACGGCCCGAGTCGCGAGGGTGTGGACGCGACGGAACAGTCCCTGCCGGTCACCACCTGGCAGGGTTGGCAGGACTTCGTCGCCGCGGCACCACCCGCGCCACCCGAGCCCGATGCACCGCCACGCAGTCGGGAGGAACGCCTGGCCTATCACTCCGCGTTCGTGACCGTCCGCACCCCGACCATCGACACCCTCGCGGCGAACATACGCACCCCGATGCTCCCGGGCCCGGGGACGCCGGCAACGGACCACCGCCCGACCGGCGTTGATCGTCACCGGCCCCGCCGCGGCCGGGAAGACCACCGCCCTGCTCCACGTCGGACGCGCCTGCCACCTCGCGGAGGCCGCCCGACGGGGCGGAAGTACGCAGGGCCGGGTGCCGGTGGCGTACGTCCTCGCACCGCCCGGCGCGACCGCCAAGGCCCTCGCCACCGAGTTCGCCCGCTACCTCGGCATCCCCTTCACGGCCCGGATGACGCAGGCACAGATCACCGAAGCCGTCTGCCACACCTACAACCGGGCAGGGGTCCGCCTGGTCCTCATCGACGAGATCCACCGCCTCAATCCACGCACCACGACGGGCGCGGAAGCCGTCGATTTTTTGAAGGATCTGACCGAGCGCATCGGGGCGACGTTCGTGTACGCGGGCATCGACGTGACCGTCACCCCGTTGTTCGGTGGGGTACGCGGAGCGCAACTCGACGGACGCGCCTCGTTGGTCGAGTGCGGGGCCTTCCCCGCCCGGCTCGGCACACGCGAACCGTTCAAAGAATTGATCGCCGGCGTGGAAGCCGCCCTCGACCTGCACGCACACCGCGCGGGGACACTCCCCCGCCTCGCGCCCTATCTCCACCAACGCACCGCCGGCCGGATCGGCAGCCCCCTCCCGCCTCATCCGCCAAGCCGCGATCACCGCGATCGTGGACGGCACCGAACGCATCACCAAAAACCAGCCTCGACCGGATCCGCTTGGACCATCTCGCCGAAACCCGGCACCAGCCGCGATCACGCACGTCCGGACGGTAGACCGCCCTGCGACCCACGCCAAAACGCCGTGACCAGCACAAACACGATCCGGGCCTTTAGACGCACAGGCTATGTGCAACACACCCGAGTGTTCTCAACGAAACCACCACACCCCCAGGCCAAGGACCCCACAGCCCTCACCCAGACAGCCACGAAACGTTCTCAACCAACCAGCAACACCCCAGCCCACACCACCGCCCACACACCAACAACCACCCCCGGAATCACACAACGCCACACCGTACGGGGCGAGACCCTGGCCGCAGCGATCCGCACGTGCACCGTCTCCACCGTCCCGGCCTCGTCCAGCGCGAGAAGACGGCCCACCACCAACCGGCGTGTCAAGGCCCGGTCCTGAGACACGGACGCGGCTGACGGCGCTTGCGCGGCAACGGCGGACGGCGGCCGTCCGGGACCGAAGACACCGGCGGTGGAGACGACTTCGCACTCATACCCGCAAGCACACCCAGGCTCACTACTGGAGGAGCACCTGCATCCGCCGCGCGATATCAGCTGCCTTCAGCCGAACCTGGCCATCATCCAGCAGGCCCGGCATAGCAATGCCAGCTGAATCGTAGTCGTTTGCGACATAGAAGAGATCTGTCGCCGCTTGATACTGCTCGGCTGTTGGGTACGGATCACCAAACCCTTTGTACAGAGGGAGGCAGACGAGGGAGAACTCTGCAGGAGTTATTCGCTTTTCGGCTACAGCCCTCGCGAGGACCAAGAAAGGCTCCAATGACGCCACCTACAGCACCCCTCGCTGAGTCAGGTACCAGAACTGGTCTGAAGTCACATCCGTTTTCCAAGCTCCAAGCATCTCGCCTGTCTCAATATCCACCGAGACGTGACGCCCGGAGTTGAGGTCCACGTAATGCCGGGCAGGCGTCCCCCGATACGTTCCCCCGATCTGAACGTTCCCTGGATCCTTAACGAAGCCTTCCAGGGCCTTCGTAAATGCCACCTTGCTGTCTCTGCTCTCCTTCGCTGTGATTCCGAAATCGGCAGCATGTTTGAAATGATGGGGCACCCTGTTCGCATCGATCCAAATGGATCCGCACCCCGGGCCCGAGTTATGAACCAGGACCGGCGTCTGCCCCGCCAGTACATAGTACGTGTGCAGGTCGCCGACGGTGAGGTTGTGCACTCGCTGGATCTGTTGCCAGGAGCGTGTCGTGGAGACCCGCAGTGTGTCGCCTTCTGGGGTCGACAGGTGATCGCCGGGGGAAAGTTCATCAATCCGGGACCATTCTGCCGCGGTCGCTTCCCAGAAGGGATGGTGACCCGTGGCCGTAATCGAGGCGTCCAGGACGTCTGTCTGGTCACTGTCGACCTGGATCTCGGTGAGGTCCTTGAGGTTTTCGCTCGTGATCAGTGCCGTGACGGTCTTGGCTGTGGTCTCGCCGGTTTCGGGGTCAGTGGCGAGGACGGTGTCGCCGAGTTCGATTTCTTCGATCGGTTTGTGGGTGCCGTCGGCCATGAGGACCTTGGTGCCGGGCACGAAGCTCTGGCCGGGCACGCAGGACGGTGGCGTCGGCGCGTCAGGCATGTTTTCCGGTACGTCGACCCGGGAGCCTTCCTTCGCCCTTTCACCGGCCTTGGCGGCTTTGCGGACCGACGAGAGGACTTTGGCGATGCCGCCGATGGCCGTCAGGGCGGTATCGCCGCAGTCCCATGACCATTTGGGGTCTTCGGAGCACGCGATGATGGCCGGCAGCGGGTTGAGGGCCTCGTCGAGGAATTTCCAGGTGCTCTTTCCCTTCTTTCCGATCCAATCGCCGACATCGCTGGCGATGTCGATGGGGTTCCACATGTCCCCGTCGAACCCGATGCCGGTGGCGTGGCGGCCGGACTTGCCGGTTACGCCACCGGCGCCGCCACTCCGGACCTTGGGTGGGGTGCGGCGTTGGGGGGTGCGCGGGTGGTGGACTAGGACGGCCTTTTGGGAGCTGACGTTGATCAGCTTGGCGGCCTGTTGGGCCAGGCCGATCGCCCAGCGGACGAGCAGGCTGAGCAGTGCGAAGAAGTCGAATTCGCCGGAGGGGTCGGCTGCGGTGACGGGGTTGTTGTGGCCGTAGACGTAGCCGTTCATCTGGAGCGGGTCGGCGAGGTCGAGGACGGGGTCGACGGAGATGAAGCGGCCGAGTGTCTTGTCGTATTCGCGGGCGCCGAGGTGGGTGAGGCCGGTGCTGGTGTCGTTGGTGCCGCCGACGAATCCTCGGCTGCCGGGCCACATCGAGGGGGCGGTGCCGCGGTCTTCGCCGAAGGGCTTGAGCTTGCGGCGTTGTACGGGCATGCCGGGTGCCAGGCTGACGGCGGTGGTGGCGGTGCCGTGGTGGTCGGGGAGCAGGAGGTTGAGGGTCTTGCCGACGCCGGCGGTGCGGATCACGGTCGGGGCGCCGGCTTGGCCGTAGTAGCGGTCGGCGGTGAGGGATCCGTCCGGTTTGACGGTGATTTCGGTTTCGCCGAGGTAGAGGGTCTTGCCCTGGGGGGTGCGGCCGATGAGGCGGTTGCCGTCGGCGTCGTAGATGTATTCGCTGGTGCCGCGGGTGGGGTCTTCCACCTTGGCCAGTCGGTTGTCCGGGCCCCAGGTCAGGGTCTGGGTGTCGCCGTCCTCTTGGCGGGCGGTGGTGTTGCCGGCCGCGTCGTAGCCGTAGGTGTTGAGGGTGGAGCCGCCGGCGCCGGTGGAGGTGACCGAGGCGAGTCGGTGGCCGGGGCCGGTGGGTGTGGGGTGGTGGGCGTAGGTGCGGGTGACGTTCTTGGTGTCGTCACCGCCGGCGTCGTGCTGGGTCTCGGTCAGTCGGTTGCCGACGGCGTCGAAGGTGAACGAGTGCCAGTAGGGGTCGGGTCCGCCGATCTCGGTCTTGGCGGGCGCGGGTGCGCAGGTTTCCTGCGTTCGTGAGGTCCAGGCCTCGGTCATCTGGCGCAGCGCGTCGTAGGTGAAGCACTGGGTGTCCCATTGGGTGGTGGGGCCCGAGCCGGTGCCGGCGGTGACGGCGGTGACGTTGCCGATGGGGTCGAAGCGGTAGCGGGTGTCGGTGACCCGGTTGTCGGGGCCGGTTTCCTTGTCGTTGACCGAGCGGACCACGCGGCCGGTGTTGGGGTCGTAGTAGTTGGTGGTCCATATCCGGGTGGGTGCGGAACTGGCCGCGGTGCGCAGTACTTCGCCGTAGGGGCTGTAGGTGGCGTCGCTGACGTACCAGGTGTGGCCGCTGGTGCTGATCGGCAGGCCGTCGGCGTTGTAACGCACGACCAGTTGCTCGGGGGCCAGTTCGGCGGCGCCGGGCAGCGCGGTCTCGGCGATCGCGCCGGTGGGGGTGTAGGTGTAGCGGTATTCGTAGTTGCCGGCGAGCTTTCCCTCGTTGGTGGGGATCGTCACTATTTTGCCGGTGGGGCGGTTGTCGGTGTCGTAGCCGGTGGTGCGGGTGGTGTAGGCGTGTCCGTTGTCGTAGCGCGTCGCGGAGGTCGGCTGGCCCTTTTTGACGGTGTCGTAGACCCACTCGGAGATCTTGGGTCCGGTGATGTCGCCCTGGTGGACGGCGGTCTTGCGGGCGACGTCGTCGTAGACGCTGGTGAGGGTGACTCCGCGGGCGTCGGTGGAGGAGGTCTGCCGGCCGAGGTTGTCGTACGCGTAGGTGGTGGTGCCCTTGTCGGGGTCGTCGCTGCGGGTCATCTGGCCGCGGGCGTCGTAGGTGTAGGCCCAGGTGTTTCCGCCCGGGTCGACCACGCTCTTGCGGTTGCCGCGCAGGTCGTAGGTGTAGGCGGTCTGGGTGAACTGGGTGCGCTCGGC
Source organism: Embleya sp. NPDC127516 (assembly GCF_044765325.1). Taxonomy (NCBI): domain Bacteria; kingdom Bacillati; phylum Actinomycetota; class Actinomycetes; order Kitasatosporales; family Streptomycetaceae; genus Embleya; species Embleya sp. NPDC127516. The sequence continues at coordinate 11,305 of NZ_JBIWJT010000060.1, read as the reverse complement.
GTTGGTGAACTGGTCAAGGCGGACGGCGCGGCCGAGCATGTCGGTCCAGACCCGTTGGGCGGTGCCGCCCGGGGGCGGGATGCTGACGGTGTGGTCGCCGCCGTATTGCGTGCTCTCGCTGAAGGTCGGCTGGTGTGTGGGGGCGCCGGCGGTCGGCGGGTTCCAGGTGTCCTTGCGCAGGGGGCGGCCGAGTCCGTCGTAGACGTTGGTCTGCCATTTGGGGATCTCGGTGTCGCTCTGCGGCACGTACAGGGTGTCCGCGGGGGCGCCGGTGGCCAGGTAGGTGCCGTTCGCGCGGCGTACCGACCCCGAGGTGTTGTACAGGGTGTCGGTGACGAGCCGGCCGGCGTTTGCGCCGGCTTGCGTCTGGGTCTGCCTGGGTCGGAGTAGGCCGTCGTACAGGGTTTTGGCGACGCTGTAGGTGCCGTCGTCCTTGATGGTGCGGGTGGTGACGACGCTGGGCTTGGTCCCGGTGGTCTTGTATTCGTACTCGACGCCGGGGCTGAGGCCGGCGGCGACGCGGCCGGGCTGCCAGACGCGGATGAGTCGGCCGAGCGGGTCGTATTCGGTGCGGTGCACGTCGCCGGCGACGTCCTGGACGGTCAGTGGTTGGCCGCGTCCGATGTCGTTGGTGGTGACGAGGGTGTTGCCCAGGGGGTCGATCGTGTCGACGCGGGCGGCGGCGCCGCCGGTCTGTGGGGTGTAGCTGACCTTGGTGGTCTTGCCGTTGGTGTTGGTGGTGATCAGGCCTCGGCCAGCTTCGTCGAAGGTGATGTGCGACGCGTGGTCGAAGTTGATGCCGTCGGCGCGTACCTGGTATCCGTCGGTGGGATTTCCCTTGGTGGGGGGTTGTCCCAGCGGCAGGTCGTCGTAGGCGGTCTTGACGTCGTTGACGACGCGGTCGGGGCCGGCGGTGTCCGCGTCCGCGCACGATCCGGAGGTGGTGCGGGTTCGGACGATCGCGCCGAGGATGTTCGCGGCGATGTTGTGCGTGTAGGTGTTGACGACGCATTGTTCGTCGCCCTGGACGGCGAGGTCGCCGCTGTCGTCGGATCGTTCCGGAAGTCCGTGGACGGGGTCGAACGTGACGGTGGACCTGGCGGTTCGGGTGCGGCCGCCGTCGAGGTGTTGGATGGTGGTTTTTCCGGCCTCGCCGACCTGGTATCCGTGCAGGGTCGGCAGTCCGGTGCGCGCGTGGGTGGAGGTCACCCGGTGCCAGGGGGTGGTGAGTTCCCGTTCCGCGAGCTGTTGTCCGTCGTCGGTGTAGGTGATGGTCTCGGCCGGCATGCCCTGGTAGGGCAACAGGTCGTCGCCGACGACCGCCCCGGTGGAGTCCTTGACCTGGACGACGCGGTTCCCGCCCGGGATCGGGTCGCCGTGCATGCCGCGGAAGAAGCGGGTCTCGGTCTTGCCTGCGACCGTGCCGTTGGCGGTGTCGGTGGTACCGGTGCGGACGATCACCCGTCCGTAGCCGCGCCATTGGCTCCAGGTGAGCTGGCTCGGTTTGCTGAACTCGCTGTCGTCCTTGGCCCAGGCGGCGCCGTCGACGTATTCGTAGCGGGTGCTCTTGGTCGGCCCGCCGCCGACGAAGTCCTCTTCGTCGACCCGGGTGACGACGTACTTGTTGAACCACTCGGGGACCTTGGGGTCGGCCTCGTCACCGGGTTGCCACATCACCGGGTAGCAGCGGGAGCCGTTGGTCGCCGGGGTCGGTTTGGGTGCGGCCGGGTCACAGGGCGCGGAGTAGTGGACCCGGACGCCGCCGCCGGTCTCGGTGTGGATCGCGGCGACGCGCAGTCGCTCGAACCCGGGGCGGTCGTCCGTGGGCGCGGAGACCCGGTTGGGCATCGGGTCGGCGTTGGCGTAGAAGGAGACGGGCGGCATGGTCAGGGTGCCGCCGTCGGCGTTGCGTCCGGTCCGGGTGATGGACTCCAGCCACAGGGGCGGGTTGGTGTCGTAGCGGGTGTCCTGGAAACCCTGCTTGAACTCCCACGAGTCGACCATGCGGTACTCGTTGACGCCCGGCGCGGTGCTCACCTGTGTGGAGATCATGGTCAGGCGCTTGCGCGACCAGAACGTCGGCGAGCCCACGTAGCACTTGCCGGTGGACGCGCAGTACGTGTCGGCCGGGGTGTCCGGCCACTGCTTGGCGTCCTGGCCCTTCTTGGTGAACTTCTCTTCCGCGCAGTTGAACGTGGCGGTGACGATGCAGCGTTCGGCGGTGGTGAAGGTGACGCGCGCGGGGGCGACACCGAAGACGTTGTCCTTGCGCAGCCCGTAGTCGATGCGCAGCGGGTAGGCGGCGCGGTCGTAGGCGACGGGGGTGGCGAAGACGCCGTTCCTGGCGTAGTGGTTGGTCTCCTTCTGCCAGTAGAGGGCCATGGCGTTGCCGTGGGTGTCCTCGACGTAGTCCAGGTTCCAGCGCCAGCCCTGGACGCACGAGGAGTTCGCGAAGGCCGTCTGGTGGCAGGGCTCGTTCGGGTGGTTCCCGAACACGGGGACGGTGAGGACGGAGTCGGTGGTGGGTTTGCCCGTCGTCCAGCCCGGAAGCTTGTTCAGGCCGAAGTGGTAGCGGGTGCCGTCCGGGGTGGTGACGACCCAGTTCTCGCCGTTGTCGTCGCCGTTGCCCGCGGCGTCGAGCTTCTGCTCGATGCGGGTGCCGTCGTCGGCGCCGGGCTTCCATTTGCCCGTCGCGTCGTCCTTGATCAACGGTGTCGTCGAACCGCCCAGCGACATCACCGCGTTGTCGGTGCGCCAGCACAGGTCCCCGGTGTTCGTGGGGTTGTTGTGGCCGGCCGCGTCGTCGGCCTTGCAGCCCTGGTAGGCGCGTTCGATGAAACCGGGATGGTAGTCCCAGCCCTCGCCGAGCCACGAGGCCTGGTTGTTGCTGGTCGAGGTGCGCCCGTCCACCGACTGGGAGGAGTAGCCCACCGACAGCTTGGGGGCGAGATCGGAAGCCACGGGGGGAACACCGAGGGGGTATTCCCAGGAAAAGTTCCCGGAGGAGCCGCCCGCGGTCCAGGTGCCGGAGGGCTTGAGGTCGGTGGCCTTGTAGTCGCCGGCGTTGCCCTCTCCGCCACCGGTCGCGGCCAACACCATGGCGCCGCCGCCGGCCGTCGCCGCGCGGAGCGCTCCCCCCTCGCCGGCGGGCGGCGTCGTGGTGGGGTCGACGAGGGTGCTGACGCGGTCGGCCTTGGCGTCGTTGGTCGATGCCAGGTCTATCGGTTCGGCGCAGCCGGCTGCTTCGGGGGTGGTCAGGAAGCACTCGGGGAATTGCACCAGGCGCAGTCGGGAACCCCAGCCCGCGCCGTAGAGCTTCTCGAACGCCGCGTAGTCGACGGCGAGTTGGACCGCGGTGGCGTCGGGGCTGGGTTCGAGTTTCATCAGGACGCCGTCGATGCCGGCGGCCTCGGTGGCGGCGCGATCGGAGACGGTGACGGTCCAACTGCCCGACGGGGTGGAGGTCGTCGACGGCGAGGAGGCGGTGCGCGCGGCGGTGCGGCTTTCGGTGGTGGCGGGGCCGATCAGGATCGGGAGTCCGCCGACCCGCTTCAGGCCGGGCTCCGGGGTTTCGGTCGCGTCGGTGGTCCGGGCGGTCGAGCCTCCGCCACCGATGACGATGACGCCGGTCCCGCCGTCCGGGGCGGTGGTGCGGTCGAGCTTGTACTCCTGCTCGGGGGCTGCCGGAGGCCGGTACTCCGCGGTGCTGTCGGCACCGGGGACGGGCTTGTCCTTCTGCAGTTCCGGGAGTTCGACGCCGCCGCGCGGCGCGCCGGCGACCGCGGAGGCCTGCGCCGTGATCAACGTGGTGGTCATCACGGTGGCCACGCACAGTGCCACGGCACGGAGACCGCCGCCTATTTCCCGCGATTTCCTTTTGCGGTTTCGGGCATGGCGCTGCCCGGTCACATCCACGAACAGCACGAGAACCCCCACCCCGGCGGGCATTCCCCGGTGCCCGCGCCACAAAAGACGAGCCAGATCCTGCCGGCGCGCACCCCCCGAAAGCCAGCCCCGGAATACGAGATGACTTAGATCACTTTACTTTCCGTAAACTTTGTATTTAAAAGCTCATGAATCACAGCAAGCCGGGGCCCTTTCCCTCCAACCGGTCGGTCGACGCATCACATGCCCTACGCATCCATTAGTCAACAAAAAGACCCGATGGCGGGTCCAGGGCGTTACTTTTCCGATGATTCATCCCCAGGAGTGGCACGGACGGGCGACGGTGTGGACGCACATCGGAAGGGCCTCGGTCGGAAGCCAGCCGAGCAGCGAACTCCTCACGTCCACCCCGCTGCTCGACCGGCTTCGACTTTCCGTGCGTGACGCGCGGCCCCTTGGGGGGCCATGCTGTGCTCGGTATTTCTGTGCCCGCGTTTTCACGTGCGGGTTACTTGTTTCGATCTTCGGTAAGCGGCCGTCTATTCACGCAATGACGGCCGGGGGGTTTCAAAGGGTGGGGTGGATGGCCGTGAGACGGCTGCGGTTGGCATGGCCCGGTAAACGGGCTCGGGTGGGGGTCGCGGCCGCCGTGGCCCTGGCGGTCGGAGCCGGCGGTATCGCCGTGCTCGTCGACGACGACTCGGACAAAGGAAAGAAGCCGTCCGCTCCCGCGGCGGCCCCGCCGCCGGTGGAATCGGCGATCACCATCGCCGAGACCAGGGCACAGAAGCAGGCAGCCGCCACCGGGCAACCCGTGTTGGTCACCGAGACGCTGACCGCCACGGGAACCACGCACGCCAATCCCGACGGCACCTTCACCCGCGACGAGGCGGTCAAACCCGTACGGGTGAAGCGAGACGGCCAGTGGACGCCCGTCGACACCACCCTCGTTCCCGGCGCCGACGGATCACTGACGACCAGGGCCACCTCGGTGGGCCTTCGCTTCGCGGGCACGCCCGCGCGCCCGCCGGCAGCCGACGACCGGGCCGCTCGCGACGCGACCCGCCCGACCGCGGTGACCGCCGAGCCGACACCCGGCACGGACACGCGGCTGCTGGAGATGAGCGTCGGCGCGAGCCGCTTCGCCATGCACTGGCCGGGCCCGCTGCCGGCGCCGATCGTGCGGGACTCGCGCGTGCTGTACCCGGACGTGCTCCCCGACACCGACCTGGTGCTGACCGCCGGCGACAACGGCTTCTCCCAGGTCGTCGTCGTCAAGTCGCGGGAGGCGGCGACCGATCCCAGGCTCGCCGAACTGGGGCTGCGACTCAGCTCCCCCGACCTGAGATTCACCATCGACGACGCACGTGTGGTGCGCGCCGTGGACGCGAGCGGCACCGAGGTCGCCGCCGCACCGACCCCCTACATGTGGGACTCCGCCGGGCACCCTCAGACGCCCTCGGCCACAGGCCTGGACCTGCCCGGCCTGGGCGGGCCCGAACAGGGCTCCCACGACGCCCTCGTCGGCGCCCGTCTCGACGCCGACACCCTGCGCCTGACACCGGATCGAACCCTGCTGAGCGCGCCGGAGACGACCTACCCGGTCTTCATCGACCCGTCCTTCAACGGCCAGACCGAGGCCTGGACACTCGCCTACAAGACCTACGCCGGCAGTTCGTTCTGGAACGGCGCGAACTTCAACGGCGGTACCGACGACGCCCGTTCGGGCCACGAGTCGCAGTCCAACGGCACCTCCCAGTCGTTCTTCCGCCTCGACTGGGACGAGAACGGGATGCGCAACGTCGCCGTGCAAAGCGCGACCTTCCGGGTCATGAACCACCACTCCTGGTCGTGCGAGAAACGAGACGTGGAGCTGTGGCTCACCGGGTCGATCAGCTCCGCGACCACCTGGAACAACCGCCCCGGCGACGTGGTCATGCTCGACAGACGCAACGAGGCACACGGCTACAACGCCTCCTGCCCGGGCGACTACATCGGCTTCAACGCCAAGGACGCCGCCGAACGCGCCTCCGCCGCCGGCTGGGCGGACATCACCGTGGGCATCCGCGCCGGCGATCAGAACGACGCCCTCGCGTGGAAGAAGTTCCGCGACGACCCGGTCCTGACCGTCGTCTACAACCGCCCGCCCAACCAGCCGACCAACCCGACCCTGACCCCCGGCGGCCCCTGCACCACGACACCACCCTTCGCCCGCGTCGGCCTCACCGACGTCCGACTCACCGCGCAGGGCAGCGACCCCGACGGCAACCTCGACCGGATCCGGCTCGACGTCTGGCGCACGGGCACCTCCGACCACCTGTTCGCCGATTTCCTCCGGCCCGACTCCCGCGGCGTGATCACCCACGACATCCCCGCGTCGCGGTTCGTCGACGGCGCGACGTACTCGTGGAACATGCAGGCCCACGACACCTCCGGCGCGGTCTCGGACCCCAACGGCAAGGCCGGCGGTTCCATCCACTGCCAGTTCACCGTCGACCAGAGCGCTCCCAGCGCGCCGGAGATCTCCTCGCCGCAGTTCCCCGCCGGCAAGGACGGCGACTGGGTCGGCGGCGCCGACTTCGGCACCACCGGGGACTTCACCTTCAAGTCGGGTGACGGCAGCGACGTCGTCGAGTACGCCTACAGCCTCGACACCACCTCCTTCACCAACCGGGCCAAACCCAACTCCCCCGGCGGCGTGGCGACCCTGAGGATCATCCCCCCGCACGCCGGGCCGGCCGTGCTCTACGTCAAGGCCATCGACGCGGTCGGCAACCGGTCCACGCCCACCGCCTACACCTTCTTCGTCGAGCCGCGCGATGCCCTCGACGGCCCGATGGACTTCACCGGCGACCAAAAGCCCGACCTCGCCACCGTCGACGGCTTCGGCAACCTCCGCCTGTACCCGTCCTTCTCCGGCGGCCGGCTCAACGAATCCCTCGACGCCGCCGGCGTGACCGACGGCAAGGTGCCCGCCGGACACTTCACCGGCGCCCTGGTCACCTACAACGGCGACTACTGGGGCGGCGACGGCCTCCAGGACCTCGTCGCCCGCATGCCCGACGGAAAACTGTGGATCTACCCCGGCAACGGCCGCGGCGGCATAAACGCCGGCGCACGCATGGAACTGCGCCTGCCCGCCGGCGCGCCCGCCCCGTCCACGTTCACCCAGCTCCTGTCCCTGGGCGACGCCACCGGCGACGGACACCCCGACCTCATGGCCGTGGACACCGGCGGCACGCTGTACGCGCTCACCGGCTACACCGGCGCCACCATCGCCAGGATCGAGACCGTCGCCACCGGCTGGCAGGACTACACCATCCACGGCGCCGGCGACATCACCGGCGACGGCGCGTTCGACCTGCTCGCCCGCACCAAGGCCGGCGACGGCAAGCTGTGGCTCCACAAGGGAACCAAGGAAGGCAACGGCACCCGCCTGAACTCCCTCGGCTCGAACTCCACACGCATCGAATACGCCGGGAGCGGATGGCAACAGACACAGGTCGCCCAGATCACCGCGATCCCCGACGTCACCGCAGACAACATCCCCGACCTGTGGGTGCTGCGCACCAACGGCGACCGCGTCTTCCACCCCGGCCTGCGCACATCACCCGGCAACCCCACCAACGCCACGGGCGAAACCTCCTGGGACCACTGCCAGGACTTCGCAACGGCCGGCGGAACACAACGGGTCTGCGGCCCGATCCTGACCAAGTACCTCGACATGGGCGGACCGAACGGCCAAGCCGGCGCCCCGACGACCGGCGTGAACACCACCCCCGACACCGCCGGGCGATACACCCACTTCGCCAACAACGCCTCCATCTACTGGAGCCCGGTCACCGGAGCCTGGGCCGTCACCGGCGGCATCCGCACCCGATGGTCCCAACTCGGCTGGGAAAGCGGCCGACTCGGCTACCCCCACTCCGACGAATTCGACGTCGCAGGCGGCCGACGCAGCTCGTTCCAGAACGGCTACATCCGATGGAACGCCGCCACACAAACCGCCACCGACCACAACCCCAACGACAGCACGAGCACACGACGCAACGAATTCTCCGGCGACTTCGACGGCGACCACCGCGCGGACGTCCTGACCGTCTACGACTACGGCCAGGCCACCACCGCGTTCTTCGTCTCCCCCGGCAACACCGACGGCACCATCGGCGCCCCCCGCCAGGCATGGGTCAGCGTCGCCGGATACTTCGACACGACCCGCGTCAAGTACACGATCGGGGACTTCGACGGCGACGGACGCGACGACATCGCCGCACTCCACGTCTGGACCGACGGCAGCACCTCGCTGTTCAAGTTCATGGCACGCCCCGACGGCGCCTTCGCCGACCCCGTCCCCGGCTACGTCACACCCGCCGGCAACTGGGACTGGAACCGCGCCATGGTCATGGCCGGCGACTACAACGGCGACGGCAAGGACGACGTCGCCATGGTCTACGCCCAGGTCCCCGACCCCGCCAACGGCACCACCTCCGTCCACACCTGGGTCGTCCGCAGCGACGGCGCCTTCGACACCCCCGTCCCCGGCTGGCAATCCGCCCCCGGCACCTGGAACGCCGCCTCCGCCAAATACACCGTCGGCGACTACAACGGCGACGGACGCACCGACATCGCCGCCCTCTACGGCTGGGCCGACACCAGCGTCACCCTCCACACCCTCCTCGCCCAACCCGACGGAAAACTCGCCGCACCCGTGCAATCCTGGCGCGGCGCCCCCGGCACCTGGGACTGGAACCGCGTCCAACTCACCACCGGCGACCACAACGGCGACCACCGCGTCGAAGCAGGCGCCATGTACGACCTCGGCGGCGGCGTCACCCAATACCGCGTGTTCCCCACCACGACCGGCGGACTGTTCACCGACCCCACCCTCGCCTGGCAATCACCACCCGGCACCTGGGCAACCAGCGCCGCATGGGCCGTCACCGGCGACTACAACGGCGACGGACGCACCGACATCACCGCCATGTACGAATGGACCGACGGCTCCACCACCACCAACACCCTCACCGCCAACACCGACGGCACCCTCAACCAACCCACCCAAGGATGGCGAGCCCCACCCGGCACCTGGTAACCCACCCAACCCACACCAACCACCGGAGCCCGGCACGCCACGCGCGCCGGGCTCCGCCCATTTCTCGACCCGAAGCCATCGCGGCAGTCGTCCGCCCTCTGCCCAAGCGGCGACACAAGCCCACAACGCAAAGCGACACCGCCCCCTCGACTCGCGAGGCAGGACACACTTCGCCTCGCGCCGGTCCATCGGTCGGTTCGTGTCCACCGGGGCGCCCGAATCGGCTCGTCCCATCGCAGCGTCGCGGCAACGGGCTGTCGCCCCCGCGAACGGCGACCTGGTCACGACGGTCGTCACGGCGGCGCGGATCTCCTTATCTCGCGCTCCGGTCGACGGGTCAGCGTCCTCGTTCGCCGCACTCCGCCGGACGGACGACGCCACCGTCGACGCTCTCCCCAATCGGTGCGCCCACAAGGCGCACGCACGCATCCCCACACTCCTCCACCGGCGGATACTCGACCACCACCGACGTGATCGACACCCTTACGCCCGCGAGGTGCAGTTCCCCTCGCGGTGGCTCGGCGGGGAGTACGCCGTCCAGGATCCCGAACGCGACCGTCCCGCCCTCGGCCGCGACGGCTTCGCAGACGTCGAACCGCCAATGGGCGGCGGCCGAACCGAGCAGGTCCCCTCCCGACCTCCCCAGCGCCACCAAGACCTCCCGACGACCGCGGACGACCTCTGCCACGGCGCAGCACAGCGGCGCGTGGTGGCCGGCCGCCGTGCGAACGCGGTCGAATCCCGGGATCGGCGTGGAGCACGTCATCTCCCGGAGGAGGGTCACCGCCGCCTGACGGGCCTGGGGTCGTCCGTGCTCGGCGATGTCCGGCAGGAATGGCGCGGCCACCACCGCGGCCGGGAACACGGCGGACATGTGGCTGTGTGGCAGCGTGCTGTTGGACAGATGGGACGCCGCCTCGGCAGCCTGGGAGAGGTTCGTGGCCGAGGCGAGCGCCCGCAACCCCTGCGCGGGGTCGAGGAGTTCGTACCGGGCATGCCCATCGGCGCCTCCGAGCCGGGCTGTCGGGCCGAACGGGGTCGGAATCGCCGCCCAGTCCACCGTTTCCATCCGGCTCGTCAACATCGGGACATCATTCCAGCAGACGCCCACCCGTCCGAGACCGTTCGCCCGCCCGGGCGCCCGCCCGGGGAAATGCGCCTGTTCCGCACGGATCCCGGACGGTGCGTCGCGGCCATCACTCAACCGAGCCGGCGCCGGTGAACCGAGGCGTCGGTCCGGGAAGTTCGTGTCCGGTCGATACGAGTCCCGCAGTGGGATCCGGGGCGGATGCGCAACTCGGGTCGGGCGTTGTTCCGGGCGAATCTCCGCAGCGCCAGGATGAGAGTCATGATGAACGACGATGTGGCTGTGATCGCGCTCCTGCGTCGGCTCGACGACGCGGATCATCCGACGGGGCCGCGAGAGTACGACGAGCAGGCGATCTCGGCCATGCTCGACCGGCTGGTGTCCCGATTGGAGGCCGACTTCGCGACCCGCTGCCCGGCGCAGCGCTACCACCGCAACACCGTCGAGTACGCCCGTGTCGTCGTCCCGGGCGAGGCGACGGTGTGTGGCGAGCGGATCGTCGTCTCCGTGAGCAACTTCGGCTCGCTGGCCATGGTGGCGGCGGAGAACCCCGGCGCGTACCTGGGCACCGACGACGCACGCGAGGAAGGCGCCCTGGACCTCGGGGACCTCGCCACCGTGGAACGCGCCCTGACCGACACCGGGTACGTGGTGGTATCGGAAGAACTGCTTCACACCCGCTACGACAGGCCCGCACCGCTGCGCACGGACGCGCGGTGGCCGGCCACCTGGTGGGACCGCTACTTCGGCCACCCATAGACCCGACAACCCCAGGCAACGACGCGGCGACACCGAAGGTCAACGCACCCCTCCGCCACAGGCACGCGGAGCGGGTGCACAGCCGGACGCGGCGCGCTGCCAGGTCCGGCGCGGCTCGCAAGACACGTCGACGGCGAACGGCGGCCTCGAACCACAGGGCACAGGCGCAGCCCCGGGCACATCATGTACGGCAAACAGGTCGTTCCGGTACTCCGGGGGCAGGGGTCACGGTGCCCCGGAGCACGATCTCAGTCGGGGCGGCGTTGCGGCGGGCAAGGCGAGCCGGGCGGGCACCCCGGAGTGCTCGGTGTGGACGGGATGGTCGGCGAGCACCTCGACTCCACCGGGCTGCGGAAAGGAGATCCCCACCATGAGCTGTCGTTCAGCTCCGACGGTCCGGGCCGGCAGCCCTGACGCCTGGCCTGTCGCTGTCATCCGGAGGTGAGCGCCAAGTCGTGGACCAGGAAGTGGAGTTGCTTGTC
>NZ_JBIWJT010000059.1:0-27834 GCF_044765325.1 Embleya sp. NPDC127516 | reverse complement strand
CTCAACTCCCTCGCCGACTACCTCACCAAAGTCGGAACCACCGGCCAGAAAACAGAGCAGAACTAACCCTCAGGATTTCTGGCGCATCACACTAGTGCGTTGACCACGAACGTTCGCCGGGTTTGGTGACACGCTGGTCGGCAGTCGCGGCGGTGGGCCTGCCGGCCTCGCTCTGTGACGGCATGGTGGTCGGTGTCGAGGATGAGGTCACAGATGGCAGAGCCGGTCAGAGCACGGCGGTTGACCGATGAAGAGGGGCAGAAACTGCAGCGGATCGTCCGGAGAGGCCGTCACGAGTCGGTGCGGGTGCGTCGGGCGTTGATCGTCATGGCGTCGGCGTCGGGGACACCGGTGCCGGCGATCGCGCGGCTGGTCGCCGCGCACGAGGACACCGTCCGGGACGTGATCCACGCGTTCAACGAGAAGGGCCTGGCCGCGCTGGACCCTCGGTGGGCGGGAGGCCGTCCCCGCCTGATCAGTGATGACGAACGCGAGTTCGTCATCGCGACGGCCACCACCCGCCCGGTCGCCCTGGGGCGCCCGTTCACGCACTGGAGCCTGCGCAAGCTCGTCGACCACCCGACCCGCAACCCGGTCCGGCGGGTGAGGATCGGCCGGGAACGGTGCTGGGTCATCGGCGCGAACGACTCGTCCTGGGTGCTGACCAGGTACATCAGGATCGCGGCCTGTGCGCCGCTGATCGCGCGGGCCGCGAGGTCCTGCGCGAGGACCTGGGCGAGAAAATGGTTGCTCACCAAGGAGTAACCGGTGTCGCCCTGCATGTCGTGCGGGGCGCGGAAATGCAGGTCCACCGACACACCGGCCAGCGCCGGTGGGTCACGATCGGTGCCGGATATACCGGCTGGAACCGTCGGCATCTCGGCGTTCGTCCGTCTGAGATGGATGCTCGCGCCGACACCCGATCCTCGCCGAGGGCCGGGAGGCGTAGAGGTTCCGTGACCCGGTCCGTGTACCAACCGGAGGGGCAGTACATGATCCAGATCAACATCAAGTCCTGGCAGCAGGCCAAGGCGAACGACGGGCTCGACCGTAAGCACACTGGATGGGTCGAGGGGATGACGCCGGAGGAGGTCTACGAGGCTGCCCGCGGTTGTTGGCCCCTCGGCGAGCAGGCCGACCGCGAGAAGTTCGCCGTCGTCGTCCACAAGGGCGTCGTGCGCTGCGTTATCGAGATCGACCGCATCGACACCACCTCGGAGGACGGGCGGCGCGCGATCGTCGGCCGTCCGGTTAAGGCGGGCCACCCGTTCCACGACCGCTGGTACGCCATGTCCGCGCCCAGCGACCGCGGTGGCGGCTCCATCACCTACATCGACGACACCGCCAAGCCCGTGTAGGGAATTCGGGTCGGACAAGACCCGGACATCCGAGGCGGTGCGGTGACAAGGGTGCCTTGCCACCGCACCGCCTCCACCGCCTTCGCCCTCCTACGAAACCTTGGTGATCGCTCCGGAGACGAACCACTGCACGAGGGTGGCGGCCGGTGTTTAACATGACCATGGCGTTGAGGACCAGGCCGAGCGCGCCGAGTTGGTCTCATCCGAACTAGCCGAGCACAACAAAGAGTTGCCGATTCCTCGGGATCCGTAACGGAACGCGACTATAGGAAAGTTGGGCTCCGCAGCTCGTCGGGCGTGTCGCGGAAGCCCCTTGTGGTGCTGCTGGGCGATGTCGCTGGGTGGCCGCCTTGAAGTGCGAAGACGATGGCGCGCCCCGCGGCATCATTCGAAGATCACCAGTAAATCGCGGACGAGCCCGTCACCCAGGTGCCCCCTCCCGACCGCCCTGGTAGCGTGCGCCGCCATGTCATCGGAACTGAAACGCCCCCCGCTCCAAGCCGACGAACGCACCGCGCTCGTCGGCTGGCTGGACCTGCAGCGGCAGATCCTGCGCTGGAAATGCGAAGGGCTGAGCGACGAGGACGCGCGCCGCCCGGTCATCCCGACCTCACCGGACATGACGATGGCCGGTCTCATCTCCCACATGCGCTGGACCGAGCACATATGGCTGGAAGTGCTGTTCCTCGGCGGTGACAAGAAGCAGAACCCCGCATTCGACGAGTCAAGCAAGAACGCCGACTGGCACACCGACGGTCGCCCCCTCGCAGAGCTCCTCGCGGAGTACGAGGCCCAGTGCACCCGCAGCAACGAGATCGTTGCCGCAGCCGACCTGGACGACGCCGGCCGCCACCCCGACTTCCGCGACGGCAGCGCCAACCTCCGCTGGATACTGATTCACCTCGTCGAGGAGACGGGGCGACACGCAGGGCACGCGGACATCGTCCGGGAGCTACTCGACGGCACGAAGGGCTACTACTAGCGCAGCTCCGCGAAGCGGGGCTTCCCTCAGGAGCCAGGCCAAGACGCCGCACGACCCATCCGGGAGAGCCGTTACTGGTGATCTTCGCATGATGCCGCGCGCGGCGAACCCTCGTCTTCGCAGTTCGAGACTTCGACCAGCGACATCATGCATCAAACCTCAGTAGTCGCTGGCCGGGTCTGAGGTGAGACGGCCTGCGCTGGTTCGGAAGTCGGGCATCCCGAGGTGCACGGTGGTGTGCCGGGCGGACACGTCGCGCTCGCGGTGAGCTTTTGCTCGGCGGAGGCGAGGCACCGGCCGTGACCCACCCCGGATACGACCTCCTGACCGAATCGTGAGTGGCAAAGATGCTGCGAAGACTCGCTTTCCGCGTGGTCGAACGACCCTCGGGAGATACGCCACCGATCGGTAGCCGACGCTGGACCAACGTCCGTAGGTGCGGTCGACGTTTAGCAATAGCAGCAAGGGGCCTGTCGGATGACCGGGCAAGAACCCCTGGTCAGAGCACCTCGGGTAATGCCTTGGCGCTAACACGGGAAGGCGGCGAAGCAGGGCCTACTTCCTGAAAGCGGCCGGGAGATCGTAGCGGGGAACCAGGTACCCGCCGAGCTCGTCGTCGTGACCGACAGCGCCGACGGCCACCAAACGCCGCGCAACGCCGAGGACCTGGTCGACATCGGCGGGCACGGTGTCCTCGCCGGGCAGCGACATGGACTGTTGATCCAGGCACATCAACACGACGGCGGCCATCGTGCGTTCACCGCGAACCGGGATCAGCCCGTGCCCCAGGGCCCACAGCGACTTGGCGACGTCGACCTCCATCGGCGCACCGTCGAAGTCGAACCGGCAGGTCGCGGGAAACACCCGGCCGCCAATCACCTCGAGGCGTTCCCGAATCACCACCCCCCGCGGAAACGAGGGCGCTTCTGCCCCCGACCGTGCCGCAGGAACGCCACTCGCCCGAACCCGACCCTTGCGACCCATGTTCCGACCTTCCTCATCGGTCTCCCGGTCCTGCCGACTGCCCCGGTGGAGTTCGACTCCGAGCCCGCCCCCGCCATCTCCGGTCCGCTGCTCGACGCGACGCGGACCGGGTCCTGCATTCGCCGTGGAAGCCCGGGGACTTCGAGCGTATCGGCGTTCGCGAGCAGCAAGCGGGGACTTCGGACGATGGCCTCACTGTCATCGCGCGCCGACGCCACGTGTGGGGACCTTGCCGTGGATGCAAGGCTTGTGCTCCGGGTGCAAGGCAGATACGTGGTCGGCGACTATGGCCATGCAGGCGTGAGCATCCGGACGACGATCGGGCCGTGGACGCCGGCACACCGAGCCCCAACTCCGAGCCGACGAGGCCCCGGCGGCCCACGACCCAAGCAGCACCGAAATCGGCTTCTCACTCGCCGAGACCATGACGCATCAGGTCTGTCAGCGGACCACCGGCCGCTCCTTCGCGCAGTTCGACGACTCTCCGCAGGGCGTGGTGGTTTCCGGCATCGGCGGCGGCGCGGGCGAGTCTTTCGGAAGCCGCATGGTCCCCCGCGGCTTCGCGCAGCATGGCCAACTGCTCCAGTGCGTGGGTCGCGCCGGCGCATGCCGCAGCGTAGGCCAGCCGTTCGGCACCTGCACGGTCCCCCAACTCGTCACGCATCTTCGCCAGTTGCCCCAACACATCGGCGTCGCCGGCCTCGGCAGCGGCGTAGGCCAGCCGTTCGGCACCCGCATGGTCTCCCGCGCTGTGCCGCGCCCTGGTCAGCCACACCAGGGCGAGGAAGGTCCCGGCGTCGGCGGCGGCGTAGGCCAGCCGTTCGGCACCAGCCGGGTCGCCCGCACGTTCGCGCAGTTTGGTCAATTCGCACAGCGCGTCGCCGTTACCGAGGGCGGCGGCCGCGTGCAGCAGCCGCTCGGCGCCGGAGCGATCGCCGGCACGCCGGCGCAAGTCCACCAACTCTGGGATCGCCCGGGCGCGCGCCAGTTCGTCGGCGGCGTGGGCAAGTCGCTCGGCGCCGACATGATCACCTGCTTGTTCGCGCAGCAAGGCCAGGTCCTTGAGCGCGCGGCGGTTGCCGGCGGCAGCCGCGGCGTGGACGAGTCGCTCGGCGTCGGTGTGCTCACCTGCCTGTTCGCGCAGGAGTGCCAATCGCCATAGCGCTTCGGGGTGACCTGCGGCGGCAGCCGTTTGCAGAAATCGTTGGGCGTCCTCGTGCTTTCCACTGTTCTCGCGGTGGCTGCCCAGCCACGTCAGGACTGCGGGATAGCCGGTTTCGGCAGCGGCTTGGGCGACGCGTTCGGCGTCCGCGTGGCCGCCCGCGTCCTCGTATGCCTGGGCTGCGACCAGCAGCAGGTATGGGTGTCCTGCTGCGGCGGCGGTCAGGGCGAGCCGTTCGGCGCCCGCAAGATCACCCGCCGGCCTCATACGCCGGTCGATCAGCCAGTGCGCGGCCTGCGGGTTGCCAGCGTTGAAGGCGGCGCGCATCAGGCGTTCGGCCTCCTCATGGTCGCCCGCCGAATCGCATCTCTCGATCATCTCGCCCAGCGCGTCGGGGTGGCCGGCCTCGGCGGCGGCGCGTATCAGTCGTCCGGCTTCCGCGTGGTCGCCCGCCTCCTCGCGCAGCGTGGCCAGTCGGGCCAACGCGTGAGAATTTCCCTCGGCAACCGTGTGGAGCAGGCGCTCGGCCCCTGCACGATCCCCCGCCTTCTCGTGCAGGATGGCCAGTTGATCCAGTGCCACGGCGTCGCCCGTGTCGGATACCACCGCGCCCAGCAACGCTTTCGCGTGGTCCAGACGCATTCGGGCCCGCGCCGCGTCCGCGAGCCGGTGCCGGTCCATGGGACCGTGTGCGTGCTCGAGCGCGGCCTCCCAGAACGCCGAGGAGGGACACAGTGCGCCGCGGGTGCGGCGGCCGTGTTGTTCCAGGACGTCCGCCAGGCGATAGACCGGAGCGCGGTCGACACGTTCGCGATGGATGGGGCGCATTCGGGTCAGGGGCGCGACGGCGGCGCCCGGGCAGCGGGCCGTGGCGGCGGCCATGGCGTTCTCGAACCATCCCGCCACGGCGTGCTCGTTCCACTCGTCGTCGGTGAGGTAGTCCTCCGCCGCCGCCTCCAGAAAACTCCAAGGCACGCTGGGGCCGTGGCCCAGGCGCCGCGCGTCCATCGCGGCCTCGATCACCACCCGCAGCGGCGCGGAGGCATTGCGGAAGCGGGCCAACAGGGCCGGAGCACCCGCCAGATACTGGGCGACCGCCCCGTCACGGCCCTCGGCCATGGCCTTGGCCAGGCGCGGGTCCGCGGTGGCGGCCACGCGCAACGCCTCCAGATCGACCCCGGCGAACGCGGCCGGCACGCTTACGTCGGAGCCCATCAACAACGCCCGTGCCTGGGCATGTTCGTCACCGGGCCCGGTCAACGCGGTCCAGTACTCCGGCCACAGCGTCGCCAGCACCAATACCGGGCCCCGTGCGGGATCCCGCAGCAATTCGCGCAGACCGGCCGCGACCTCTTCTCCGGTGTCGTCGGCGGTCAGCAGGTAGAACTGGGCCTCGTTCAGCCACACCACCGTGCGCGGACCCACCCGCGGCAAATCCGCCAGGGCGGCGTCAGGGCGGCCGGGGTCGATCGGATGCCACAACCGCCAATCCGCGGGCAGTCGCCGGATCGCCTCCCAGCAGGCCCGAGTCTTGCCCGTGGAGGACGCCGCCACCAACGACACCAGCGAGCCCGAACCCCCCACCGCTCGCGCTACCGCCATCCGCAACCGCTCGTCGTGGGCCCGCGACACATACACCGGCAACTCCGGCAAGTCCTCGCGGGCGTGTTCGGGCGCCGCGATCGCCCGGTGGACCTCCAACGCGTACGGATCCGTGAACCCGCCGATCGGACGCCCCGCACACCCCTCCTCGTCGCGGTCCCCGACCGGGCCGGGGTCGGCGTGGCCACGGCGGGGACGACCACGCGGGCGGCGTTCGCGCACCGCCTCCAACCGCCGCTCCTCCCACACCCGGGCGGACAACGAACGGCGAACGGGACCGCGTTCGGTCGCCAGACGCTCCAGCAACTCCACCACGCACCGCAATCTGTGCGGATCGGAGGGGACCGAGACACCCGAGAACCAGCCGCTCAACGACGACGGACTCAACTCCACCGCCGGCCGCTGGGCCGCGCCATGACGGACGAGTCGGTCGTAGCCGGGCGAGCCCGCCTGCTCATACAACTCCCGCAACCGCAGCGCGAACCGCTCGCCCGCGCCGCCCTCGCCGCCCATCCACGCCCCCCCGGTTCGACCCACTTCGGATCGAATCGATTCCGAAATCCCCGCACCGACGGGGCCACCAGCGTAGACACCCGGACGACCCAGGGGAGTGGTCGCCGAAGAAATCCCGAACGGGCTTCGTGAAGGTCGACACCACCCCGCGCCGCAAGGGGTGCGACGACTCGGGAGACGACCATGGACGACACCACACCCACCCCCGCGCCCGCCGCCCGACGAGCCCGCTTTCGGACGCGGATGGTCCGCGCAAGCCGGTCCCTCGCGGCGAACGCCGCGCGCGGTGCCGCGACCGGAGCCGGCACTGCCGTCGGGGGCTGGATCACCTGGTGGCTGATCAACCGCTGACGGGACCGGGAACAGAGATTCGAACGACGCACTCGGTTGTGATTCCTCGCACGGGGGCGGGAACGACCGGCCCCGGCACGAGCGCGCAAACGCAATGGTGTCGGCGTACACGGCTACATGCTCAGGCCGGTACAAACCGATGTGCTCACGACGGATCGTGGTTCCGATCCTTCCCGCTCGTGAGGTCGAGTGCTCCGTCGCGCAGGAGGAATTGGCGGGCCGCTTTGTCGTCGACTGTGACGAGGGGCCGGCTTGTGCCCTGGAACGCCTCGGTCTGCAACCAAAAGCGGGCGGGGGCGGTGCCCCGGACGGCGCGTAGACACCACAGGCTGTCTGCGGCGCTTTCGGGGCGGGGCGGCACGGCCAGGCCTACCGATAAGTCGGGGCCAGTGCCTTCGCCCCGCCTGCTTCCGGAAGTGGTGGGGCGGAGACGGGTGTAAGGGGCAGCCGGTGGCGACGCGCAACAGCTCGGCCAGGGTGGTGCGTTCGCGGTCGGTCCAGCCGGTGCCGACGGCTCCCGCGTAACGCCTCCGTCGGGGCCGGGTCGGCCCATCGGCAGTGACCCTGGCAGGCGGGAAAGGCGGCCCCCGACCGCGACCGCATGCCCGGCTCGTGCCGCGCCCCTGAACGGTCTCCCGAATACCGACGGTTGGGCGGCCTGCCCCGGGCGGCCGGGAAGGGGCTGGGCAATGGAACCTTCGACAACTTGGGGCGCGGACGGATATTGCTCGCCGGAGGCAAGCAAGTTGCCCTCCGGGGGCAAGTCCGGATGCGATGTGTCGACCCAGGGGTGACACATCGGGCGGTGAAGCCGGAGTGGTGTGGAGGTCACGATGGGTTCTCGGCCGTGGTGCAAGACGTCTTCGGCCGTAGCCTCTCACCATGCAGTCCACTCGATGATCCACGACGGCACCGCACCTGCCGACTCGGGCGTCGCGCGGACCGGGTGTGCCGCTGGCTCCTGCGGGATTCATCTGGCCCGTATGCGGCTCCTTTTGCGGCGGGCCGCTGCAGTTCTTCGCCCATCTCCCGTCGAGTACGGCGTTCGCGTCGCCGGGTCGGTGGTGGCCACCACCAGTCGGGTCGTGCCGTCCGGGCCCCACCACCCGAGTGTCGCGTAGGCGGCCCACCAGGTCTCGGTGTGTCTGTCGCGGAAGGTGCGGATCACCGCGCGCCAGTCGCCGGGATTCCGCGATCCGCTCCAGGTCGGGACGCGGGCGGCGTCGACGGGGGTGTGGGCCTGGTCGGGGCGTGCCCAGGTCCCGTGCCGCGGCCTCAACGCCATCACGAACGGCAGTCCGGCGTCGGCGAGTTCACACCGGAAGCCGTCCTGGTCGCCGTACGCGCTGCCGGCTGCGACGGCGCGGAACGCGAACCCCGCATCGTGGGCGGCGGCGGGGCGCACCGCGTCACAGTGTCCGACCGCCGCCCGGCTCGTTCGGCCGGATGCTGTTGCCTCCGGAACGCCGGGCTCCGCCGACCCGGGAGTATCCGTTCACGGGGGTTGGTGCGGCGTCCGGGCCGTGATGCCCCATGCCGCGCGACCGGTCCACTTTGGCGCCGGCCGGTCCGGCCTCCTTCCCGAGTGCGGGAAGAACCCGGCGGGCCGGCAACGCTCCTCGCGCCGCACGTTCGGCGCAGCGCGCGACGGCAGCGATCTCCCCGAGGCGGGCGTGGGCCTCGTGCGCAGTCAGATGCTTTCGGTGGTCCCCGTGTGCCAGATCGCCGATGAGACCAGCCAATTCGGAGCCGGCTCCGGCGTCCAGCGCAAGCCTGCGGTAGGCACCCGGAACAGCCAGCTCGTGCACCCGTTCTTCCGCAGTGATGGGGCCGCACAACATTTCGGCGAGCGCATCGCCCAGACCCCCGACGTCGTATGCCACCCCGTGGGCGCGCCGACGCGGGGAAAGGTCGGGGTCGACCGCGGTTGCCTGTCCGAAGTCCATGATCCTGAGGACGCCGTCCTCGCCGAGGAGCATGTTTCCGCCGTGCAAGTCGTTGTGGTGGATGCCCGCGTCGTGGATCTTCGCCAGACCCGCGGCGGCCTGTTTGCCCAGCTCCGTGACTTCCCTGGGGGTGAACCTACGGCCTTCTGCGACAAGTTCGCGCAGGTGGCGGCCTGTGATCAGCTCGGTGACGGCGAACGGCAGACGGGGGCCCAGCGCTGCGTAGTAGCCCAGCGTACGGACCACGTGGGGGGACGGCTGCACGCGCTTTCCCAGCCTGACTTCGTGCATGAGGTCGCGGTGGACGTCGACGCCGTGGAGGTCGAACAGCGTCTTGAGCGCCACGCGGGTCCCGCTCCGCCGGTGGACGGCAGCGTAGACGACCCCCTGGTGGCCTTCCCCGATCGGGTCCGGCGAGAGGAGTTCGAGGCCGTCGGGCAGGAAGCTTGCTTCGGTCACGGGGTGCGGTCACCCCCCTCGGCGCTTGAGGCGACGCCGAAGCCGACCCGGCGCCATTGACCGCCGATGCTGAATCTGCCTCGAAGCACGACTCGTACGGCACCGACCGCCCGCTCTGGTCCCGGTGCCGGGGGGCAGTGCCCGGGTGTGCGCGGCGTGTCGGCGGCCTCGGCGTACCAGGCCGATGATCCGTGGCGCGCCGTTGTCGCCGAGAACGATGTTGCCCGGTTGGAGGTCTCCGTGGGCCACCCCGGCGGCGTGTATGGCCCAGGGCCTCGGCCGATGGCCTGCCCACCTCGACGGCCTCGGACGACCCGAACCTGCGTCCGGGTACGGGATGTCGCCGAGGCTCGATCCCTCGACGAGTTCGGTGGGGACGCACGCTGGTCCGGGGCCGTCCGGGCCGAGGTCGTGGGCGACGGTGCCGACCACATACGCGAGTCCACCAGACCCCCGAGTGTGACGTCTTTGGCGAGAGCCCGGGTGCTGCGGCCGGAAGGTGGCGCGCGATGGCTTTTGCCGACTCCCCCGGCACAGCGGTCCACGCAACCCCTCGTCGGCTACATGCGAATCGACGCAACGCTAGCACCTGGTCCCGATGCCCCGGCGCATCTGCGTGATCATGCCTGGCAGATGCGGGATCGGGACAGCGGGTTGTCCAACCTGTGCGGTGGTGTGGAGGTCACGATGGGTTCTCGGCCGTGGTGCAAGACGTTTTCGGCCGTAGCCTCTCACCATGCAGTCCACTCTGATGATCTACGACGGCACCGTACCGGCCGATTCCGGCGTCCTGCGGACCGGGGGAGTGCCGCTGGCTCCTGCGGGATTCAGCTGGCCCATATGCGGGTCCTTTTGCGGCGGGCCGCTGCAGTTCTTCGCCCATCTTCCCGTCGAGTACGGCGTTCTGTCGGTGTTCGTGTGCCAGAACGATCCCGGCGCGTGCGAGTTCTGGGACGCGACGTCCGGCGGGAACCGGGTCCATCTGTTCCCCCGGGAGGAACTGCGGCCGGTCGAGGTGCCCGCGACGGGCGTCACGCTGCTGCCCGCCGCCTCGGCCATCCGCACCCACGTCGTGACGCTCGACCCCGCGGAGGACGGCGATGACGGCGATGACGACGAAGTCGCGCCCGACGCGTACGACCTCGCCCGCTCGGGGTGGAAACGGGCGCCCGAAGAACGATTCGGGAGGCAACGCGAAGTGCTCGGGTCACTCGGAGGCAGCCCCTCCTACCTCGAGGACGACCGACTGCCCACATGCCCCTCCTGCACCGGCACGATGGAGTTCGCGGCACACCTGGAGGAGGGAATCTCCGCGCAGGCCGCGATGAACCTCGGCGGCCGGCTGGGCTATGTCTTCGTCTGCTGCGCCTGCCGCGAAGGTGCCTTCCTCACGAACTGAGCGGCACACCCCACGCAGTCGACGCTCCGTCAGCCGCCCACCGGCGGCCGACGGAGGCTTGGCGCCGGTTCCGTTTCGATTGCGGTCGGTTGCCCCTCACTCGGCGGGGTGCTCGACGATGCGGCGGGCGACCTCAGGGGGCTGCGGTCGAACCTCCCGGCGAAGACGGTCGTCTTCACCCTCTCCTTCCAGGATGGTGAAAGACGAGGTCGACTCCCTTGTCATCCACGAGCGGAGTCGAGACGTTCAACTCGCCTTCCGTGGCGAGAATGCACGAAGCCGCTACCGGACTCGGCTGCCTTTCCCATCCGTGCGGATGGCCGGGCTTTCGTCAACGCATTCCTCGTCTGCGGTCACAAGGTGGCTCCACCGAGCGCGCGAAGAGCCGGGTGGCCGCGTGTCGGAGAGCGCGCTTGGACTTATGGCCGTTGCGATCCTCAGATGTCGTTCACTGTGTCGGGATCGCGCCCGATGCAGCCGCGTTGCGTCGCCGCGCGAAGCCCAGGAGCGCGTCTGTCGACGTGAATACCTCGAACCCCAGGCGCTGAAGCGGGCCGAGCGGTCCCGCCAGCGCAGCGAGGAGGAGAGAGCCATGGGGCCGCCTTGGTCGACCTGAAGGCCCTCCGGCCAGTACGCATCGGCGACTGGGCCTGGAGGACCGCATGGTGCCGCCGTCCTGCGTGATGTGATGTCGGCGAACGCAACAGACTGCGCCGGACATGGGGGCACTCGATGCCTGACCACACCTGAGAAGCCTCCTGTCCTCATGGAAGGAAACGAGTTAGCCGTGACACTGGATGATCGGGTACCGGGTCGGAGGGCAACGGACGATGACACGCTCCGGCGTGGCGTCGAGATAATCGGCGGTCCGTTCAAGGGCACGACCGCGACGCTGGACAGCGTCGAGGACGGACACGTCTGGGCGCAGGTGGACCTCTTTGGTCAGTGGACGCGGATGTCGCTGCGTCGTTGTCACGTGGTTCTGCCCCGGGAGTTGCACCGGTTCGGCATGCACACCACCCGGGCGCGGCCGGTCGATCCCGCCGGTCGTCTTCCGGAGTTGCTGCCGATGGCGCGGACGGCGACCCGGCTGCATCCGTGCCCTGGGGTTCCGTCGCCGTCGGACAGTTCGGTGGGTGGACCGTTGTTCTGGCCTGCCGTCGAGCCGTGGCCGACCTGTTCGATACCCCATCACGGCCGGGTCGACGTCGTGAGTGAGCCCCGAGGGCCAGTGCCGCTGGTACCGATCGTCCAGTTGTACGCGCGGGACGTGTCGGAGTTGCCGTACCCGCCCGGGACGGATCTGCTGCAGGTTCTCTGGTGTCCGTTCGATCACCCGGATGAGGATGGGGGCTGCTGGCCGCGGCCGGTGCTGTATTGGCGGAACGAGGCCCGCGTCGGTGCCCGGCCGGTCGCCGGTACGCCGGAGCCGTACGAGGACGTTCCGTTCGGGACGGTGCCGCGGCCGTGTCTCATCGATCCGGAGCGGGTCGTCGAGTACCCGAGCCCCGACGAACCGGAGTACCCGTTCGAGCGTCACAGCCGGATGGAGGCTGCCGAGGCAGCGACCGGTTGGTCGTACTCCCGCCATCTGTCCGTGGCACCGGGGGTCAAGGTCGGTGGTTGGCCGGGTTGGGCCCAGCCGCCACTGTGGCCGGAGTGCGCCTGCGGTCGTCGGATGGAGCATCTGCTCACGGTCTCCAGCCGGGAGTACGACGTGGAAAGCGGCAAGCGCTGGGCACCGATCGAGCATGTCGGCGTCGACATCGATCCGCGAGTCGACTCGATCGGCGGGGGCTTCAGTCCCACCGATCTCTGCATCGGCGACATGGGTGGAATGTATCTTTTCGTCTGTTCGAGTTGTCCGAGCATGCCTTGGGCGTACCGCTTCGACTGCTCCTGAACGACACCATCGCCCGAGAATCCTCGGCAAAAATCCCGCTTGCGGTCCTGAACCGAAACCACCGTTCAAGAACCCGCCTCCCACCTGACGCGCCCGCGCCCGGACCCTCGTCGCCCACCGCGTCGCCGCGGCCGGCTGGCCCGTCAGCCACCGCCCACCGACGACGGCCTCACCCTGGGCATCGCCGGCCCCGACGCCGACACCCGCATCAAAGCCCTGCACAAGGAACTCAAGCGCATCCGAGGAGACGCTGCAGAAAATCTTCGACCAGTACCCCAACGGCATCGACCGATCAGGACCAAATCGGTAGCCGGCGCCATGGCTTGGCACGTCCCCCACGATGCGACGTGCCGAGCCCTACGTTTCCCCTTCTTCCGGAGGTAGGTGCTTCCGCCTCCGGGTTCTGACCTCTTCTTCCGGAGGTAGGTGCTTCCGCCTCCGGGTTCTGACCTCGGATAGGACCGGGATATCCGAGGCCAGCGGCGAGCTACGGAAGTCGGGTGAACGCTCCGGAGACGAACCACTGCACGAGGATGGCGGCCGCGTGGACGGCGGCGCGGGCCTCTTCGAGGGTTTCCGGGCGGGTGGGGGTCTGCTTGCCGTGGCGAGAGGTCTGGCCGTCCCACAGCAGCTGCATCATTGCCTGCGGCACGGCCATCTAATCCGGCCCGACTGCAACGGTGAACTCGAACTTGTGCGGTACACCCTTGAGTTCGCCGAGCATGGTGCCGAGGGTGGCCGTGGCGTGGTTGGTCTGCACGATGGCGTGGCCGGCAGCCTCGATCGCCTTGATGGACTCACTGAAGGCGCGCACCGGATCGGGGTGCATCCCATAGGCAGCGGCCCAGGCCGTCGCCAAGTGGTCGCCCGCGGACCCGGAAGTCGTCGAAGCGGTCGCGTCGGCGATCGTGGCCAGGACGGCCTCGCGGGCGGTGGGGTCGGTGCGCTCCTCCAGCCCGCAGTTGTCGTCCTTGATGCGGTAGGCGGAGCCGCAGTCGTCCAGCAGGCTGCGCAGTTGCGCCAGTGGGCCTTGCGGATGATCGTCGGTGGGGATGGTGAATCCCCTCGCCAGGACGCCGTGGGCATTCCGGTTGTCCCGGATCCGATCGGCGATCCACGCGCCCTGCACGCCGAAGGTGAGGGACGCGTCCACCGCATACAGCAGGCCGAAGTCCGTCTGGCCGCCCAGCAGAACCTTGGCCACCTCGCGGTGCCCCACCGACATACGCAGGCGTTGGCACACGCGCTGCGCTATCGGCTCGGGCACGAACCGGACGAGCCAGCGTTGCAGGGGACCGAGCAGGTGCTCCGGGACCCCGGGTACAGCGCGTCCTCCGCCTGGGCGTGTCCCAGCCGGACGGACAGCGGCTGCCAACGATGTTGGGCGTGGTCATGCATGCGCACGCTACCCGCAGTACGTCTTGCGGTCCGCGCGTTTTCCCCGCTTCGATCGCGCGCGGACCACGTATCCATCCCGTCGCACCGCCCGGTGCGAACTTGAGTAGACGTACTCATGTGCGGACGCATTCGGCACGGCAGGTTGAACGCATGACAGATCATAGGTGGGCGTATTCGCGGCGCGCCCGAATAGGGCGCGAGTGGTACCTGGTTCCCGCCCTCCTGATGGTCGCGGCCTTCATGTCGTGGCTGGTGGGATTCATGCGCCATGTCGACTCGGAATTCGCCGGGGACCAGTTGAGACCGCAGCCGCACTTCGCACTGGACGGCGGCGACCTCGGTGTGATCGGCCTCGTCTTCATGGCGACCGCAGTCGTACTGAGCGCAGGCATCGCCTTCATGCGGAGGGACACCGACTGACTGACGACACGCGCCGACAACCGTCGGGCTTCCTCATCCTGATCTCACATCTCGCCTCGCAAGGGTTCGCCACCGCATGCCGAGTCGGGTCAGGAGTCGTTCGCGTTCCTCGGTCAACCCTCGAAGAGCAAATGCGGGTACTGGGCGTCGACTATCCGAACACGCTGGGCTCCCGCAACAATCTCGCGGGCGCCTACGAGTCGGCGGGGGACCTGGGGCGCGCGATTCCGCTGCACGAACGCATCCTCGAAGTCGCCGAGCGGGTGCTGGGCGCCGGTCATCCGTTGATTGCGGTGGTGCGGGCGAACCTGGAATGGGCGCGGTCCACGTAGCGATTGCGATGCCGGCCGGCGGCATCCCGATTCAACTGACCGCGGACAGCGGTGGAGCGTGACCCACCCTCGGTGGGGGTTGTACGTACAAAGGCACGGTGATGTCGGGGATGTCGTCGCGGCGGACGGCCTCGATCGCGGCGTGCTCGTAGTCCTCGCTGGACGCGTAGCCCGCGATCAACGGGTGCAGGCGCTTGGCTCCGCGAGCGCCGATGACGAGGTTGCGTTCGCGCAGGGTCCGCATGCTGCGGGAGACGGTGACCTGGCTGATTCCGAGCGCTGCGGCCATGTCGACCTGGCTCTCGAGGATCGACCCTCCGGGCTGCTGGACGGACTGGAGGCGGGCGAGGACGCGCATGGCCGCCGGGGGGAGGTCGAGGTCGGGCAGTATCGACCACAGCGCTGTCGACGAGTACAGCATCACGTCGTCCCCTTCTTCCTGCTCCTCGGTGCCGGCATCTCCGGGACGCAGACCTCGTCCGGGAACCCCGACGCCAACGCCAGCGCCCGCGCGTCCGCCAATGTGGCCCTCTGCGCGTTCCCGTTGCCCATGTAGGCGAGCAACGGATTCACCTGGTATACCCCGCGCTTCACCTTCCGCACCCAGTTCAGCATGCTCAGGCCGGTGAGCTCGGTCGACACGGTCGACCGCGGGATGCCCAACGCGTCGGCGATCGCCTGCTGGTTCATCCCGACCAGCGACTTCTGCTGCCGTCCGATCATGTACAGCATGATCGCGCACTGCCTCGGCGAGACGACCCTCGCGGCCACGGATTTCGCCAGGACGTTCGCGAGGTAGTCGTTGCTGACCAACGAGAAGCCCTCGTCGCCCAGCATGTGGTGCGGGGACCGGTAGTGCAGGTCGACCGAGACCCGGTCCACCGAGCGGGGAACCCGGGGGGCCTTCGTGACGATCGCCTCGGTGATCGCCTGACCCAGGCTCACCCGCCGCGGCGGCTGACCGGGGCCCGGCGACGGGGACGGATCCGTCCGCGACGGCGATACGGGGATCGGGCGTGCAGGCTCGGTCACTCGGGTCCTCCCAGGGATCTCACCCCGGCGACGATAGCGATCTTTACCCCCGTGGTTATGGAACTTGCCCCCCGCTGTTAAGTCGTGTCGCGATGTGTCGACCCAGGGCCGACACATCTCCGACTGATGTGTCGCACGCGGCCGGCGCTGGCCGGCCCGTCACCGTCCACCGCCGGCGAGTGATGGGCGGCCGTCCGTGCCGCAAGTCGGCACAGCAATCGGGGAGTTAACCATGGGGGTTAAGTCAAGCGGAGATATGTAAGCCCAGCACGACACATCCATCAGAGATATGTCGTAGCTGTCACGACATACCGTTTCGCAAAGCAGCAGGTCAGACCCCGAATTGGCCGGTTCGCCTCTCAAAGAACCCGACCCGGGCGCGACGTAACGTCCGCGTTCCGCCGACGACCCACGTTCGCCGAAACGACAACGACGCCGTCGACTGGACCGGCTCGCCGTCCTCGGCGACCGTGCCGTCCATGCTCACCAGCGCCTGCGGCGGCCGCTGTTCCGTATCGCCTGCCGGCGCCATGGCACGCGGGGCGCGCCATCGGGGGGCGTTCCGCCGCCCCCCGATCCCCCCAGGCGGTTCGTGCCGTCCCGCAGGGCCCCCGTTCACGCCCGGGTCGTGCGCCGCCGGTCGAGGCTCGCGCTTCACGTGCCTACGTTCGATCGGGCAGGCAACGGGTCTGGTTCGAACGGCGAAACTTGCGGACACCCAGAAGGACCTTGCGTCCAGCCGCAAGTTCTCCGACGGAATGTCGTGTCCTGCGCTCGACATTTCCATGTGCCAAGGTCCGGCGGCCCCGACACGATCGAGCCCCATGGCGGTGACACCCACACCCTGCGCGAATCGAGGTGGGAATGCGGTCGGGTGGTCGGCGCGGTGCGTTTCGCCCATGTGCGGGACGACGCCTGACCGCGCTTGCATCCCTGTGGTGGAGATCCGCGTGTGCCGAGTAGGTGGGCCGGGGGGTCAGAAGCCGTTGCTGTATCGAACGTGGCGTCGATTTATAGGACTTGGCTTCTCGTTGGGGCGATCTCGGCGTTGGCTGCGCATGTGGCGAGTTCACGCCATCGAGGACCGTGTCGGTACCGCGTCGGGCACGGTGGGATCCGGAGAAGGTGATCGATCGTGGCTGAGGCCGGCTCCGTGTCGTGCTCGTGGTCTTCGAGGAAGGGTCCTCTCGTCGGTGCCCGTGGCCGTGTTCGGGCGGATCAAGGAGGTCCATTCGCGGCGGCCGTTCGGATGATTTCGGGTGTGGACCGTCCCATTCTTCCGACCGGTTGGGTGATTCTGGGCTCGGTGGTCCCGGTGTGAGGGCAGACCGCTCGACGAGGGAAAGGGGAAGCAGGGTGGCATCGGATCGGGGCAGGCGCCGGATGGCTCTGACGGCCGCGGCCGCGGTTGTGGTGACGGCGTCGCTGCCGCTCCTGCCGGGCGGCCCGGCGCAGGCGCAACCGCCCGCGCCCACGCGAGTGTCGGCGTTGTCGGTGTGTGCGGACGAGCCGCGGGATGCGGTGGCGCAGGTGTGTGCGGATCCGGCGGAGAACATGTACGGCGTCTTCCTGACGTTCGTCCACCGCCCGGTGGCGTACGGTGCGGGTTCGGATCCGGCGGGGGAGGCGTACAACAGCACCCGGATGTTCACCGGGGACGATCTCGGTCGCTCGTTCGAGATGGGCCTGCGTGCCCGCAACGACCCGGGCGGGACGCGGTATCAGCCGTTCTGGGCCAATCACGGCGAGAGCTACGAGTTCCACGCGATCGGCCCGGAGAGGGACGTCGCGGACAACCGCTTCCACAGCTGGATGGCCGTCCCCGCGTGCTCCGGCTGTGCCGCCTGGCGCGTGCATTACGACTTCAACCCGGTGGGGGAGACCTCCGGGCAGGGCGCGCCGTTCGTCCGGCACACCGTCACCGGCTGGGACCTGCCCGCCGAGTACGCGCAGAGTTCGTTTTCGCAGACGCAGGACCGGATCCGCTACCTCAACGGCAACGGCCAGTTCCTGCGCCACCCCACCGCGCACCTGAGCGTCCGCGCCCCGGCCGGGAACTGCGAACCCGGCGCCGACCCCGCCTACTGCTTCCGCTTCACCACCGCACTGAACACCACCGCCGACCACCTCGTCTCCTGGGACGTGGCCAAGGACGTCGTCACCCCCACCCCACGCACCACCACCCGCAGCACCAACCCCACACCACCCGAGGCCGGTTCGCCCGCGCCCACCGTCGCGACCCTCAACGGAGTCGACCAACACGCCCTGCACACCTGCGCGAACACCGAACCCGACACCTGCCTCGACCACGTCCCCGGCCTACGCGCCTGCATCGACACCGGCCTGCCCTGCAACGCCACCCCCGAACCCGCGACCGACCAGGCCACCCGAACCCACGACGCGATCGACACCCAGGACCAGGCCCTGGCCACCGCCGCCCGACTGCGCCCGGGCACCGACCCCGACACCCACGCCCACGCCCACGCCGCGACCCTCCCACCCGGCACGGCCCAGGGCCAGGACACGGTGGGGCAGCGCCCCGTGTGGGTGGTGACCTCGAACACCGGCCGCATGCGTGCCTTCACCGGTGATCGGCGCGAACACACCGGCTACCGCCTCATCTTCGACGCCTGCACCGGCGCCCTCGTCCACGCCTGCCTCGGCCCCACCTGCACCCCATGACCCCCACCGCACCCACTACTCCCCGCCCCCGCGTCCACGACCGCGACTTCCGGAGGTCACGCGTGACACCACCCCGCCCGCGGCCGCGCCGCCGCGCGCTGCGCCGCGTTCTGGTCCCGGTGGTCGCGGCCCTGCTCACCCTCGCCGCGGCCCCCGCCGACACCACCCCCACTGCCGCCGCCGGTTCGGCCGGGATGGGGCCGGCGGCGCGGGCGGCCCTGGCGGCGGACCTGCGCCAGGAGTGCGCCCGGCACCCCGCCGAGGCGGCGTCGCCGACGGGGTGGGTGAGGAGCCGGTTCGAGGTGTGTGTGCATCGGCGGCGGGAGGTGGTGTTGGTGACGAAGGACCGGCCGCCGAAGCGGCTGGGCACGATGTGGTTCGACGAGTGGCAACTCGGCTTCGCCTACGACGGCGACCGCCGCGTCGACTTCGTCTCCAGCCTGGAGAACATCGAGGCCTCGACCGTGCCCGGGCAGGACGCCCGCACGTGGCCGATCCGCGTCACCTACAGCGCCACCGTCTCCGACGGCGGCGGCGCCGACATCGTCCGCCCCACAGGCCAGGACCGCACCGATCTGTGGGGTGCGTGGGACGCCCGCCCCCAGACCGTCCTGACCTACACCTCGCCCGACGGAGCGGTCACCACACCCTTCAAGAAACTGTTCGCCACGATGCTGGTGCGGTTCGAGGTCACCGGTCCGCCCGGCGCGGATCCCTACGTCGACGAACGCAGCGCCGTCCTCCGGGTGCGGTTCGACTCCGCCGGACGCGTCGCGGGCAAGACCCGCGGCACCGTCTTCCCCGACCACAAACCCACGTTCGCCGTCGGCCTGGGCAACCCGGACGAGGACGAGAGCGCCCGCCACATCGACGACGCCCTGCGCCACCCGGTCAAGACGTTCCCCCCGACCGTCGGCAAGAACGTCCCCGCCGAACTCCACCGCCTGATCGACCCCGCCCTCCAGGAACAGAACCGCGCGGCCGCGGGGAAGGTGTGCACCGAGGTGTGGGGGGACTGGGCCGGGCAGCGCCTGGACTGCGACGAGTACCCGTTCGCCGCGACCAAGGAGGGCGCCTCGCTCAGCGGCGGGCACTTCTCCGCCCGACTGATCGACCGCGACGACAACCAACGCGTCGGCAGCCGGTTGGGCAGCACCTTCTACGGCGAACACCGCATGCTCGACGGCGACGCCTTCCTCGTCACCGTCGTCCCCTGATCCGGGGCCGAGCCCTACAGAGTGCACCGGCGGCAGGCGGGGCCCGAACACGCGCCGGCGGGACCGGACCGCGTCGCGCGAAGCCGGCCCGGCGGCGCCCCGGTGCTATCTCCTGAACGCGGCGGGGACGTCGTAGCGGGGGACGAGGTACCCGCCGCGTTCGTCGTCGTGGCCGACCGCTCCGACCGCGACCAGGCGCCGGGCGGCGTCGAGGACCTGGTCGACGTCG
This sequence comes from Embleya sp. NPDC127516, assembly GCF_044765325.1. NCBI lineage: Bacteria > Bacillati > Actinomycetota > Actinomycetes > Kitasatosporales > Streptomycetaceae > Embleya > Embleya sp. NPDC127516. Next base: position 7,865 of record NZ_JBIWJT010000059.1, on the reverse strand, counting down.
GTCGGTGCGGCGTCCTCGCCGGGCAGCGGGATGGGCTGCTGCTCCAGGCACCGCAACACGAGTGCGGCCATGGTGCGTTCCCCGCGGGCCGGGATCAATCCGTGTCCCAGCGCCCACAGGGATTTGGCGGCGTCGACCTCGATCGGCTCGCCGTCGAAGTCGAACCGGTACGTCGACGGGAACACCCGACCGCCGATCACCTCGACCCGCTCCCGGAACACCACACCCCGCGTGAACGACGGCGCCTGCACCCCCGACCGCGCCGTAGGGACACCACTCGCGCGCACCCGACCTCTACGACCCATGCCCTGTGCACTCCCCCGCCGACGCGGCGGCCACGCCTACACGGCCCGGTCGGCCGCCGAGGTCTATTCGTCCAGTCGCAGGCGGCCCCGCTCGTCGATGTACGCGTCGTAGATCTCGCCGTCCAGGACCACGCCGTCGATGACGACCTCGACGTCCTCGTCGACGTCCAGGAACACCACGCCGTCGTCGTCGGTGTACGCGTCTGAGCGGCGAGGTCGGGATGGTTGAGTTCGGCCAATCGCGGCCAGTCCATGCGGTCGCCGTCCTCCGCGAAGCGTGGCGACCTGCTCACGTAACATGATGCGGGGGCAGGCCGAGGTGGGGCAGACGAGCCGGCGGAGCCGCGCCGAAACGACAACCCGACGGGCGTCGACGGGGACATCAGTCACCGTGCGTTCATGGAAGGCGTGCACCCGACCAGTCCGACCGCCGCAATCCGGGCAATCCACCGGACCGGCAGGCGTCCGGGCCCGCACCCGAATGATCTCGCCCTCGTCGGCCTCCTCAACCACCAGCGGCCCAAGCCCCGAAAACACCACACCCACAAGCTCGTTCGCGTTCAGCACCCGCACATGATCACGGACTTACAGTCCGTCACCACCGGATATGAGGCAGACCCGTTAGTTTTGCAGCCCCAACCAGTGACCACCAGCACCACTCGCTGCGCAGTACTCATGGGCACATCGTGGGGGCGGCATCCCATAGGCACAAGGCAACACGACCTCGGTGAGGTCCGGAGGGGCTCCGGCCGCGCAACGTGGCGGCGGGACACTTGGGCGTCGACTTTCGGAGGAACGGGCGCAGGAGCGTGCCGGGTTCGAGCGGCTGCGGGGGCGGCTTCCGGGCCCGGGCACAATGTGTGCGTGATCGATCCTTTGACCATCGACGTGGACGGGTTTCTGATCGATTGGTGCGGGCCGCCATTGGCGCCGCCGCGTGACCTGCCCGCTTCGTGTCGGTGGTTGCCGGAGCCGTTGCGGGACTTGCACCGACTGGTGTCGCGTTGGCCGGGCCCGCGACCGTACTTCGGCTTGTTGAACATGCGCGATCCCGAGGAGATCGAGGCGAAGGGCCGGGCGGTCACGTTCATGTCGGACCCCACCGGGGACTGGTTGTGGGCGTTCGATCTCGACGATCCCGACGTCGTCTACGACCGCGAGCTCTACGAGGGGTGGGAGGAGGTCGACGAGAGCCTGTCGGTGTTCCTGCGCCACGCGGTGGTGCAGGAGGCGATGTGTGTCGGCTCGGCGCGACGATGGGGCGAGGTGCCGCGGGATCGGCTCGAGGACGTCCTCGCCCCGATGACCGAGGTCGCCTTCGGCGCGTGGCGGTGGCCGGGACCCGGTCGCAGGATCTTCATGAACGACGGCTTGGTGGCCGAGGTCCTCTCCTTGGAGGGACCCGGTATCTCCCGTCCTGTGCCGGGGTTGGTGGAGGTGTCGATCGCGGCCAACACCCCCAAAGGTCTGGCGTACCTGGACGCCGTCGCCGAGATCCCGGGACTGCGACGGGCGGATCCGCCCCGCTCGTTGTCGCAAACACCGTGAACGCGGCGGCGGTCTCGCCGACGTTCGGCGCAGGCGATGCTCGGCCGGGTCGTGTCGCCGGCCTCCTCCGTGGCCTTGACGCCGTAGCGGCGTCGATCGCCGACCTGTTGGTGTCGATGGACCGCATGCCGCCGGTGTGGGAGCAGGCGTTCCGTTCCGTCGACCGCGCGCCGTTTGCTCCCGATCGGGTGTGGCCGTTCACCTACGACGGCCAACAGCACGCAGTCGACGACCGCGCCTTGGACCCCGTCGCGTGGGGAGAGGCAGTGCGCGCCAACACCGCCCTGGTGACCCAGTGGGACGCCGGCCGCCACACCGGGCCCGCCCCGGGCCTGGTGGCGTCGTCGTCGGCATCGATGCCCTCCGCCGTCGCCGACATGCTCCTGGACCTCGACATCCACGGCGGCGAACGCGTCCTGGACATCGGCACCGGGACTGGCTACACCGCTACCCTCCTCGCCGCCCGCGGCTGCGCGGTGACCACATCGAGGTCGACGAACACCTCGCCGAACAGGCCCGCAAGAACCTCGCCCGGCCGGATACCCGAACGTCGTCGTGATCACCGGCAACGGCGTCCAAGGCCACCCCGCCGAGGCCCCCTACGACCGGATCCACGTCACTGCCGGAGTCCGACACATCCCCGCAGCCTGGCTCGAACAGGCCGCCCCAGGCGCGATCCTCCTGCTCCCGTGGGGGACCGACTACAGCCCGCTCGACGCGGCGCTGCACCTGGCGACCGTCCGGTCTCGAAGGCAGTCACGTCGGATCGGGGTCTCGGTCGAAGGTGCGGGCGGCCGCTCGCACGCGCGCCGATGGATGTTCGCCGACCAGTGCGCGCACGGTTGGGTCTCCGACGAGTAGGGATGTCGGCGGCGCCGCGTCGAGTGCCATGAGCGGTACGCCGGCCGAGGGATGGCCGAGTGCCGCGCGCAACCCGGCTTCGACGACAAAGCCGGCCGGTCGCGCGGACAGTCCTCTGAACGCGGCGGCGGCATCCATGCGGACGTGCGGGTCGCGGTCCATCGAAACCAGCGGGATCAGCATTGCGAGTAGTTCGTCTCGCCCGGCCACGCGCACCATGGCGACGGCGCCGACACGGTCCTTCCGTTCGCCTCTCAAACGGCGAGTGAGGCGGTCCGCCACGGCATCGGGAGCAAGAGTTCCAGGGCCACCGCCAGGCAGTCGTATCGATCCGCCACCCGCTCGCCGTCCGCATCCAGCGCGAGGGAGTCGTTCATGCGGCGCACGAGCGCGCAAAGCTCGTCGCGTGTTTCGGGAGCCAGCTGGTTCACCGCGTCAGCCAAGGTGTCGAGGGCAACGACGGACTGCCGCGTCAGCAGATGCGTCGACGCCAAAGCCCGAAATACAGTCGGCCACGCCGCGTGTTCCGGGAATCGGAGGCCGAGATGTACCAGCGTGTCCAGCGGCGCGTCCGGGCGAGAGGTATGGGTTCCCTGCTGTGCCTGGGCGATCAGGGACTCGACGACCTGCGTGTGGTGCTCGATCGCCGCGTGTGCGGTGTCCACGTCGAGCAGGTCGAAGCTGTTCAACGCCGACAGCGCACGGGCTTCGCCGCGGGCGGCCCCGGCACGCAGACGGTCGACCACCGGGGCGGTGGGTTCGGTGAGTGCCCCGAGCATCGCATGCGCAAGGCGGGTGTGCTGCAAGGCCAGAGCCGTGTCTTGCCAGGCTCGGGTGGACGCCGCGTTCGGCTCAAGGCGGCACCCGAAAAAGTCGATCATATCGGCCAGTTCGTCGTGCAGCCGAGGGGAACTTGTTGCCCACTCCAGGACCGCGTCGGTCAGGGCGGCACGACCGCAGGCACTCGCGGCCGCACCCAGGCCGCTCAGGGCCCGCAATGCGTAGAAGCGCACCTTGAACGTCCCGCCCGTTCGGCGTTCCAGATCCTTCGGATTCGCCATAAGCGCCAGGCAATGAGTGATCGCCGCGTCGGCCGCCGCCTCGGGAAGCAGGTCACCCGCACGATGCCACAAACACAAATCGCCCCTGCCCACGCTCCGCGACCAGCGTTCGGGGGCGACTTGCCCCACCATCCGGCACAGGGCCACCTCGTTCGCGAGGACGGCCAGGGCCGCGTTCTTGAGCAGTTCGCGGTCGGGCGCGCTGTCCGCGCCGGCTTCGGCCCGGGCTGTGATCAGGACGCGCATCGCCTCCAAGCGCGCGGTCCGGCCTCGGTGGAGGGCGTCGTCGTCGCCTTCTTCGGCAGCTGCCGGACAGACGAGATGAATGCGCTCGAAGGCGAGCTGACTGGGGAGCAGCGGCTGGAGCCGCTCGGGTAGAAGCGACCGCTCAGACATGCGTTTGAGAATACGTATTGCGGCCGTCGCCCGGTACTGCGCCAACCGGAGAGCCACCGCAAGAAGGGCCACTGCTCTCGACGACGCGCCGCCGCACGCGGGGAGCCCGACGAAGCGCCCAATATTGCCGTTGGCGGCGATCACCGGCCACCCCGGCGTGGTCCCCGCGGTGGGTTCTCCCCGGACGGTGGTTGCTGACCGGCGGCGATCACGCGGTGTGCCGGTTCGCGAGGCCACCGGGCGGCCTCGCGAGGTGGGCCACAATCGCATCGGCGCCTACCGATCCAAGTGCCCGACTATCGCTGTCCACGGCCAATCAACGCTGACCGCAGCAGCAGCTGTGACAGCCGGCGATCGATGGCCGGAGGCGCTCGGAACACTGCTGGTCAACGGTGGGGCGGTCGTCCGACCAGCACTCCTTCTTCGGCACGAAGGTCATCCTGGCCACCCACCGCCAGGCCCACCACGTGCTCGACGAAATCCTCGGCAACGCCACCGACCTGCCGATCACCGAGCACGCGACCGACACCCACGGTGTGACCCTGGTCAACTTCCGGCTCTTCGACCCGGTCGGCAAGCAGCTCTCCCCGCGCATCCGCGACCTGGGCAGGATCACCCTGTACCGGATGGGCGCGAAGGCCGACTACGAGGAACGCTTCCCGACCGCCGGGCCGCTGCTGACCAAGAAGGCCAGCCTGGACCCGGTCGCCGACCACCGGGACGACCTGCTCCGTCTGGCGGGTTCGCTGAAATACGGACACACCACCGCCTCCCTGATCGTCGGCAAACTGTCCGCGTCACCCCGACAGAACACGCTGGCCACCGCGTTGAAGGAGTACGGGGGCAATCCGCAGAACGATCTACGCGAAATACGTGTCGGACGAAGGCTACCGCCGCAAGATCGCCCGCCAGCTGAACAAGGGCGAGTCCCTGCACGCCCTGCGGCGTCAGCTCCACGAGGGCAAGATCGCCGGGCGTCGGTCCGAGCAGCAGGTAGCCACCATCGACTCAGCGGAGTCGAAGCGCACGGTGCCGGCGACGGTAGGTGCCGGGCGCCGCTCCGTGCATCCTTTTGAAAGCGTTGGAAAACGCGAACTCCGAGGTGTAGCCGACCCTTTGGGCGACGATTCCCACCGGTTCGTCCGAGTCGCGCAGGATCTGCGCCGCTGCGCCCATCCGCGACCACGTGAGATAGGCAAGGGGTGGCCGGCCGACCAGGGCGGTGAACCGGCGAGCGAACGCGGCGCGTGACAGCCCCACTTCCGTGCCGAGGTCTTCGACCGTCCATTGCCGCCCCGGGTCATTGTGGATACTGCACAACGCCGTGCTGATCGCCGGATCGTTCAATGCCGGGCCCCAACCGGGCCCTGTGCCGTGTTCCTGGTACCAGGCGCGCAGGACGTACAGCAGCAGCGCGTCGAGGAGAGCACGGAGAACACCGTCCGACCCGATGCCCGGGTGTCGGAGTTCGCCGCTGATCTGGTCGATGGTGACGCGCAGTGTGGGGCGTTGTCCCAGGTGGGCGGGCAGGTGAATGATCTCGGGGAGATCGTTCAGCACTGGATGGCATTGCGCGCGATCGATCGGATACGTGCTGCTGAGCAGCACGGTCGATGGCGGTGAGCCATCCGTCTGGTCGGAGCCGACGTGCTGTGGGAACCGGAACTCGCCTTCTGACGACGGGGATTCGACCCCGGGGAGCGGGGTGTCGGGGTGGTCGGCCGTTTCGTGCCTGCTCCCGTGCGGCAGCAACACCACATCCCCCACACCGAGTGCGATCGGTGCACCGGCCGGGGTGATCAGGTGGCAGGTGCCTTGCAGGATCACGTGCAACTCCGCGCCGGGGACCGGCGGGTGGAGCCGTCTCCACGGCGCGCGGCACTCAATGTGGAGATAACGCGGCGGCCCGGTGCGCGTGGCGGCGAGTACTTGAGTGAGCACATCCATGCCGTCACCGTACTGCGCGTCTTGGTGTCACGACGTGGAGAAGACGATGACGCATAAATGAGCGGGTTTTGAGCATGGTTCATCTCTCACTATCAACGTACGGTCCTTGCTTGACAACGAACCGTGTCCGTCGTGTGCAGAGGGAAAAGAGCGCCAACCATGATCAAGGTGGGAATCATCATCGCGAGTACTCGTCCGGGGCGAGTCGGCGAGACCGTGGCCCGCTGGGTCCATGAGGTCGCCGTCAAGCAGGGCGGCGCGGAGTTCGAACTGGTGGACTTGAAGGACGTCGGCCTGCCCCATCTGGACGAGCCGGTCCCGGCACTGATGCGGCGGTACTCGCAACCGCACACTCACCGGTGGGCCGCCACGGTGGCGTCGTTCGACGCGTATGTGTTCGTCACGCCCGAGTACAACCGCACGTTCCCGGGCGCGCTGAAGAGCGCGATCGACTTCGTGTACGCGGAGTGGAACGACAAATCGGCCGGATTCGTCGGCTACGGCACGAATGGCGGGGTGCTCGCCGTCGAGCAGCTGCGCAACGTGATGGGCGCCCTCGGGATCGCCGCCGTACGCGACCAGGTGGCCCTATCGCTCCACAACGACTTCGTCGACTTCACCGCTTTTGAGCCTCAGGCCCATCAGGAGGACGCGGTCGCCCGCATGCTGGACGCGGTGATCGCCTGGGGCGGGGCGTTGAAGCCGTTGCGCGACGCTTGATCGCGGTTCGCGAAGGTTGGGTACGACAGCACGCCAACGAGGGAGCAACCTGATGGGCGACCTGGGTGAATTGCATGAATTCTGCTGGATGGACCTCAAGACCCACGACATCCCCGGAGCCGCCGCGTTCTTCTCCGCGGTGCTGGACTGGCAGTTCGCGGTGGATGAGAACGACTGGCGCCGCGCAATCAAGATCACGGTCGATGGATGCCCGATCGGCACGGTGAGTGACCTTGCCGATCCGATCTACCCGCCCGGCACTGCGGCACACCTTGCGTACTACATCAGGGTCGATGACGTCGATCACCGCGTGGAACTGGCGACAGCGAACGGTGCGCAGCTTGTCCTCGCCCCCTTCGACGCCGGTGACCAAGGCCGGATGGCGACGCTGATCGACCCGGACGGCGCGGTGTTCTCCCTGTGGCAGGCCAATAGGTTCAGTGGCTGGCGGATCCCTCCGCAGACGGCGTACGCCCCGCAGCGGATGGTTCTGGCCGGTGCTCGACACCGCCGGGCCGAGGACTTCTATCGTCAGGTGCTTGGCACCGGTTTCGCACGCAGTGACTACCGCACCGCGACCGAATCCGCCGACAGTACTGCGCGCTGGGAACTCGCGGTCGCTGCCAAGGACCTGCGAATGGTCGCCGCCCGAGTGCGCGATCACGGTCGGGGCGCGTTCGCCTGGTCCGAGCACGCGGGCCGGCCTTGTCTGCATCTGGAGAGTCCACAGGGGCTGACCCTGTGGATCCTTAGCCTGGATCCACCGGTCGGTTTTTGATGTGATTCTTTGAGAGGGCGTTTAGTGTGGGCGAATTACTCCTTATGCCCTAGTAGGGTCCTTGCCAGGTGGTGTGGTCTCGTCCGTGATGCGCTTGGCGAGGTTGTCGATCGCGGCGACGTGGATCATGGCTTCGGAGCCGGCGGTGAGGGTTTCGTAGTCGCGGGCGAGACGTCGGTGCATCATGATCCATCCGATACTCCGCTCCACTACCCAGCGCCTTTTGAGGACGTGGAATCCGCGAACTCC
>NZ_JBIWJT010000058.1:0-30114 GCF_044765325.1 Embleya sp. NPDC127516 | reverse complement strand
CTTTTTCTTTCCTCCGCTTCGCTCCTCCAAGAAAAAGCGGCGCCTCGCTCGGGACGGTGTGTCCCTCCGCTTCGCTCCGGGCCACACCGTCCACAACTGCGGCTCCGCCGCTCTCCGCGCTTCGCGCGTCGATCGCTGGGGTGGGGGTGGGTCGGGGGCGCTGACGCGCCGGGGGGGTGAGGCGGTCCGGCAGCCGAAGGACGCGGCGCGGGCCTGCTTCGGGGTGGTGCCGGGGCGTGTTTTCGATCTCTCGTCGGGCTTCGTGGCGTGAGCGGCGAGGGGTCCGAGGCGCGGTACCAGGCGGCGCGGACCCACCATGATCCGCCGGAGACGTCCTAGCCCGCCTCCGCGACGCCGGTGATGCGGTGCAGTGGGTAGGTGTGGATCTCGCCGGTGCCCTGTTCGTGGGCGGTGACGTAGCCGCCCTCCAGACGCAGCGGGACCACGATGTGCTGGGTGGCCCGGCCCTCCCGGGTGACGTGTCCGATCCACACCGCGCGCCGCTCGGCGTGTGCGGCCTGGAGCGCGAGCAGCGTCTCGGCGGCCGAGGTGCGCGGCAGTTCGACCGGCTCGCCGTCGCGCTCCGCGCCGTCGTCGGCGGCCCGGCCGGCGGCGGCCGCGTCGCCCGCGCGGATCGCGGTGACGGCCGCGCCGAGCAGCGCCTCGCTCGGGGCCGGCGGCTCGCCGGCGACCCTGGGCGGCGCCGAACGGGGCGGGGTGCGCTTGGTGTCCGGGCGGGTGAGCACCAGATCACCGGTGGCCGACTCGGCGACCGGCGCGAAGCCCATCGCGCGCAGCTTCTCCAGCACGCCGTCCGGTGCCGACTCGGCGGCCAGGACGGTCGGCGCCAACCGGCGCAGGCGCAACCCGGCGGCCCGGCGGTCGGCGAGCAGTTCGCCCAGCAGCGCGTCGTCGTCGCAGCGCAGGAAGGCCGCCGCGGTGCCGACCCGAATCCGGCCGTGCCGGCGGGCCACGTCGTCCACGAGGTAGCTGAGCGGCTGCGGCACCGGGGTCCGCGAGTGGGTGGCGAGCAGGTGGTGCAGGTCGCCGGCGGTGCGGCCGGCGTCCAGCGCGCGGCGTACCGACTCCTCGGTGAAGCGGTACACGGTGGCGCCGCCGGTGGACTCCACGTCGGCGGCCAGGTGCAGTTCGTGCGCGAGGTCCAGGACCAGCGGGCCCGGCGCCACCGCGGTGAGGTCGGCCTGGAGGAGTACGTGGTTCAACGGCTCCGGGAGCAGCGGGGTCAGCGCGTCGCCCGCCTCGTAGACCCGGCCCTCGACCAGTGTGCGGGCGTATCCGGCGAGCGCGCCCCGGCCGGTGATGCCCAGCAGTTCGGCCTCGACCAGCATCGCCCGGAACAACTCCCGCGGCAGTCGCGCCGCCCGGATCGGCTGATGCCAGGTCAGGTGCGCGAGCAGCGAGTCGGCGTCGGTGGCCGAGCCCGGCGGCAACGCGGCGAGGGTGGCCAGGATCCGGCGGCGCACCTCGGGGGCGGCGGTACGGTCCACCTGCAGCCCCAGCGCGCCGATCGGCCGGTCCTTGTCGTCGCGCGAGCCGACCAGGGCGGGCACCCGGGTGGTCTCGAGCCAGGTGCCGGCGAGTGCGGCCCAGCGGGTGCCCACCGGCGTCCGGCGCCAGGTGTCGTAGGCGGGCGTGGGCAGCCACTGCTCGTCCGGTTCGCCGTCGCCGGCGACCAGACCCATCGCGTAGGCCAGTTCCAGCCACAACGCGACCTCGGCCTCGGGCGCGTCCAACTGCACCGCCGCGCGCTTGAACTCGCGCATGCCCAGGCCGCCGGCCCGCAGCACCGAGGGACCGCCGGTGCTCCACGCCTCCAGCAGGTCCTCGACCCGGCGGACGGCGGTGAACGCGGATCCCGCCGCCAGGTTGTCCACAGCCTGTGGATCGTGCCCGCGCACCGGCAGCTCGGGAGGGGTCGGTTCCAACGTGCGATGCACCCGGCCGCCGCGCAGATGCAGCGCGATCTCGCGGGGCAGCACCACCGCGTCCGGGCCGGCCGGCACCAGCAGTGCCCTGGCCAGCAGCCACTCCACCGGGGTTCGGGCCGCGTCGGCGCGCACCGGCCGGTCGGCGCCGCGCACGCTGCCCGTGGGCGGGCCCCAGACCAGCTTGTCCAGCACCTCGCGGGCCGCCTCGGGCGCCTGCGCGAGCAGCGATTCCAGGCGGACCGGGTCGGTGCACAGGTCGGTGACGGCCGCGATCGCGGAGACCGCGTCGTGGGTGGAGCCCAGGTCCAGGTCGGCGAGCAGCTCCTGGAGCCGGGAGGGCGCGGTCGCGGCCAGCGCGCCGGCCAGCGTCGGGCCCAGTCCGGCCGGACTCGCGCCGACCAGGTCGCGCACCGTCCGCACCACCCGCAGCGCGCCGTCGGGCCCCCACAGCAGGGCCTGCTCGCGCAGGTTGGCCACCGCCCGCGCGAGCGCCTCGGGGGCCGCGCCCACCAGCGGGGACAATCGCGCCGCGGCGAACCCGTCCGGGAGCACCACCGCGGCGTCCACCACCTGGAGGGTGAACCGGTCCAGCCGCTCCAGGGCGCGGGCGATCGAGGCCCGCGTGGTGGCCCGGGTGGCGAGCTGGGTCAGGTCCACCGGGACCGGCGTGGTCAGGTCCGGCCGAGCCCGCAGCAAAGCGCCGAGGGCCGCGTCGGTACGTCCGCGCAGATCCTCGGCGAGCGTCCGGGGGCCGGAGTCGGCGGGCCGATCCGCCTCGGCACGGGTGGGCGACGCAGCTGTGGTCATCCCATCAACGTTAGACGGTTCGCCCGTCGACGATCACCGCTCCCGGGATCCCGATGCCCTCGAAGATCCGCGGAAGCTCCCGAAAGGACCCCGAGGAGCCTCGGCGGAAGCCGTCCGGAAGTCGCGGATCCGGGCCGCCGGCACCCGATTCACGCGATCGGGGCGATCACCATTTCGGTCAACCCCTCGCTCCGCCTCGCCCGCGCCCCTACGCTGAGTTGTCGCTTTACCGACGCAGGCGTTGTGCCGATTCGACGATCCCTCGGCGGGGGTGGGGTGGGGGCGTGAACTTCGAGAGCGATCACCTGGTTCTGCAGTACCTGGGCGAGGTCGGCGACGCCGCCCAGCGCAGGCTTCGTCCCGCCGATCGGGCCCGACTGGTGGAGCGCCTGCGCAGCCAGATCAACAGCGAACGCGAGCGGTTGAACGCGCACACCCCCGGCACCGTGCAGGTCGTCCTGGATCGGCTCGGCACCCCCGAGGCGGTGGTGGGCCACGAGTTGTACCGGCTCGGCGATCTGCGCAGCGTCGGGGCCGACGACGGTGTCGGCGCGATGTCGATGCGCGGTTCACGCTACGCGACGGTGGCCCGGCAGATGGGCTTTCGCGCGGACGCGACGCCGATTCCCGCGGTGGTGGATCCGTCCCGACCGCAGCCGAGCACGCCCCCGCCCCGGACCTCGCCCGAGGCCGCGGCACCGGCCGGTCCGCCCACGCTCGCCGAGACCGCCGCCGGCGGCACCGCCGCGACCAAGCCGGTGCCGCTCGCGGATCCCGAGGAGGAGCCGCTGTGGTGGCGGACCCCGCCGGAGGGCGGGACGCCGGAGCGGCCCGGCCCCGACATGTACGGCGACGGTTCGCTGCACGCGCCGGCGTACCCGATCGGCGTGGTCTCCGACACGTCGGCGACCTGGGACGACGAGGAGTCGCTGACCGAACCCACGCCGGCACTGGGCATGTTCGGGCCGGGCGCGCTGCGCACACAGGTCCGCGAGGTGTTCGCGATCGCGATGATGGCGATCGGCGCGATCGTCGCTTCGACCGTGGTGGTGGTGCTCGGCCTCCTGGTGGTCTTCACGGCGGGCGCGTGGTCGCTCAAGGAGCGGCGCTTCGCCGCGTTCTACGTCCCCGGCGCGACCGCGCTGGCGTTCGCGATCGGGATGTGGATGCGGGCCACCGGTCACATGGGCGTGGACCTGACCAGTGATCAGGCGTGGGACCGGTACGGCGAACTGCTCCCCGCGATGGTGCGGATCGCCGCGATCGCCGCGTCGCTGTATCTGCTGTGGCGGCTGAATCGGCGTCAGCTCGCGGCGTAGGCAGCCGAATTGCCGTATCGGATCACCGCGTAGGCGAGGGAACACCACGGGTACCCGGGCCCCGTCCGGGTGTGACGCACTCCGCTGTGGGAGCGCCGCACCCGCTCTTTACGATCCCATTAATTAGGTTAGCCTTACCTCCTCTGCGCAGGGCGGCGCCCGGACCTACCGCTAATAGGTCCGGGCGTCGCCCTGTGCACACTGCCAGATGGAGGAGCCAAGGATGACGAACGGAGCGCGGCCCCAGCCCGCGAACCGCTTGATCCGCTTCGGTGCGATAGGCGCGACCGCCGCGCTGGCGATGGCCGGCGTGAGCCTGGCCTCGCCCGCGCAGGCCGCCACAACCCCGTCCGTGACCGTGTCGCCCAACGTCGACGTCAACCCCGACGGCGCCACGATCACGGTCGACGGCACGGGCTTCGACAAGGTGCGCAACTCCGGCAACGGGGTCTACGTCCTGTTCGGTCCCAAGATCGACGACTACTTCACCAACGCGGGTGCCTACAGCGCCCAGGCGTGGGTCGCGGGCAGCAAGATGACCGCGGACGGGGCCTTCACGACCACGCTCGAGGTCAAGGCCAAGTACACCGACGGCAACGGCAAGGAGGTGGACTGCCTCAAGCAGGAGTGTCGGGTCGTCACCTTCGCCGCCCACGGCGCCAGCATGACCGACCGCAGCCAGGACACCTTCACGCCGGTCGCGTTCAAGAACAACACGCCGGTGCAGACGCCCAAGCTCGCGGTGACCCCGGCCGTCGGGGCCGACCCGGCCGGGCAGACGTTCACCGTCACCGGCACCGGGTTCGACCCGGTTCGCGACGGCGGCAACGGCATCTACGTCGCGTTCGGTCCCAAGGGCGCCGACTGGAACACCAACCCGGCGCCGTACCAGGCGACCAAGTGGGTGCGCACCAACCCGTCCGGGTCGTCGAGCCAGGCCAAGCTGAACGCCGACGGCAGCTTCTCGCTGACGCTGGACAACATGAAGGCCAAGTACAAGAACGCGAGCGGCGTCGAGTACGACTGCTCCGTCACCACGTGCAACGTGGTCACCTTCGCCGCGCACGGCTCGCCCGACCGCACCCAGGACACCTTCCTCCCGGTCGCGTTCAAGCCCGTGACGGTCCCGCCGGGTCCCGGCACCGGCTACCAGGTGATCACCACCGACGTGCAGGGCGGCCCGCTGACCCTGGGCGTCGGCGGCACCGACGTCGCGCTCCCGGGCGTCACCCTCAACGGCAAGGACGCCTTCACCGGCGGTGCGCTCAACCCGCTCACCGTCTCCGACGCGCGCGGCACCAACGCGGGCTGGACGCTGACCGGTCAGGCCAGTGACCTGACCGCCACCGGCGGCCGGATCGTCGGCGACAACCTCGGCTGGACGCCCACCGCGAAGTCGGTCACCGGTTCGCTGCCCACCGGCGGCGCCACGCCGCAGGTCACCGCGGGCGGCAAGGCCGAGCCCGGCGCCGGTCTGGGCCGGCCGCGCACGCTGTGCTCGTCGGCGGCCGGCGCCAGTGCCGGTTCGTTCGAGTGCGGCGGCGACCTCAAGCTCGGCGTCCCGGGCATCACCGTGCCCGGCACCTACACCGGCACCTTGACGCTGACGCTCATCTGACGCCGTTCCGAACCGGGGCTCCCCCACCCGCCGACGACGGCCATCCCCCGACGCCGACGCGTCGGGGGATGGCCCCGGGCTCGCCACCCCGGGGGCCCGCAATCCCCCGCCGAGCCCCACAACGCCCGGCACCCGCCCCTCCCCGGCCACGCTCACCTCCCCGCCCCGGAGAACCACCCGCCCGAACCCAACGTGCGAGTGGTCCTCCGGCAAATCGGCGCCCGGCATCCGCCCATCGAACTCCCCACCACCCACCCGCCACAAAGCCCGACACGGGATCGAAGCCCCGCCCCGGCACCACCCCGAAGCAGGCCCGCATCGCTTCGACAGGCCGCCCCCGGCGCGTCAGCGCCCCCGACCCCGCCCCACCCCCGTGATCGACGCGCGAAGCGCGGAGAGCGGCGGAGCCGCAGGTGTGGACGGTGTGGCCCGGAGCGAAGCGGAGGGACACACCGTCCCGAGCGAGGCGCCGCTTTTTCTTGGAGGAGCGAAGCGGAGGAAAGAAAAAGCGGCGCCTCGCGAGCCGGCGACGAAGTCGCCCAAAAAAGGAGCACCCCCGCATGCGTCCCGCAGCCCGACTGTTGTGTGCCCTGTTCGCCACCGTGTTGCCGCTGATCGCGCTCGCGGCGCCCGCCCGGGCCGCCGACGAGTTCACCTGGGGCGTGCAACCGGCGGGCGGGCGCGACCACTTCGTGCTGACCGCCGGGCCCGGACAGACCCTGGTCGACGTGGTCGGCGTGTCCAACTTCGGCGACAAGCCGCTGACCCTGCGCGTGTACGCCACCGACGCCGTGCTCGCCGCCGACGGCGGGATGACCCTGCTGACCGCCGCCGAGCGGCCCAAGGACGTCGGCGCGTGGATCGGCTTCGACGCCGAGACGTACACGATCGCGCCGGGCAAGCGCGCGGACATCCCGTTCCGGCTGACCGTCCCGGCGGACGCGAGCCCCGGCGACCACACCGGTGCCATCGTCGCCTCGATCAAGGCCGAGGCGACCGGCCCCGGACAGCAGCGCTTCGACGTCGACCGGCGGGTCGGCGCTCGCGTGTACCTGCGGGTGGACGGCCCCGCCGTGCCGCGCCTGGCGATCGAGGACCTGCGGCTGTCCTACGACAACCCGATCGCGATGTCCGGCGGCGGCGAGGCGATCGTGCGCTACCGGGTCCGCAACACCGGCAACGTGCGCACCTCGGCGAGCGCCGAGACCACCGTCACCGGGCTCGGCGGGTGGCGGCTGGGTGGACCCGCCCGCGCCGCCCTCCCCGAGTTGCTGCCCGGCGCGACACACGAGGTGGTCCAACGATTCACCGGCGTCTTCCCGGCCGGTCGACTCACCGCGGACGTCACGGTCACCGGCAACCCGGCGACCGTGACCGCGAAGTCGACGAGCGTGTGGGCGCCGCCGTGGCTGCTGCTGGCCGCGCTCACGCTGCTGCTCGGCGCGCTGATCGCCTACGTGGTGACCGTGCTGCGCCGTCGCCGTCGCCGTCGCCGTCGCCGGGCCGCCGCCGCGCGCGATGCCGCCGCCGCGCCGAACGCCGCCGACGCCCCCACCGAAGTCACCGCCGACTCGACCGGCTGACCGCCCGCCGTCGCGTCGCCGCCCCGACCCTCCAGGAGTTCACATGTACACCTCGCACCGCCTCCGTCGCGCCGCGACCGCGGCCGCCGCGCTCGGCCTGGCCGGCGCCGGCGTGCCGGCCGTCGCCCACGGCGCCCTCGCCGCCCCCGCCGACACCCGCGCCGAGACCCCGGCCACACCCGCCGTCACCGCCTCGCGCAGCACCGAACTGGCCGCGGCCGGCGACGAGATCACCGTCGTCGGCCGAGGTTTCGCGCCCGGCGCGCGGGTCACCGTCGCGCTCTACGGCGGCGACACCGCCGACCGGACGGGCAGCCGTACTCTCGTCGCCGACGCGCGGGGCATCGTCGCCACGCCGCTGCGGGTGGGCACCGGATTCGCCCCGGACGCACCGGCGTTCGAGGTGCGGGTCGGCGCCGAGGGCGGGCCGGCCGCGAAGGTCGCGGTGACCTTCGCCGCGCAGGCGCCCGCCGGCGCCCCCACGTCGCTGCGCGCCGCACCGCAGGGGGCGGCCGAGCAGGCTCGGGCCCCACAGGCCGCTCCGCAGGCGGCGGCCGGCGGCGCCAAGCTGACCGTCACGCCGAGCACCGGTCTGGAACCGGCCGGCGCGTCGGTCACGGTCAAGGGCTCCGGCTACGTGGCGGGCAGCGGCAACGGGATCTACGTCGTATTCGGCCCCAAGGAGGCCGACTGGACCACCAACGCGGGCAACTACGGCGCCTCGAAGTGGCTCAAGGCGTACGGCGCGGACGGGATCAACCCGGACGGCACCTTCTCCGTCACCCTCACCGACGTCAAGGCCTCGTACAAGAACGGCGCGGGCAAGGACGTCGACTGCCTCAAGACCGAGTGCTACGTGCTGACCATGGCCGCGCACGGTTCGCCCGACCGCAGCCAGGACGCGTTCGTGAAGGTCTCTTTCAAGGGCGGCTCGACCACGGCCGGATCCGGCACGACGGCGGGGGCCGGCAGCACGACCGGCACCACCACGGGCGGCACCTCGGGCACCGGCTCGACCGGTTCGGCGAGCGCCGGCGGCGGGACGAGCGGGTCGACCGGCGGTGCGGCAACGAGCGGCTCGACCGGCGGCGCGGGCAAGTCCGGCGGCGGCAGCCTGCCGCTCACCGGGCCCGCCGGCCTGGTCGGTGCGAGTGTCGCCGGCGTCGCCCTGGTCGCCGCCGGCACGGTCGCGGTGGTGACCACCCGGCGCCGCCGCGGCACCCCGCCCGCCTCGGCCTGAGCGCCGCCGCCCCCGAACGCCGGTCGGACCGGCGTTCGGGGGCGGTTCGCCGGTCGCGGCTACTTGCCGAGCGCGTCCAACTGCTCCAGGAACCACTGCTGCGGGTTGAGCGCGACCGCCGCCGCGGCCAGCCGCTTGGTGCGTTGCAGCCGCTCCGTGGGCTCCATCGTGAGCGCCGTGTGCAGCGCCTCGGTGGTCTGCGACACGTCGAACGGGTTGACCACGATCGAGTCCTCCCCCAACTCCTCGAACGCGCCCGCCTCGCGCGAGAGCACCAGCGCGCAGCCCCCGTGCGCCTCGTCCAGCAGCGAGACCACCGGCACCTCCTTGGCGACCAGGTTCATCCCGTCCCGGATCGGGTTCACCAGCGCGACGTCGGCCAGTCGGTACGCCGCGAGCGAGCGCGGGAAGTCGTCGTTGACGTGCAGGATCAGCGGCTGCCAGTCGCCGGTGCCGAACTCGTCGTCGATCTCCTTGGCCACCCGCTGCACGGCGGCGGTGTACTCGCGGTACTCCGGGAGGTCGTGCCGCGAGGGGTAGGCGAACGCGACGTGCACCACCCGGCCGAGCCATTCCGGCCGGGTGCGCAGCAGTTCGCGATACGCCAGCAGACCGCGAACGATGTTCTTGGACAGTTCGGTGCGGTCCACCCGGACGATCACCCGGCGATCGCCCACCGCCTCGCGCAGCCCGGCGAGTCGGGTGTCCACGTCGGCGCGGGAGGCGCGCTCGCGCAGGAAGTCGGCGTCCGCGCCCAGGCCGTGCACACCGATCTCGGTCACGTGGCCCGCGTGCGTGACGGTCATCGCGTCCCGGTCCACCACCGCGTCGAGCACGTCCGCGCAGCAGTCCAGGAACGCGAGCGCCCAGCGCCGGGTCAAAAAGCCCGCGTGGTCGGCGCCGAGCACGCCCTCCAGGACGAACCGCGCGATGTCGTCGGGAAGCAGCCGGAAGTAGTCCGGCGGCGCCCACGGGGTGTGCGAGAAGTGCCCGATCCGCAGGTCCGGACGCAGCCGGCGGAGCAGCACCGGCACCAGGGTGAGGTGGTAGTCCTGCACGACCACCTTCGCGCCCTCGGCGGCCTCGTCGGCCAGTGCCTCGGCGAAGGCCTGGTTGTACGCCTCGTAGGAGGCCCACTCCTTGCGAAAGCGCGCGTCGAAGACCGGCTTGGACGGGGTGTCGTAGAGCAGGTGGTGGACGAACCACAGGGTCGAATTCGCTATGGCGTTGTAGGCCCGCGCGAAGGTGCCCGGATCGATGTCCAGCATCCGTACGGCCAGGCCACCGGTGTCGTGACCGGCCAGATCCAGCCGGCCCGAGGGGGCGGCCCGGGTCGCGGTGCGATCGGCCTCGCCCAGCGCCGAGCACACCCACACCGCGCCGGTCCCCTGGCCCGCGGTGGACAGTCCGGACACGAGTCCGCCGCCGCCGCGACTGACGGACAGCGTGCCGTCGTCCTCCAGTGAGAAGGACACGGGACCGCGATTCGAGGCGACCAGGACACCAGCGGGAGGGGGAGCACTCATGCCCCGACCCTAGCCACGCTTCCCGGTGCGCAAACCCGGCCCGATCGCCCCCGCGGCTCGAACGGTGTGGCGAGTATCACGTGCGCTTGTCATTACCGGGAGTAGCGGGGGTGTGCTTTCTCTTGACTCGTCGGGCCGATCCCGCCCGGGTTCGACCGGGGCTCTCCCCGCGGACCCGGTCGTTGGACGGGGTCCGAAAAAGGGCGACGGGGCAAGGGGGAATCGGGAATGGGCAACAATCGTGGCCTGGCCGCGGGCGCCGTGGCCGCCGCGTTGATCCTGGCGAGCGGCGCGACACCCGCGGTCGCCGAGGGCGACGGCGCGTGCAACGACGGCGACGCGTGTCTGTACTACAACTCGAACGCCAAGGGCGCGCGTTTCGACCATCGGTACAACGTGGCCAACTACTCGGGGTACCGGTTCATGCCGTCCCCGGACGGCAGCAGCGGCGCGTGGACGGCGGTCAAGAACAACGCGGCGTCGGTGTGGAACAACGATCCGACGCACATCCTGCGGATCTACTACGGCAGCAACTATCAGGGCCCGGTGCAGGAGATCGGTCCGAAGTCCACGGCCAATCTCGATCCGGCGCTGAAGAACAACAACGCGTCGGGCAGTTGGACCGCGCAGTAGTGCGCCCGCGCCGCGTCCCGGGCCCCGTCCTGGTGGGCGTCGTGCTGGGCGTCGTGTTGTGCGCCGCGTCGGCGAGGTGCACCGCGAGCGGCGAGCGCGCGGACCCGGCGGCGCGGGCGCCCGGCCGCGCCGACCCGTCGCTCCCGCCGCCGGGCGCGGTCCCGCCGGCGGGCGAGGTGGCCCGGCTCGACCTGCCGATCGCGGCCCACCTGCCGACCCCGGAGCAGCGCGCCCGGCAGACCGCGGCCGAACAGGTGCTGATCCGGGCCTGCCTGGGCCGGCTGGGCCTGACGTATCCGACCCCCGCTACGACGGACACCGAACCGGTGCTGCGCTCGCGCACCGAGCGCCGGTACGGGGTGGGCGACCCGGTCGAGGTGGCCGGCTGGGGATTTCGGCCGCCGGGAGTGGCGAAGGCGGGCGACAAGCCGAGCGCACCGGCCCTGGGCCGCGAGCTGGAGGTGGCGCTGTACGGCGCCGCGGCGGCGGACGGGCTGCCGCCGGCGCCGACCGAGGGCAGCGATCGGCCGGGACCGGGCTGCCTGGGAGAGGCGCGGTTCGCCCTCGGCGTCGATCCGGCGCTGGAGCGCGCGGCACTGCCGAGCCGGCTGGATGTGGAGTCGTTCGAGCGCTCGCGCGCGGATCCTCGGGTACGGCAGGTGCTCGCGCTGTGGTCGACGTGCATGCGGGGGAAGGGGTTCGACTACCCCGATCCGTTGGCGGCGGGCGGCGATCCGGCCTGGGACACGCCCGTGCCGAGCGCGCGCGAGATCGCGGCGGCGACCGCGACGGTGGCCTGCCGGGCCGAGCACAACGTCGCGGGCACCTGGTACGCGGTCGACGTGGCGTATCAGCGACAGGCGATCGAGCGTGAGGCCGCGGCGCTGACCCGGGTGCGGGCGGCCCGGGAGAACACCGTGCGCAAGGTCGCGGAGGTGCTCGGCAACTGAGCCCGCCGGCCCCGCCCGGCGATCAGCGCTCGACCAGGCGGGTTCGTGCGCGGTAGGCGGGCACGGTCGCCATCGCCGGCCGCTCCCGGGCCGCGACGTCGTGCGTACGCAGCCGGAAACCGCCCTCGTCCCGCTCGAACTGGGTCAGCGCGGTGCTCAGCTCGACCGGGTGCGCGCCGTTCGGGCCGCGCCGCAGCCGGCGCTCGACGGCCTGGAGTATCTCCGCCGCCATCCGGCCCAGCCCGGCCTCGTCCTGGTGGTTGTGCCGGCGCACCCCCACGTCCACCTGGGCCATCGCGTCCAGGCCGACCAGGCGCAGGGTGTCCACGAGCATCGCGGTCTCGACGCCGTAGCCGCACGGGAAGGGCAGTTGTTCCAGCAACGAGCGGCGGGCCGCGTACTCGCCGCCGAGCGGCTGGACGAAACCGGCGAGTTCCGGCCAGTGCAGGTTGAGCAGCGGACGCGCGACCAACTCGGTCACCCGGCCGCCGCCGGCGGGCACGATCGTGTCGCCGATCTCCAGCGGCCGGTCGTACATCGCCTTGACCAGTTGCACCGAGGTGTCGGTGAGCAGCGGGCCGAGGATTCCGGTGACGAAGTCGGCCGAGAAGTCCTTGAGGTCGGCGTCCACGAACGCGACGATGTCGCCGTCGGTGACCAGGAGCGAGCGCCACAACACCTCGCCTTTGCCGCGCACGGCCGGGATCGCGGGCAGGATGTCGTCGCGGTGCACGACCCGCGCGCCCGCGTCCGCCGCGATCCGGGAGGTGTCGTCGACCGATCCGGAGTCGACCACGACCAGTTCGTCCACCAGCGGCGCGCGCTCGATCAGCTCGGTGCGGACCACCTTGACGATGTCCCCGACGGTCGCCGCCTCGTTCAACGCCGGCAGGACGACGCTGACCCGAGTGTCTCGTTTGGCGTCAAGAAGCTTGTCGACGGGCCAGTCCGCGGCGACGGAGGACCGTCGTCGAAGCCAGGCGCTCACCTCGGGCTGCACGTTCGAAATCCCCTGTCGTCGCCGGTGTTCCGGCCTCGGTCACGGCCACCCTCCATCGTCTCGCGAGGTGGACCGGATGATCGACGCGGCACCGGTTCGGTTACAGTCGTCGTCACCGGTAACGACGATCGCACGTCGTGCCGGACAAACGCGGACCGGCCACCTCGCGAAGGGTGTGTCCACCGCCATAGCAGCTCATCCAGAGGGGCAGAGGGAACGGCCCGTTGAAGCCCCGGCAACCATCCGATCGTCATTCCTCGTGACGCGCTTTCGGCGCGAGCGAGCACCGGCGGATCGGACAGGTGCCAAGTCCGGCCCGTGGAACCCCACGGGTAAAGATGAGGACAGAAAGGCCCTCGCCATGGCGACACCCACCGCCACCCGTTCCACCAGCGCCACCTCCACCTCCACCTCCTTCGGTCCGGCCGTCGCGCTGTCGTGTCGCGAGTGCGGCGAACGCACCGAACTGGGTCCCAAGTACGCCTGCGAGTCCTGTTTCGGCCCGCTCGAGGTGGCCTACGACTTCGGCACCGTCACACGTGAGCAGATCGAGGCCGGCCCGCAGAACATCTGGCGCTACGCGCCGCTCCTGCCGGTGTCCGCGGACGTCGCGTCCCGGCCCAATCTGAACCCCGGTTTCACCAAGCTGGTCCGCGCCGAGAACCTGGGCCGCGAGCTGGGCATCGCGAAGCTGCACGTCAAGGACGACTCGGGCAACCCGACGCACTCCTTCAAGGACCGCGTGGTCGCGATCGCCGTCGAGGCCGCGCGCACGTTCGGCTTCACCACCCTCTCCTGCTCCTCCACCGGCAACCTGGCCGGCGCGGTGGGTGCCGCCGCCGCCCGGGCGGGCCTGCGGAGCTGCGTGTTCATCCCCTCCGACCTGGAGGCCGGCAAGGTCGTCACGGCGGCCGTGTACGGCGGCGAGCTGGTCGCCATCGAGGGCACCTACGACGAGGTCAACCGGTTCTGCTCGGAGCTGATCGGCGACCCGGCCGGTGAGGACTGGGGCTTCGTCAACGTCAACCTGCGGCCGTACTACGGCGAGGGTTCCAAGACGCTCGCGTACGAGATCGCCGAGCAGCTCGGCTGGCGGCTGCCCGAGCAGATCGTCATCCCGATCGCGTCGGGTTCGCAGCTCACCAAGATCGACAAGGGCTTCCGCGAGCTGATCGCGCTGGGGCTGGTCGAGGACGCGCCGTACAAGATCTTCGGCGCGCAGGCCACCGGGTGCTCCCCGGTGGCCGCCGCGTGGAAGGCCGGCCACGACGTGATCCGCCCGGTGCGGCCGGACACGATCGCCAAGTCGCTCGCGATCGGCAACCCGGCCGACGGCCCGTACGTGCTGGACGTGTGCAAGCGCACCGGCGGCGCGGTGGAGGACGTCACCGACGCCGAGGTGGTCGAGGCGATGAAGCTGCTGGCCCGCACCGAGGGCATCTTCGGCGAGACCGCCGGTGGCGTGACCGTCGGCTGCCTGCGCAAGCTGCTCGCGTCCGGCGCGCTGGACCCGGACGCCGAGACGGTCGTGCTCAACACGGGCGACGGCCTCAAGACGTTGGACGCGGTCACGCCGACCACCGGCGCCACCGCGACCATTCGACCCACTCTGGAATCCTTCCGAAAGGCCGGCCTGGCATGAGCGTCTCCGTTCGCATCCCGACGATCCTGCGCACCTACACGGGTGGGGCGGCCGAGGTGTCCGTCGAGGGAAGCACCCTCGCCGAGGTCCTGGACGCCCTGGAAAAGGACCACACCGGAATTCGCGCACGCATCCTCGACGACGAGGGCAAGCTGCGCCGCTTTGTGAATCTGTACGTGAACGACGAGGACGTGCGCTTCGCGGACGGTCTCGCCACCACGATCCCCGACAACGGCAGCGTTTCGATCATCCCGGCGGTCGCCGGCGGTTGCTGACGCGATAGGCGACCTTGTCGATCTTCATCGGCACGGACCACGAAACGGAACCGAGAAATCCGCCGTCCGGAGCACCGGGCGGCGGATTTCCTCTCTCCCCGGCCGACGTGCGTTACACGTGTTTACCCGGGTCCATTTCCCCGCTTTGGCGGCGTTGCGTCGGTAAACCCGTGGTCGAGATCACACCCGATATGTATCGAAAGTCGTTTTCCTGACGTATTGAAATACGGCTTTCCTGGTGATTCACGAAGAATGCGAGCTTTATTCACTCGGGAATTCTCGTCCGATTGACCTGTTGCTCCGGGCATCCGTCCGGATACATTCAGCCGCGGTCGTAGCGGAAGGCCGGGTCCTTCTGGATACGAACCCGGAGCTGCGGCGTGCAGTATCCGTGAAAGGGCCAGTAACAGGGGAGTTAGGAATGGCTCAGGGCGCCGTCAAGTGGTTCAACGCGGAGAAGGGGTACGGCTTCATCGCGGTCGACGGTGGTGCGGACGTTTTCGTCCACTACAGCGCGATCCAGATGGACGGGTACCGGACGCTCGAGGAGGGGCAGCGAGTCGAGTTCGAGATCTCGCAGGGGCAGAAGGGGCCGCAGGCCGACATGGTCCGCGTCACCGCCTGAACCAGGGGGCATCCGCTCCTCTGCTTGAAACGGTCCACACCACGGACTGCACGACACATCGCAGCACAACACTTGTCCCGATCTCTCGTCCGGCCTGTTGTCCGATGGTCGGATCGGATGCGTATCGGGTGTGAT
The DNA here is from genome assembly GCF_044765325.1 of Embleya sp. NPDC127516. Classification (NCBI taxonomy): domain Bacteria; kingdom Bacillati; phylum Actinomycetota; class Actinomycetes; order Kitasatosporales; family Streptomycetaceae; genus Embleya; species Embleya sp. NPDC127516. Next base: position 14,812 of record NZ_JBIWJT010000058.1, on the reverse strand, counting down.
CAGCGACCGGGGCCCGGCCTTCCCGCCATGCGGGGGCCGGGCCCCGGTCGTTGTACGTGCGGCCGTGCGGACCCGCGCTTCGTGCGACACGCGCGGGGGTGTGCGCGGACGGGTCGGGACCGGCCGTTGCGCTTGCACTCGGCATGGTCGAGTGCTAATCATTGGCGTTAGCACTCTGGATGTGAGAGTGACAGAAACGGACCGAGCCGGTGAGGCTCGGCACCCGTGAGGGAGGGATCCTCGCGGTGGTCGGGTCGTCCGTCGCGGGCACCTGTGCGGTCCGGCACTCACCCCCGTTCTGGGAGGACTTCACCACATGGCCAAGATCATCGCGTTCAACGAGGAAGCGCGCCGCGGCCTCGAGCGCGGGATGAACCAGCTCGCCGACGCCGTCAAGGTCACGCTGGGCCCCAAGGGCCGCAACGTCGTGCTCGAGAAGAAGTGGGGTGCGCCCACCATCACCAACGATGGTGTGAGCATCGCCAAGGAGATCGAGCTCGAGGACCCGTACGAGAAGATCGGTGCGGAGCTGGTCAAGGAGGTCGCGAAGAAGACGGACGACGTCGCCGGTGACGGCACGACGACCGCGACCGTCCTCGCCCAGGCGCTCGTACGCGAGGGCCTGCGCAACGTGGCCGCCGGCGCGAACCCGATGGCCCTCAAGCGTGGCATCGAGAAGGCCGTCGAGGCCGTCTCCGAGCAGCTTCTCGCGCTTGCCAAGGACGTCGAGACGAAGGAGCAGATCGCCTCCACCGCCTCGATCTCCGCCGCGGACCCCCTGATCGGCGAGATGATCGCCGAGGCCATGGACAAGGTCGGCAAGGAAGGCGTCATCACCGTCGAGGAGAGCAACACCTTCGGTCTCGAGCTCGAGCTCACCGAGGGCATGCGCTTCGACAAGGGCTACATCTCGCCGTACTTCGCGACCGACATGGAGCGCATGGAGGCCGTCCTCGAAGACGCCTACGTGCTCATCGTCAACTCGAAGATCACCTCGGTGAAGGACCTCCTCCCGCTGCTGGAGAAGGTCATGCAGTCGGGTAAGCCGCTCATGATCATCTCCGAGGACGTCGAGGGCGAGGCCCTGGCCACGCTCGTCGTCAACAAGATCCGCGGCACCTTCAAGTCCGTCGCCGTCAAGGCGCCGGGCTTCGGCGACCGTCGCAAGGCCATGCTCGGCGACATCGCCATCCTCACCGGTGGCCAGGTCATCTCCGAGGAGGTCGGCCTCAAGCTCGACACCGCGGGTCTCGAACTCCTCGGCCGCGCCCGCAAGGTCGTCGTCACCAAGGACGAGACGACCATCGTCGACGGTGCCGGTGACTCGGACCAGGTCGCGGGTCGGGTCAACCAGATCCGCGCCGAGATCGAGAACTCGGACTCGGACTACGACCGCGAGAAGCTCCAGGAGCGTCTCGCGAAGCTGGCCGGCGGCGTTGCCGTGATCAAGGCCGGCGCCGCGACCGAGGTCGAGCTCAAGGAGCGCAAGCACCGCATCGAGGACGCGGTGCGCAACGCGAAGGCCGCCGTCGAAGAGGGCATCGTCGCCGGTGGTGGCGTGGCCCTGCTCCAGGCGTCGACCATCGCGTTCGACAAGCTCGAGCTGGACGGCGACGAGGCGACCGGCGCGAACATCGTGCGCCTGGCCGTCGAGGCCCCGCTCAAGCAGATCGCGGTCAACGCCGGCCTCGAGGGCGGCGTGGTTGTGGAGAAGGTGCGCAACCTGACCCCGGGTCACGGCCTCAACGCCGCGACCGGCGAGTACGTGGACCTCATCGCCGAGGGCATCATCGACCCGGCGAAGGTCACCCGTTCCGCGCTGCAGAACGCCGCGTCGATCGCCGCGCTGTTCCTGACCACCGAGGCTGTCATCGCCGACAAGCCGGAGAAGAACCCGGCCCCGGCCGGCGGCGCTCCGGACATGGGCGGCATGGACTTCTGATCCGCTGAGGATCGGTAGACCCGCACGGTCTTGACGCGAGAGGCGGTCCCCTTCGGGGGGCCGCCTCTTTCGCGTTCCCGGGACGGATTGCGGCGGTGTTCGAAGCGTGTTCGCTCGTTCGAGTGGCGGTGGCGACTTACCCTGAAATGGTCTCCGGGCGGCACATAGCGTCGCTCCTGCTACAGCGCGGACCGAGGTGGATGAGGTGGACGACATGACCGCACCCGTGATCGAGGCGAGCGACACCTGGCACCGACTGGTGTCCACGTGGCAGGAGCTGGACGTGCCCGACGGCTGGCGCGCCGAGATCACGGGGGGAAGCATCGTCATGTCGCCACCGCCGGCAAATACGCACAATCTGATTGCGTCCCGCCTCCAGCGGGCGTTGCTTACGGTCACCCCGGAGAACTGTGAGATCTTCCAAACGCTCGGTGTGAGTATCGCGCCGATGTTTCGGCTCTACATCCCGGACGTCGTCGTGATGCCGGTCGACGACATCGGGTTGGATCCCGAACACGACACGGCGCCGACCCCGGCACGGTGCGCCCTCCTCATCGCCGAGATCACCTCCAAGGACAATGCGGACCACGATCGGGTAACCAAGCTCGAGGCCTACGCCCGGGCCCAGGTGCCGCTCTACCTGCTCATCGACCGCTGGGACAAGGAGGGTCCTTCCGTGAAGCTCTTCTCCGCGCCCGACGGCAGGAGATACCACGGGGAACTCCGGGTATCGATCGGCGAGTCGATCACCATCCCCGAGCCTTTCGGAATCGACCTCGATACGTCGCTCTTCGGGGTCTGATTCGACTCGACCGATATTGGCCGGCGTCGGCGGCACCTCGCTCGTAGGCTCGTGGTGCGACTCCGGGAACTACGCGTTCCTTCTGTCTTGGCGTACAAGCGCTTTTGGGGTGCTTGGGGTTCGAATCCCTATCCGGGACCCGTGACCTGCCCGGAGTCGCGTGCCATCGCACCCGGGGAACTGCGTGTTCGTACAGAGCCGTTTCCCATGGGTCGGAAGCGGTCCCAGGTTCGTCCGGGGACCACACACCGGACCCGCGACCTGCCCCGGGTGCCCACGGGGGAGCCTTTCGATGACCGAGATCACCCGCGCCCTGAGCGCCGACAATCCGGCCCGCGCCGAGGCCGCCGCCACCGTCGTCCGCTTCCTGGACGTCGCCGTGGCCGCGACCGGGCGGGCCTCCTTCTACAACACCCGCGACGAGCAGCTCGCCTTGGAGCAGGACGCGCACCGCGCGATGATCGCACTGGACCGGCGGTTGTACGCGGGTCTGGTGTGCTCCCCCGGAGCCACCGACCGCAGCCGGCAGCTCGGCGTGCTGCACCTGCTCGACACGCCCGCGCGCGAGGACGACGGCACCGCCGTGTACGACGCGGTGGCCGCGCTGACCGTGCCGCGCCGACTCAAGCTGTTCGGGCTGCTGGCCGAGCGGCGGGTCAACAACGCGCGGGTGCGCCGGCTGATCCTGCGCAGCGTCCTGGGCTCCGGCTCACTGGAGTTGTGGTCGGTGCGCTACCGGGACAAGCTCGCCGGCGCCCTGCGGCACGCGTGGGGTCTTCGGCTGAGCGGCATCCTGCGCTCGATCCTGACCAAGCAGCTCGCCGGCGCGGAACTCGACCCGAAGGAACTGCGCATCCTAGCCCGCGAGCTCGACCGCTGGGCGCCCGACCCGGCCGACGCCGCCGTCACGCGCGAGTGCGTCGCGTTCGTGCTCGGCGCCGACGGCCCGTACACGCTGCCGCTCCCGGTCGCGTATCGAGCCGCCCGCACCGACCTGGACGCGGGCGCGGCACTGCCGCTGGAGACGCTCGAAGGGCTGCGCGGCCGATTCCACCCGGACGAGAAGCCCGCGCGCGTCCTGGCGCTGACCGCCGATCGGCTGACCGTCGGCCAGCGGCTCGCCGGACAGCGGCAGGCCGAGCGCGCGGGCGTCGAGGTCGAGGTCGACCTCGACCGCTACGACGCGGTCCGGCTCTACCTCTACGCGTTCGCGACCGGGATGACCGACGAGGTCGCCGCGGCGCTGGATCGGCGGGCCGCGGCCGGTGCCGCCGGGCTCGACCTGGCCGGCCGTCGGATCGCCCTGGTCCTGGACGGGTCCGCCTCGATGCGCGGTGGCGCCGATCAGCCGCTGCGGCCGATCGCCACGGTGCTCGCGCTGCGCGACGCGCTGCGGGCGGCGGCGGGCGAGTGCCACGACGTGTGGATCGGCGGCGCCCCGGACGGCCGACTGGTGCGACCCACCGGCGCCACGGCGGCGGCCGAGGCCCTGGTCGCCGCGCTGCGCACCGGCGCCGAGCTGATCGTGGTGATCGGCGACGGCTACGAGAACGCGCCCGCCGGGCGGTTCGCACAGGTGCTCGACGCCGCGCACACCCTCGGCGTCGCGGTGCCGGTGGTCCAGCTCTCGCCCGTGCTCGCGGCCGAGGCGGGCGGCCTGCGCGGCTACGCGCCGAACCTGCCCACGGCCCCCGTCCATCGTCCCGAGGTTCTCGAACTCGCTTGGTGCCGGCTGATGTTGGCCGCCGACCCGGCCGCCGCCGTACCCGCCCTGCTGCGCCTGGCCCACCTGGAGGTGACCGGATGAACACCCTCGCCCACGACGCGCTGCCGATCGGCGACCTGCTGACCGGCTGCACCCTGGGTCGGGTGCAGAGCGTCGGCCGGATGCAGGTGTTGCCGCTGCTCGGCGACACCTGCGACGCGCCCGCAGTGACGCTCCCGACCGATCTGTGGATCGGCACGAGTGGCTACGGCACGCTCACCTTCGTCAACCACACGCCGAACGTCGCGCTGGTCCCGTGCCACCTCGCGGTGATCGTCGAGCAGAGCGCGCAGGACCACGCGATGCCACGCGCCGCCATGGTCGAGCCCTCGGATCGGCTCGCCTTCGACGCGGCGATGTGCGTCCAGCAGACCCAGCCCGGGCTGATCCCCGAGGCGCCGCGGCCGCTCGCCGTGCTGCCGCTCGCGCTGCGCGCCGCCGCGTCGGCGAGCGCGGACGCGGACGGGTACAGCAGGTTGTGGCCGGCCGTGCAGCGCTTCAACGTGTCCTCCGGCCTCGCCGAGACCGGGAACCTGGCGCTGTTCCTGAAGCACTTCGCGCTCGAGCTCGAACGTTTCGTCGCCGAGTTCGAGTGCGTCGACGAGCAGGTGGGCGCGGTGGTGCTGCTGGACGGCGAGATCGCCGGGATCGAGCGGGCGCCCTCGCGGGCGTACTGGTCGGCGATGTGGGAGCCGCTGATCCGGTTCTGCTACGGCGCGGAGGCGCTGCGTTACGGCCTGCACGACGCGGGTGATCCGCCGCCGAGCCGGACCGTGCTGAGCCTGCCCGGCCGCGACGGCGCGGCGGCCGGCGACCCGTACGACGTGCTCGCCCAGGCGCTGCGGGTCGCCGACGCCGAGGAGCGGCGGCGCGCCGAGCACACGCTGGACGCCGCCGGCGCGCAGGTGGTGACGGTGACGCCGGAGCACACGGCCGCCGGTGTCACCGTGGGCCGGGCGCAGAGCGAGCGGCTGGTCGGCGCGTACGCGGTCGGCGGCGACCGGCCGATCTACGCGTCGTTGACGGCGCGCTCGTTCGGCGGCTGAGTGGGCGCGAGGCCGCCGAGCGGGGCGATCACCTCGGCGTCCCGTTCGCAGACCCAGTGCGGGTCCTCGCCCAGCTCGGGTTCGAGGTAGAGCGGGTGGTCGTCGTGCCGCGGGCACGGCGGCCACACCGTGCCCTGCTCGGTGAGCGCCTCCTGGACGTCCTGGCCGATCAGTCCGGGGACGTACGCGGCGCCGTCGGGCCACTGCTCGACCCACCACTTGCGCTCGACCAGCGCGTGCTCGACCACGGTCACGGTCTCGGGGGTCTCGACGCCGTGCGTGCGCAAATCGGCCAGGACCAGGGCGCGGGCGGTCAACAGGGCGACGTCGGTCGGATCCTTGCTCATGGTCCACAAGTGTGCGCGATCGCGGCGTATACGAGAATCGACGGCGTGGCACTCCTCATCGATCCCCCGGCCTGGCCCGGACGCGGGCGGCTGTGGTCGCACCTCGTCAGCGACGTCTCGCACGCCGAACTGCACGCGTTCGCACGCGAACTCGGCGCGCCGGAGCGTGCGTTCGACCGGGATCACTACGACGTCCCGGCCGACCTGTACGCGCGGGCGGTGGCGAACGGGGCCGAGCCGGTCTCCAGTCGGGAACTGGTGATCCGGCTGACCCGGGCGGGGCTGCGCCGGCGCAAGCGGTACCGCCCGCGCTAGACGCGGCGGCGTCCGCCGTGCCGAGCCGGCAGGCGCCGGGTCAGGACTGCTGGCGCGGGATCGTGCCCTCGAGTCGTTCCAGCTCGGCGCGCATGTTGTAGCGGGCCGCCTCCTCGTACCGTGCCGCGCCCAGGCGGGTGTGGAACAGCCGGGGCAGCGACATCAGGTCGCGCAGCACGGCGGCGCGGGCGGCGCGGAACGCCTCGTCCGGAACGAACGCGTACTCCTCGCGGACCGCCGCCGTGTACGCCTCGTAGCGCTCGCGGTCGGCGGCCAGGATGGCCAGGTCCGCGTCGCACAGGACGTGCGCGTTGTGGTCGTGCTCGCCGGGCGCGTGCTCGGCGGTCACCCGGACCAGGCGCACCGTCTCGGCCACCAGGGCCGGGTCCACGCCCGCCTCGCGCAGGCCGCGCTCGGCCAGCCGCGCGCTGCGCTCCTCGTTGTCGGCCCGGGCCGGGTCGTAGACCGCGTCGTGGAACCACGCGGCGAGCACGACCGCGTCGGCGTCGTCGGCCTCGTAGGCCAGTTCGCCGACCAGGTCGAGCACGGTGCGCAGATGGTCGGTGTCGTGATAGCGGCGGTGCGGCTCGGCATAGCGCGCCAGCAGGCTCTCGACGACGGCGCCCGCCTCGGCGTGCTCACCGACGAGCCGGGCCCATTGGTCCCGCAGTGTCACAGTCGCGGACTCCTGGATACGTTCCACCCGGCCAGCATGGCAGAACGAGCGAGCGAAGCCGACCACCAACCGGTTCGACACACGCGGTTCACTCGTATTGGATGCCCGTCACCGATGCGGCAGGACCGGTACCGCCAGCGGTTCCGGGAGCGGGCGCGCGTGCAGCACGACCAGCGCGGACACCGCGCGGGTGAGCACCACGTAGAGCCGGCGCAGCCCCTGGGCCTCGGCGTCCACGATCTCGGCCGGTTCGGCGACCGCGACGTGGTCGAACTCCAGACCCTTGGCCAGTGACGCGGGCACCACGCTGATCCGGGCCTCCTCGGCGCCGCCCTCCTCGCCCAGCACCCGGTGCGCGGCGCCGGTCGCGCGCAACGCGTCGGCGACCTCCGACACCCGCGCGTCGGCGCAGATCAGGCCGATCGAGCCTTCGTGCGCGAGCAGTTCCAGGGCCGCGTCGGCGGACCGGGCGGCCAGTTCGTCGGCCTCGACCGGGCGCAGGGCGAGTGCGCCGGCCGCCTGGCGGACCGAGGACGCCGGGGCCAGGCCGGGGGCGATCACCGGCAGCAGCCGGCTCGCGAACTCCAGGATCTGGAGCGGCACTCGGAAGCCCCGGGTCAGCTCCTCGACCCTGGCCCCCTCGTGCCCCAGGTGGTGCAGCGTCTGCGCCCAGCCGAGGGTGGCCCACGGCGTGGTGCCCTGCGCGATGTCGCCGAGCACCGTGGCCGAGCCGGTGGAACAACGCCGGCCCACCGCGCGCAGTTGCATCGGGGACAGGTCCTGCGCCTCGTCGATCACCACGTGTCCGTAGCCGCCGGTGCGGTAGAGCAGGTCGGCGGTCTCGTCCACGAGCACCGCGTCGGCCACGGTCCAGCGCGCGGATCCCACCCCGCGCGGCGGCGTGGCCCAGCCGATCGCGGCCTGTTCGTCGGCGGTCAGTACGCCGTCCGCGCACGCGGCCCGGAACCCGGCGTCGCCCAGCAGCCGGAACACCAGCTTGAGCGGGTCCACCGCGGGCCAGATCGCGTCCACCGCCGCCTTGACCGGTCGGCTGCGCGCGACCGCGTCCTGGACCCGGTCGTCCGGGGATTCGCCGCGCTCCTCCATCTTGGTCAGCAGCGCGTGCGCGAGCCGTTGGCGGAGCATGTCGCGCGCGGCGCCGTAGCGCACGTCGCGCGTGCGCAGCGCGGCCACCAGTTCCTCGACCTCGTACACCGCCAGTCGCCATGTGCGCGAGTCGCGGACCACGGCCACCGACTCGGTCGGCGCGCGCAGCCCAGACCACACCGCGCGCCGGAGCACCTCGGCCATCCGCGCGTCGCCCTTGATCGTGCCGGACTCCGCCTCGTCGAGTGCCCGGACCTTGATCTTGGAGGTGCGGGTGACCAGGTCCTCGACGGTGGTCTGGCCGACCTCGATCTCGCCGAGCGCGGGCAGCACCTGCTGGATGTAGTCGAGGAAGGACCGGTTCGGGCCGACCACCAGGGTGCCGCTGCGGGCGAGGCGGTCCCGGTAGGCGTACAGCAGCCAGGCCACGCGGTGCAGGCCGACGGCGGTCTTGCCGGTGCCGGGCGCGCCCTGGACGCACAGCGTGCGGCCCAGGTCGGAGCGCACGATCTCGTCCTGCTCGGGCTGGATGGTCGCGACGATGTCGCGCATCGGCCCCACGCGCGGGCGCTCGATCTCCGCCGCGAGAATCCCGCTCGCGGTGTCCGCCTCGTCCGGGTCGCTCAGGTGCTCGTCCTCGAACGCGGTCAGCTCGCCCGCCGTCCAGCCGAACCGGCGGCGCAGTTCGACGCCGAGCGGCTCGGCGCGGTTGGCCCGGTAGAAGGCGCGGGACAGCGGCGCGCGCCAGTCCACCACCATCGGGTCGCCGAGTTCGTCGTGCACGTGTCGGCGGCCGATCCAGAAGGACTCGACCGGCTTGCTCGGGTCGGCGCTCACCTCGACCGGTTCGACGCCCTCGACGCCGTCGGCGAACCGGCCGTCGACCCGGCCGAAGAACAGCGGCGAGCCGGCGTGGTCGGCCAGCGCGGCGATCCGCTTGGCGATCAGGTGTTGTGCGGTCTCGTTGGCGACGGCGGTGGCACCGACATCGCGCAGGTCCAGTGCCTCGGTCTCCTCGCGCATCCGGCGCAGCGCGGCGCGGGAGGAGTCGAGGTAGGCGCGTTCGACGGCGAGCGCGTCGTGGGTGGGCAGGGCGGGGCCGGGTGTGGCGGGCGCGGACATGTCTCTCCGGTTCGTGGCGGCGACGGATCGGAGCCCGGCCGTGCGCGATGTCACGTCCTGGTGCGCCCCTGCGGAGGGCACGGGCCGGGCGCCCGAAGGCGGCGGCCCGCGCGGCCCACCGGTGCCGGGCGCCGAGGACGGTTCCCGATCACTGCACTGGGTGGGACAGCGGAATCAGCGAGCCTAGGGGAGTCCGGCTCTCCCATCAACTCCCTATCGCAGGCCATGCTCTGTTGCCGAGGTGTGGAGGCGAAGGGACGGAAGGACCGCGAACGGACACCGGGTGGGGGTGGGTGACGGCCGAAAACGTGCGGGTTCGAAATGCGGGCTCGGCGGGTGGGTTCCATGCGTGGGTCCGATGCGCGGGCTCGGCGTGTGGGCTCGGCACGCGGGTCCGACGCGTGGGTTCGGCACGCGGGCTCGGCACGCGGGTCCGACGGGCGGGTTCGACGGGCGGGTCCGACGCGCGGGTCCGACGGGCGGGTTCGACGCGTGGGTTCGACGGGCGGGTTCGACGGGCGGGTTCGACGGGCGGGTCCGACGGGCGGGCTCGGCACGCGGGCTCGACGCGCGGGTCCGACGCGCGGGCTCGACGCGCGGGCTCGACGCGCGGGCTCGACGCGCGGGCTCGACGCGCGGGCTCGACGCGCGGGCTCGACGCGCGGGCTCGACGCGCGGGTCCGACGGGCGGGCTCGACGCGCGGGCTCGACGGGCGGGCTCGGCACGCGGGCTCGACGCGCGGGTCCGACGGGCGGGCTCGGCACGCGGGTCCGACGGGCGGGCTCGACGCGCGGGCTCGACGCGCGGGTCCGACGGGCGGGCTCGGCACGCGGGTCCGACGGGCGGGCTCGGCACGCGGGCTCGACGCGCGGGTCCGACGGGCGGGCTCGGCACGCGGGTCCGACGGGCGGGCTCGGCACGCGGGTCCGACGGGCGGGCTCGACGCGTGGGTTCGGCGCGTGGGTTCGGCGCCCGGGTCCGACGCCCGGGTTCGATACGCGGGTTCGACGACGGCGTGGGTGCGTGGGCGATCGCTCGGGGCGGTGGCGGGGTGTCGATCGTGGTGAAGGGGAAGGTGGTTCGGGGATGAGGGCGTGGACGGCGAGGATGGTGCTCGCGATGGCACTGGTGGCCGGGATCGCGCTCGCGCCGGCTCCGCCGGGCAGTGGGCGCGGAGGCCGGGTACCAACCGGTTTCGAGCGGCGCGGCGGGACCGCCTGGACGACGCTCTCCCAGGAGCGCGACCTCCTGCGCGACCTGGTCTCGGCGAGCCCGGGTCCGGAACGGGCCGGGTGGGGCGCCGCGCGGGTCACCGTGACCCGGGTCGGCACCAGCGCGCGCGGCCGAGCGCTCGAACTGATCACCGTGGCCGGGATAAGTACGGTGCCCGAACCGGTCCGCGTGCTGTTCGTGTGCGGTCAGCACGGCGATGAGCCTGCCGGTCGGGAGGCATGCCTGAAGCTGGTTCGGGACCTGGCCGCCGATCGTTCGCCGGCGGGGCGTCGGCTGCTGGAGCGGGTCACCGTCCTCGTGCTGGCCACGCCGAACCCGGACGGACTGGTGGCGGGCACCCGCACCACCGCAGAGGGGGTGGATCTCAACCGCGACCACGTAGCGGTGAGTTCGCCCGAGGCACGGGCCATCCGGCAGGTACTCCGCGAGGCGCGCCCGCACATCGTGCACGACCTGCACGAGTTCGACGTACCGACCGGCACATACCCGACGCCGACCCTGTACCTGTGGCCGCGCAACCTCAACGTGGCACCCGAACTACGGTCCCTGGCTATCGAGTTGACCCGCGATCGGATCGGCACCGCGCTACCCGCGGCGGGCTGGGCGGCGGGTGTCTACGGAGAGGGCACGGCGGGTCGGCAACTCGGCGGTGACGCGGACGAGCGGCTGCTGCGCAACGCAGCCGGGCTCGATCACGCGGTCGCGGTGCTGGTCGAGATCGCCCGGCGGCCCATCTCGGCTCTGGAACGCGCGGATCCGGGCCTCCTCGGGCGGCGGCGGGTGGCCGCGCACCTGGTGGCCGCGCGGGCCACGCTGCGGATGGCTGCCGAGCGCGGAGACACCATCGTCGCGGCGGTACGCGCGTCCCGGGAGCGGGCCATGCACGGCGGCGGACCGGTGTACTTCGACGGGGCCGACAACGTCCCGGCCGGCCGAACTGCGGTCGGGCCGATGCCATGCGCGTATCAGCTGACACCCACCGGGTACGCCGACGCGCGGGCCGCGTTGGCCGCGCACGGCATCCGGGTCGAGCCCGACCTGCGGGTGGAGACGGCGCAACCGGCGGGCGCGATGGCCGCGTTGCTGCTGGACCCGAGGGCACGCTTCGCGGTCGCGGAGGCAACCCCCTTGCCCTGCGCGGGAGAATCACCGGCGACCGGAGACAAGTCCTGATGGGACGGGCGGGCCCGGCGCGTCCCGAACGAACACGAGGCCGCGGCGACGAGCACCGACCGAGCGCACGAGCGCAAGGATCCCGAGCGAGCGCACGCGTAAGAACCCGCCGCGAGCAGTGCTCTCCACATGTGCGGTGCTCGCGTCGCAGTATGAGAACACTGCCCACAGCGAGCGCACCGCCCACATGGAGAGCGCCGCTCACAACGAGAGCACTGCCCCGTGACGAGACCACTGCTCACAACGAGAGCAGCGCTCTCAGCAGGAGCAACGCGTACACCGAGAGCACCGCTCGCCGTGAGAGCACCACCCATGACGAGAGCACTGCTCACAACGAGAGCACCGCACGCATTGGGAGCCGGCTCGCAGCGAGAGCACTGCCCGCCGTAAGCGCACCGCCGGCCGCGAGAGCATTGCCCGCGGCGAGAGCACCGCTCACACCAAAGAGCACCGCTCTCGCGCATGTGGGAGAGAGCACCGCTCACGGCGAGAGCACTGCTCGCAGTAAGAGCGGCGCTCACAGCCGAGAGCGCCACTCACACTCAAGAGCACCGCCCACAGCGAGAGCGCCACTCACACTCAAGAGCACCGCTCACAACGAGAGCACCGCACGCACCCCACACACTCTCCACCCGCCGAGAACAAAGCCGCCGAACCCGCCTATGCCCCCTCGACCCGGTCCGCGAGCGCGGCCAGTAGCTCGGCGACGCCCTCCGGGCCGGGGACGACCAAGTCGGCGCGCTCGGCCAAGGCGTGCACCTCGGCCGAGCCGCTGCACACGGTGAGGCCGGCGACGCCCTGTTCGCGCAGTTCCTCGACCGCCTCGAAGGCGGCGAGGTCGCCGAGGTCGTCGCCGGCGAAGAGCACCGACCCGGCCTGCTTCTCCTTGAGGAAGCCGGTCAGCGCGCGGCCCTTGTCCATTCCCCGGGGACGCAGTTCCAGCACGTAGCGGCCCGGCTCGACGGCCAGGTCGTGCCGCGCCGCGAGTTCGGCGAGCGGGTCGCGCAGCAGCGCGAAGGTGGCGTCCGGGTCCGGGGCGCGGCGGGTGTGCACGGCCAGTGCGCTGCCCTTGTCCTCGATCCAGGTGCTGTTCCACACGTCGAGCGAGTGCAGCAGTCCGGGCAGCGCGAGCCGCACCTCCCCCACCCCGCGCGGTGGCTCGGGCGCGCTGACCCGGCCGGTCGCCGCGTCCCAGCGCTCCAGGCCGTAGTGGCCCAGGACGACGAGTTGTTCGAGCCCGGCGACGCCGCGAAAGCGGCCGTACTCGACGGCGACCGCGGCGGGACGACCGGTGACGATCACCGTCGCCGCCAGGTGCGGGGTCAGTCGGGACAACGCCCGGACCGCGCGCATGTCCGCGCGGGCCTGGTCCGGGCGGTCGACGATCGGGGCGAGCGTGCCGTCGAAGTCGAGCGCGACGACCGCTCGGGCCGGCTCGCCGAGCAACGCGGCGAGGCCCGTGCGACCGGCCGGCGTGGTGGGTTCGGGCAACGTGGACCGGTTCGAGGTCATGCCGACCAACCTACCCAGTGGTCAGCGAACCGAGCAGGCGATCCGCCGGCGGCACCACTTGGTCGTCGACCACGATCACGGTGAGTCGATGCAGCGGGATGCCGGCGAAGGCCGGCTTGATCCGGCCGATCCCGGGCAGCGCGGCGGCCAGCGCGCGCGCCTGCCGTTCCTGGCCGACCGGGTGGTAGACGGTGGTGGCCGGGACCGCGCCGCGGAACACATCGGTCCCGCTGACCTCCCAGCCCGCCGCCTCCAGCCGTCGGGCCATGCGCTCGGCGAGCGTGGGCACCTTGGTCTGGTCGAGCAGCACCACCTTGCCGCGCGCTCCCCGGGGCGCCGAGGGGGCCCGGGCGGGCGGCGCCGGGCGGGCCGACACGGCCGGGGCCGCGACCGGGGCCGGTGCGGGAGCGGGAGCGTTTCGGGCGCGGTCCGCGGCCACGCGGGTCGCGGGCTCGTCCCGGCCGATCGCGAGCGCACCCGCCGCCGCGCAGAGCGCCAGGAGCGCGGCCACCGGGAGCAGGCCGCGCCGGGGACGCCCGGGGCCGGCCCGGCGGGCGGGGGCGGGGGACGCCCGCAGCCCGCCGATCAGATCGCGCTCGGTCGGCACCGCGCGCCCGCCGCCGACCGCCTCGGCCCGCTCGGCCCCTTCGGCCCCTTCGGCCCCTTCGGCTCGCCCGGTCCGCTCGATCTCCTCGGCCCACAGGTCCTCGTTGGTCCAGATCAGGCCGTACCGACCGAAGCCGGCGAACACGTCGTACTCGTCCTTGCGGCGGGTGAACACCCCCGGCCCCTCAGTGCCCGGATCGACGCGCGGTGGAGCGGGCCTGTTGCCGCGCCTCGCGCAGCCGACGCAGCCGCTGCACCAGCATCGGGTCGTGTTCGAGCGCCTCCGGGCGGTCGAGCAGCGTGTTCAGTACCTGGAAGTAGCGGGTCGCGGAGAACCCGAAGCGGTCGCGCACGGCGCGTTCCTTGGCACCCGCGTGCTTCCACCACTGGCGTTCGAATTCGAGGATGTCCCGGTCCCGGTCGGACAACCCGCCGGCGGGAACCGCTCCGGAGGAGGTCGCCGCGGCGCCCTGCCCGGGAATCACGGGCGGCTCGGGCCGCGCGTCGTGTTCCTCGCCCATCGGTCACCCCTTCGGTACCTCGCCCGGGCCCGTCGACCCGCTTCCGGCATTCTGCCCGCCCGCGCCGACGGACCATCGCACCGGCGCGGTGATTCGCCGGAAAAGCCCACGAATCACCCGAGGGAGGGCGTCGCGGCAGTGGCCTATATGCTCCGCCGCATGTCTACTTTTGCCGTCCATATCCCCGCCGCCGAACTCGAAGCCGACCCGCTCGACCCGGCCCAGATCGTCTCCGGCACGCCCGAGGTCTCGGGCAAGGTCCTGTGGGAGTCCGAGGACGGCAAGCAGATCCGCGGCATCTGGCAGATCACCCCGGGCGTGGTGACCGACACCGAGGCCAACGAGCTGTTCGTGGTCGTCTCGGGCCGGGCCACCATCGAAATCCGGGGCGGCGCGACGATCGAGGTCGGCCCGGGCGACGCGTGCGTGCTCGAAGAGGGCGACGAAACGGTGTGGACGGTGCACGAGACGCTGCGCAAGGCGTACCACATCACCCTGCCGTAGCCGCCGCGTCCGCGAACACGCCGAAGCCCACAGGCCCCCGAGGCCTGTGGGCTTCGTGTTTCCCGGGGTCGTCCCGGGCCGTGGGTCGTCCGGGTTACTTGACCGATCCGGCGGTCAGGCCCGATACGACGTGCTTCTCG
>NZ_JBIWJT010000057.1:0-36389 GCF_044765325.1 Embleya sp. NPDC127516 | reverse complement strand
CGCACCCACCCCGGACAGCTCGGATACGACCTGTCCGGACTGTCCGGCACCGACGAAAGCGAGGGCAAGTGAAGCGTCCCGCAGCGTTGAAGCTGTCCGAAGTGCTTGAGGAGATCGGCATCTCGCGCGCCGCGTTCTACCGCATGCGCGCTCGCGGCGAGGCGCCCGCGATCACCCCTCTGCCCAACGGTCACCTTCGAATCCACCGGGCCGACCTCGACGCCTGGTGGGCCGGCCTCAAGCAGTCCGCCTGATCTGCCACCGCCGGGGCGTGGCCACCTGCCACGCCCCGGCGCCATTCTCGGGGAGAACACCGCATGCCCACCCCTTCGTTCGACGTCCGGATCTGGGCCGTCCGCAACCGCAACGGGCGCAAGACTGCCGAGGTCCGGTGGCGGGTCGGCGCCGAAGAGTTCGGGTCGACGCACGCCAACAAGACCATGGCCGACGGACGTCGCGCAGACCTCATCGCCGCCATCAACCGCGGTGAGCCGTTCGACGCCGAATCCGGGCTGCCCATGTCCGAGGTCCGCGCCATCGAAGCCGCGCGTACCGAAGTCACTTGGTACGCCCACGCTCGCGACTTCATCGAGATGAAGTGGCCGCGAAGCTCCGCCAAGAGACGCATGTGCCTTGTCGTCGGCCTGTCGACGGCGACGGTTGCCCTGACCGCCAAGGACGCCCGTGCGCCCGAACCTAAGCAGCTCTATCAGGTGCTCTACCTGTGGGGGTTCAACGTGCACCGATGGAAGCAGGAGCCGCCCGCAGAAGCCCGCGAAATGCTCGCGTGGATCGAGGCCAACTCACTGCCGGTCCGCAGTCTCGAAAGGGCCGAATCCGTGCGGGCGGTGCTCGGCGCCATGTCGGTGCGGTTGGACGGCAAGCGCGCCGCCGCGTCCACGTTCATCAACAAGCGGGCGGTCTTCCGGACTGCGGTCGGCTACGCGATCGAGAAAGAGCGCCTGGACCGCAACCCGCTCGACAAGGTCTCGTGGGAACGGGACGACGACGACAACCAGGTTGAACCGGCCTGTGTGGTCAACCCCACTCAGGCGCACGCCCTCTTGGCGCGGGTCTACGCACAGGGCAAGCGAGGCAGGCACTTGGCCGCGTTCTTCGGCTGTATCTACTTCGCGGGCATGCGATGCGCCGAGGTCGTCAAGCTCCGCACCGACCAATGCACCCTGCCCAAGCGCGGATGGGGCGAGTTGCGTCCCTGCAAGTCCGGTCCGCGCGTCGGCACCGCGTGGACCGACAGCGGTGACGCGCACGACGACCGCGGGCTGAAGTCTCGTGCCCGGTCGGCGTCGCGCTCGATCCCGATCCCGCCGGAACTCGTTGCCATGCTCCGGTGGCACGTCTACCGCTACGGCACGGCGCCCGACGGCCGGCTGTTCCGCAGCGCGGTCGGTGGCCTTGTCCAGGACAAGGCGTACCGCCTGGAGTGGGCCAAGGCCCGGGAGCAGGTGTTGACGCCCGCACAGGTCGCCTCACCGCTCGCGAAACGGCCGTACGACCTGCGGCACGCGTGCGTGTCCCTGTGGCTCAACTCCGGCGTCGCACCGACCGAAGTCGCCCGGCGGGCCGGGCAGAGCGTCGACGTGCTGCTGAAGGTCTACGCCAAGTGCATCGACGGCACGGTGAAGCAGGACAACGACCGGATCTCGGCGACCTTGAAGGCGTGGAAGACGCCGAAGTCCTGACGCGGCCCGCGCATGGCCCGCAAGCGCTGGTCAGCACGCGAATCAGGGTGAGACAGAGCGAGACAAGCCAGGCTTTTGCGGCATCTCGGATCCGAGGCTGTCGACCCGAGTGAAATCGCAGGTCACACCAGGTTTCCCGAGGTCAGGAGTGCGCCTCCCGTCCTCGGGAAATCCGGACAAAAGAAGAGACCCGCTCTCCTCGCCGAAGAGCGGGTCCCTATTCGCGGTCTCCGCAGGTCGAACCCTCATACGACCTGCTCGTTCGTGGGCCGAACCCTCATACGGCCCACCATCCGCGGTCCGTGCCCCTGGCGCACCTCAGGGCAGAGCGCGCCAGGGGACGATTTATTACCCGCGCAGCCCCGAGGCTTCGCGAGCGAGCTTTTCCACCCGCGCCCAGTCGCGCGAGGCGACCGCGTCCGCGGGAAGCATCCAGGACCCGCCGACGCACGCCACGTTCGGCAGCGCCAGGTAGGTCGGGGCCGAGGCCGGGGTGATTCCGCCCGTCGGGCAGAACCGCACATCCGGCACCGGCGAGGCCAGCGACTTCAGGTACGGCGCGCCGCCCGAGGCCTCGGCCGGGAAGAACTTCATCTCCCGGACCCCGAGTTCGCGCAGCCGCAGTACCTCGGACACCGTCGACGTCCCGGGCAGGAAGGACAGCCCGGTGTCCACCAGCGCCCCGTACAGCGTCTCGGTGCAGCCCGGCGTGACCAGGAAGCGCGCGCCGGCCTCGGCCGCCGCCTTCGCCTGATCCGGCGTCAGGACCGTACCGGCGCCCACGAACGCGCCCTCGACCTCGGCCGCGATCCGCTCGATCGCGCCGAGCGCGGCCGGCGTGCGCAGGGTGACCTCGACGGCGGGCAGTCCACCCGCCACCAGCGCGCGCGCCAGCGGGACGGCCGACTCCACGTCGTCCACGATCACCACCGGGATCACCGGGGCCAGGTCCAGAGCGGACGTGCTCACGCCGCCACCTCCACGAGTCGAGTGCTGCGCGCGTCCAGCCACGCGGACGCGCCGCGCAGTGCCGGATGCGGGGCCACCACGAGTGCGGTGGAGATGCGGTGCAGGTACGGCGCCATCGTCGGGTTGGTCTCGAAGCCCATCCGGAACTCGCTCTTGAGCAGCACGTCGATGATCCGGGGCAGGATGCCGCCGGCCAGGAAGACGCCGCCGCGAGCGCCCATGGTCAGGGCCACCCCACCGGCGAACGTGCCGAGCAGTCGGCAGAACGTCTCCACCGTCGCGACACACACCTCGTCGCTGCCGTCCAGCGCGCGCGAGGAGATGTCCGCCGGGCTGAGCGCCTCGGCCGGGACTCCGCGCACCGCGGCCGTGCAGCGGTGCAGGCGACACAGTCCGGGGCCGGACAGCACGTGCTCGGCGGTCACCGTGCCCAGGCCGCCGCGCTCGTCGCGCAGCACCTCCAGGGCCGCGGCGTCCGGACCGTGCGCCGGACGGAGCAGGACGTGTCCGCCCTCGCCCGGCAGCGGCACCCAGCCGCCGCCCGGGATCGGTACCAGACCGGCCACGCCGAGTCCGGTACCGGGGCCGAGCACCGCCATCGGCAGCGTCGGGTCGGGCAGTCGGTCGCCGACCACGATCAGGTCGTCGCCCGCGAGGTGCGGCAACGACAGTGCCAGCGCCTCGAAGTCGTTGATCAGGTGCAGATCCGGGACGCCCAGCTTGACCCGGGTCTCCGCGATGGACAGCACCCACGCGCCGTTGGTCAGCCGGAACCGGTCGCCGTGTACGGGGCCCGCGACCGCCGCGCAGATCGCGCTCGGCCGGGCCGCGCCGGAGCGGTCCAGGTAGTCCTCGATCGCGGCGGCCAGGTCCACGTGGTCCTCGCTCCGCAGCCCGAGCACGTGTTCGGGCCGGCCGCCCGGCTCGGAGACCACGGCGAAGCGCGCGTTGGTGCCGCCGATGTCGGCGACCAGCCACGGGCTGTCGGGGGTCGGCTGTGCCACGGTGCCACTCACGCTGTTCCTCCTGCAAAAGTCCCAGCGTCGAAACTTGCGGCCGCGACCGCGCCGAACACGCCTGCGCCCAGGTCGGCCGGGCCGACCCCGGCGCGCAGCGCGGTGAACAGTTCACGTCCCGTACCGACCCACTCGGCGTCGGTCGGGGCCGCGCCGGCGACCTCGCGCACGCTCAGGTCGGCCTCCGTCGTCAGCGTCCCCGCGACCGCGTCCACCGTCACGATGTCGCCGTCGCGGATCCTGCCGATCGGGCCACCGGCCGCCGCCTCGGGCGTGCAGTGGATCGCCGCCGGGATCTTGCCGGACGCGCCGGAGAGCCGGCCGTCGGTGACCAGTGCCACGTGGTGGCCCCGGTCCTGCAGGACGCCGAGCGCGGGGATCAGCTTGTGCAGCTCGGGCATGCCGTTCGCGCGCGGGCCCTGGTAGCGCAGCACCGCGATCAGGTCGTGGTCGAGCTCGTTGTTCTCGAACGCGGCGAGGAACTCGGCCTGTCCGTCGAACACCCGCGCGGGCGCGGTCACCACGTGGTGCGACGGGTCGACCGCGGACACCTTGATCACCGCGCGACCGAGATCGCCGTGCAACATCCGCAGCCCGCCGTCGGGCGCGAACGGCTTGTCGTACGGCCGCAGCACCTCCAGGTCCAGGCTCTCGGTCGGGCCGTCCACCCAGACGATCGAGCCGTCCTCGGTGAGCTGCGGCTCGCGCCGGTACCGGTTCAGCCCGTCGCCCGCGACGGTGCGCACGTCCTCGTTGAGCAGCCCGCCGTCGAGCAGCGTGCCGATCAGGAACGCGGTGCCGCCCGCGGCGTGGAAGTGGTTGATGTCCGCCGGACCGTTCGGGTACATCCGGGTCAGCAGCGGGACCACGGTGGACAGCTCGGCGAAGTCGTCCCAGGTCAGCGTGATCCCGGCGGCGGCGGCCATCGCGACCAGGTGCAGCGTGTGGTTGGTGGAGCCGCCGGTGGCCAGCAGCGCGACGACCGAGTTCACCCAGGCCTTCTCGTCGAGCACCTCGCCGATCGGCGTGTACTCGCGGACCAGCGACGTCGGGTCGCCGAGCGAGGTGGTGGCCGCGACCCGGCGGCCCGCCTCGTCGGTCAGCGCCTTGCGCAGCGGCTGGTCGGGGTGCACGAAGCTGGCGCCCGGCAGGTGCAGACCGAGCACCTCCATCACGAGCTGGTTCGTGTTGGCGGTGCCGTAGAAGGTGCAGGTCCCGATGCCGTGGTAGGCGCCGGCCTCGGCGTCGAGCAGTTCCTCGCGGGAGACCTTGCCCTCGGCGAAGCGCTGCCGGACCCGGGCCTTCTCCTTGTTGGGCAGGCCGGAGGACATCGGACCGGCCGGCACGAAGATGGTCGGCAGGTGCCCGAAGGACAGCGCGCCGATCACCAGGCCGGGGACGATCTTGTCGCACACGCCGAGCATCAGCGCGCCGTCGAACATGTCGTGCGCGAGCGCCACCGCCGCCGCCATCGCGACCACGTCGCGGCTGAACAGGGAGAGCTCCATGCCCGCGCGGCCCTGGGTGATCCCGTCGCACATGGCGGGTACGCCGCCCGCGAACTGGGCCACGCCGCCCGCCTCGGCCACCGCGGCCTTGAGCTGCTCGGGGTAGGTGCGCAGCGGCTGGTGCGCGGAGAGCATGTCGTTGTACGAGGAGACGATCGCGACGTTCGGCTTGACCGGGCCCTGGGGGCCGGTGCCGCGCAGCCCGAGCTTCTCGCTGGGCGAGCAGGCGGCGAAGCCGTGGGCGAAGTTCGCGCAACCGAGCTGACCGCGTGCGGGGGCCTCGGAGGCCGCCGCCCGGATCCGCTCCAGGTAAGCCGTACGAGTGGCGGCACTGCGGCGCGCGATGCGCTCCGTCACTGCGGCCACCGTCGGGTGGATCCTCTGCTCGCTCACGATCTTCGTGCCCCTGCTGTCGGCGGCTGCTCTGCCGGTTCGGGTACCAAACTAGGGGTACTTTTGCCTCTTGGCAAGCAAAAGAGTGACGCTCGGGTGTCGAAGTAGTGAACTTAGGGCTTTGACCGAGGGAAAGCTGCCCTGGTTCACTGGATGGCATGGCCCGACGCGCGAACCCCATTCCGCACAGCAGTGCAGGCGAGGTGCTTCGCCTTGTGCGTGAAGGGGATGCCGAGACCCGGGCGGACGTCGCCCGGCTGACCGGGCTGTCCCGATCCGCGGTGGCGGCCCGGATCGACGAACTGGTCGACGCGGGCCTGCTCGCCGAGCGCGCCGACGGCGTGTCCACCGGCGGCCGACCGCCGATCCGCCTCGAACTCAACCCCGACGGCGGCTTGGTGCTCGCCGCGTCGCTCGGCAGCAGCCGAGGTCAGTTGGCGGTCTGCGACCTGACCGGCCGGGTGTTGGCCAGCCGGGAGACCCAGATGGCCGCGCAGGGCGGACCGGACGCGGTGCTCACCGGACTCCCGGACTGGATCGACACGATGCTGGCGGAGGAGGGCTTCGACCCGGCGCGTGTGCGCGGAGTCGGGGTGGCCGTTCCCGGGCCGGTCGAGCTGGACACCGGGCGCGCGGCCGGCGCGCCGACGCTGCCCGGTTGGGACGGGGTGGCGATAGCCCCCACGCTGCAACGCCGGTTGCCGGTACCGGTGTACGTGGACAACGACGTGAACGTGATGGCGCTCGGCGAGTACCGGGCCCGGGCCGACGCCGGCGATCTGGTGTTCGTCAAGGCGTCCACCGGTATCGGCGCGGGCATAGTCGCCGACGGAAAGGTGTACCGCGGCGCACTCGGCGCGGCGGGCGAGATCGGGCACATCCCGGTCGCCGGCGGCACCGGCGTGCGGTGTTGGTGCGGCAATGTGGACTGCCTCGAAGTGCTGGCCAGCGGACGGCACTTGATCGAGACGCTGGCCGCGCACGGGGCACGGTTCCCGGACGGTCGCGAGGTCTCCAGCGTGCGGGACGTGGTGGCCTTGGCGGCGGCCGGTCAGCCCGAGGCGGTCCGGCTCGTGCGCGAGTCGGGTCGCATGCTCGGCGAGGTGCTGGCGAGCGTGGTCAACGTGCTCAACCCGGCGGTCGTGGTGCTGGGCGGCGACCTGGCCGACGCGGGTGATCCGCTGCTCGCGGGCGTGCGCGAGGTCGTCTACAAGCGGTCCACCGCCGTGGCCACGCGCGAGCTGCGGATCGTGCCGAGCGTGCTGGGTGAGGCTGCGGGTCTGACCGGCTGCGCCTTCATGGCCCTGGATCAGATCCTCTCGCCCGACTCGGTGGACGCCACGCTCGCGCGGCTCGCGGGCCAGCGGTCGTTGCCGAGCGTCAACCGGGCGCTTCCGGCCTGAAGCCGGGCTCGGAGCCGGGCCTGAATCCGGCCCGAAGCCCGGCGGGATCCCGGCCGGAAGCCCGTTCCGAAGCCGGGCCTGTAGCGCGATTTCTCGAAGCCGGGCTCGCAGCCCAATCCAAAGCCGGGCCCGAAACCCGCCCCGGATGCCGGCCCGAGCCATTCGGGCCCTCTTCGTGCCCTCCACCACCCCCGGACCGGCCGCGTGCCGCGCCCACCCGGCCGCTTCCGCATGCCCGAAAGAGGATCCTCCGCGCGGGGAATGTTGAGAGGGCAACTATCGTTGAGGCGAGCAAGACCCGGGAAAGCCGGGACCGCACTCGTCCTCGAGGAGCAGGCCATGCCCGCCGTCACCGTTTCCAACCCGCTGGCCCTGCCGCGTCTGCCGGAACCCGGTCTCGACGCGCGGCCGCGTCCCGTACTCGCCGTCACCACCGCGCCGAGCGGTGTCGAGGGTGAGGGTTTCCCGGTGCGCCGCGCCCTCGCGGGGGTCAACCAGACCTACCTCGACCCGTTCATCATGATGGATCAAATGGGCGAGGTGGACTACGCGCCGGGTGAGCCCAAGGGCACCCCGTGGCACCCGCACCGCGGCTTCGAGACGGTCACCTATCTGATCGACGGCGAGTTCGTACACCAGGACTCGGCGGGCGGCGGCGGTGTGATCACCGACGGCGACACGCAGTGGATGACGGCCGGCTCCGGTCTGCTGCACATCGAGGCGCCGCCGGAGGCGCTGGTGGCCAGTGGCGGTCTGTTCCACGGCATCCAGTTGTGGGTGAACCTGCCGTCCGCGCAGAAGATGACCGATCCGCGCTACCAGGACATCCGCGCGGGCGACGTCAAGCTGCTCGCGTCGGACGACGGCGGCGCGCTGGTCCGGCTGATCGCCGGCTCCGTCGGCGGCTTCGACGGTCCCGGCATCACCCACACCCCGATCACGTTGCTGCATGCCTCGGTCAATCCGGGCGCACGACTTTCGCTGCCCTGGAACAAGGACTACAACGCGCTGGTGTACGTACTCGCGGGTTCCGGCACCGTCGGCACCGATCGGCGACCGATCGAAACCGGCCGGCTCGCGGTGTTCGGTGCCGGGGACACGATCGACCTCCAGGCCGACACCCGGCAGGATTCGAACAAGCCCAACCTCGAGGTGATCGTCCTGGGCGGGCAGCCGATCGGCGAGGAAGTCGCCTGGTATGGCCCGTTCGTGATGAACACGCACGCCGAACTGGCTCAGGCGTTCGACGACTTCAAGGCCGGTCGGATGGGACGGATCCCGGCGGAGCGGATCTGACGGCAGATCAACAGTGGCCGAAGATCATCGGCAGGGCATCTGACGGTTCGTCAGAGCCCTTAGAGTGCAAGGGAATGCCTCGAAGGGGCGAGCGCTGGGCTACGCAACGCAGCCGAGCGGTCGCCCCTTGACGCTGTCCCGCCCACTGGCCACACTGAACAAGGTCAAATGGAACGTACCGGTTTGCCGCGCTATGAGCGCGGCCTGCGGAAAGAGGAGTGGAGCCGTCACCTCACCACCGTGAGCTCCGCCGCCGGGTCGAAGTGGCCCCGGTCGACGGGCGCGATGCGACACCGGACGAGAGGAGTCCGCGTATGTCCTGGCCCTCCCGGGTGGCACACGGCATCGGCGACGGTGACCGACGGCCGCCCCACGCTTCATATTTCGCCGATTCACCGACCGGTTCTCCGACGTTCGGTGTGGTCGTGACCGGTGTACCGCCGACGGGTGCCTCGGTGATCGACGCACGGCTCGGTACGACCGAGCCCTGGGGGCCGTGATGGCCGGCGACTGGCGCAAGAAGTTCGTCGAGAGCACGGTCAAGACCCGTACCTCGTCCTCGAATTGGATCGCGCTCAAGATCGTTCACTCGAACGTGCTGACCATGCTCATCCTGGGCACCGCCGCGGTGTTCGCGGTGGTGCTGCACCTCAAGGGGCGCGCGCGCGACGGTGAGTTCTTCGCGATCGGGATAGCCGCGCCGTGGATACTGGCGGCATACCGGCACAGCCGCGCCTGCAAGCCGTGCCCACGTCAGTCGGGAGGGGGATAACAGGCGATGAGTGCGTACGAGCCGCCACCACCCCCCGAGGCACGCGGACTTCGACTCGGTGACCTGGTCCGTCGCCGTCATCTCGCCGACCCCGACGACGAGGAACCGGCATTCCCGCCCCCTCGTGAAGAACGCGTGAGCGAGCCCGGACGCGGCTCCTCGCGCGGCACCCGCGCGCCGCGCCAGGACGACGAGCCGTCCTGGCGGCGGGACTTGCGGGAGCGTCGGAAGCACGAGCGGGACGCGGCCGAGGCCCGGCGTACGACCGAGCGCGCGAGCGGTTCGGGCGCGCGCCCCGGGCGAGCCGACGAGCGCCGCGCCGATGCCGCCCGAAGCGCCGACGCGCAACGGTCCGAGCGCGGCCCCGGGGCCGCCGACCCTCCCACGCGCCCCACGGTGCGGCACGTGATGAAGCCTCGCGACCCGGGCCGACACAACGCCCCCGCGACCCCCGTCGAAAGCGCGCGCAAGCTGCCGTGGCGCAAGCCCGCGAAGGCGACCGGCTCGGGAGCAGGCGCGGCCGGGGCCGGCGCCGCGGCCGACGCCGCGAGCACCTCCGCCGGCGCCTCCGGCCTGGCCAGGTTCGTCCGCAAGGGCCCCGCGGCCGGCGCCGGAGACGACTCCACCGGACCGGCCGATTCCGGTACACAGGGTGGGAGTTCGGGCATACCCAAGGTGCCGGCGCCGTTCGCGGGCGGTACCGACGGGAGTACCGGGTCCAGCTTCGGTCCGTTCACCGGGACCGACCTGGCCATGCTGATTCCCGCCGGATTCGCCGCCTATTACGGTGCGGGGCTCCTCGTGAGCTGCTCGTCCGAGGCAGGCTTCATGGCGGCCTTTTGCCTGTGGCTCATGATGGGCTTCTGGATCGTGATCGTCAGCGCGAAATGGCCGTTGATGCGGCTCATGCGCTGGGCCTGGGTGCTCGCCGGTCTGATGGCCGGCGCATCCATCCCCATCGGTGGCGGGTGACGGTGCGTGCGACGTGAGTAGCTTACGAACCGTCATATCACGGGTACGCCAAGGCAAACAGGGACCGGCGGACGACCGCAGGACCGGAGGGGAATCATGCACATGTCGCTGAGCGCCGTGGCCGCTGCCGCGCCCGACTCCATCGTCGAGCTCCAAATGGCGGTGACCACCGAGACGAGCAGCGTCGGTCGCGGGGTGACCGTCGGTGTCCCGATCCTGATCATCTTCATTCTCTTCTACCTGGTCACCCACAAGAACTACAAGATCGGCGGCCTGATACTGGCCTTCGTGGCCGGTGTGATGTTGTCCGGAACCCAGGTGGCGTCCTCGCTCTCCGAGTTGGTCGACCACTTCGTCACGGCCGGCGTCAACGCGGTCAGCGACGTGTTCAGCTGAGCCTGGGCCGTGCGGGTCGGGGGCGTGGGTCGAGTCGGGCCGGGCCGGCCCGACTCGGGTCGAGCAGGCCGGAGCCGAAGGGGGACGGGCCGAAACGGGCCCGTCCCACGGCCCGGTCCCGAACCCGCACGGGTGGTGGGTGACCTGCGGCGTGCCACCGTCGTCCCGGTGGTAGTCCCCAGGACATGAGCGACCCCCTGCACGTGATGACCTTCAATCTGCGCGGCCCGGAGAACCCGACGCCGAACTCGTGGCGGGAACGCCGCCCGCTCGTGCTGGAGCTGATCCGCCGCGAGCGTCCGCACGTGCTCGGCACCCAGGAGGGGCGCTGGCATCAACTCCGGCCGCTGGCACGCGAACTGCGGGCTCGGTACGACTGGATCGGCCTCGGTCGCGAGGGCGGCAGCCGGTCCGAGTTCTGCGCGGTCTTCTACGACGTCGAGCGACTGGAACCGCTGGCCTTCGACCACGTGTGGCTGTCCGCGTTCCCGCGCCTGATCGGATCGCGCACGTGGGGCAATTGGCGCCATCCCCGGATGATGACCTGGATTCGCTTCCGGGATCTGGCCACCGACACCGAGTTCGGCTTCGTGAACACGCACTGGGACCACGTCTCGGCCAACGCGCGACGCAGGAGCGCGCACGCGACGCGGGCCCTGTTGGCCCGCCGGTTCGCCGGGGAACCGGCCGTCGTGGTGGGCGACTTCAACGTCGGCGCGGCCAGTGCTCCGCACGCCGTTTTGACCGCCGGTGGTCTGCTGCGCGACACCGGTGCGGCCGACGCGACCCGGACGTACAACAACTGGGAACCGCCCGTGGACGGCGAGCGCATCGACTGGATCCTGGCCACCGCCGACTTCGACGTCGTCGACGCGCGCACGCTGACCTGGACTCGGGACGGCCGCTGCCCGTCCGACCACTGGCCGGTCCAGGCCCGGCTGAGCCTGCGGGCGCCGGCCTCGTGAGCCGGCCTCGAGCGCCCCGGTGGGCCTCCCCTGGCTCGCGCCGCGCAAGATCCGCCGATCGGACGGCCTCCCGGGCCTGGACGATCGACGGGTAGCGGGCGGTGGAGGCGAACATCGAGGGGGACGAGGGCTCGCTGTCGGTGTACGGGGAGATCCCGCTGGAATACGGGCTGCGCTGTCGCAGGTGCGGCCCGAGTGGGCGGAATGGGCGGCCGAGCAGGTGGCTCGGACGGAGTGACCGGCCGGGTGCGGCGGGCGCGTGGGGTGCTGCCGCGATACGCACGAACGGCGCGGGCGGATCCGGTGTCCCGGGTCGGCCCGCGCCGTACGTGTCTCGGATGGGCGCTCGGTCGTTCGTTCGTGTTCGCGGCCGCTCGGCCGGCTCGTGTTCGGCCGAGCGGCCGCAGGGTCAGCGGAACTCGTGCACGACTTCGATCGGTCCCACGATGTGCCGATTGAACTCGGTCAACTCCTCGGCGGGGACCCACAGTTCCAGGATGGTTCGGCCACCCGCCTGCCGTACCGGGTAGCGGATCACGAACTCGGTCTCGATCCGAAAGCGGGTCACGTAGCCGACCCCGGAGGCCGGTACGTTCCAGTCGCGCGCGATCTTGATCGCGTAGTCCTCGTTCAGCACCGGATAGAAGATCGGCTGGTCGGGCAGCCTGGCCGGCCACGCGGTCCAGCCGGACTCGCGCACGAGCTCCAGTTCGGCCGGTCCGGTCGGCCGCCAGAGCGTCGTGGTGGGGATGGCGTTCATGGCCACATGGTGCGTCCGCGGGTGGTCCGGGTGAAAGCGGATTTCGCAGGTGGGGGCGGTCGCCGGCCCGCGGTCCGGGGGGTGCCCGCGGGTGGCGGGCCGATCGCCGGCCCCGGGTGCCGCGGGGGAGTGACTTCCGCCTCGCTTCGCTCGGATCTGACGCACCGTCATAGAAGTTGGCGGCGTGCGCTGCTACTTTCCGCGGCATGGAACACCGCATCGACCCCGAATTGCTCGCGGTCCTCCCGTACCTGCCGATCGTGGACATCTCCGACCCGGTCGCCTTCCGCGCGGCGCAGCGGGCCCGGACCCAGCCGGTGCAGCGCCCGGACGGCCTGCTGGTCGAGGACCGGATCGTGGCCGGGGACGTCCCGGTGCGGATCTACACGCCGAAGGAGGCGGCCGAGGCAGCCGGTCCGGACGGCTCGCTCGGCGTGCTGCTGTGGTTCCACGGCGGCGGCTTCGTGTTCGGCGACATCGACAGCTCGGACGGCAGCTGTGTGGCGACCGCGCTCGAGGTCGGCTGCGTCGTGGTGAGCGTCGAGTATCGGCTCGCGCCCGAGTACCCGTTCCCGGCCGGCTTCGAGGACGCGTGGGCGGCGCTGCGGTGGGTGGCCGAGCACGCGGCCTCGTTCGGCGGCGACCCGGCGCGGATCGCGGTGGGCGGGGTCAGCGCCGGCGGTGGTCTGGCCGCCGCGCTGGCGCTGCGGGCCCGGGACGAGGGTGGGCCGGCGCTGATTCACCAGGTGTTGGACACCGCCGTCCTGGACGACCGCCTGGACACGCCGTCGATGCTCGAGTTCGAGTCGGCGCCGCTGTGGGACCGCCGTCAGGCGGCGCTGAGCTGGCGGTACTACCTGGCGGGCGCCGAGCCCACCGCCTACGCGGCCCCGGCTCGGGCCGAGGACGTGGCGAACCTGCCGCCGGCGTACATCACCGCCAACGAACTCGACCCGCTGCGCGACGAGGCGATCGAGTACGCGGGCCGGCTGATCCGCGCGGGCGTCCGGGTGGAACTGCACCACCGGCCCGGTACCTTCCACGGCTCCAACGCGATCCCGACCGCCGACGTCTCGCGCCGTGCGATGGCGGACATCCGCCGCGCGCTGCGGACCGCTTTCGAGGTCGCGTAGCGGTGCCGGCCTCGGCCTAGGCTGGGGGCGTCGTTGTTCGGGCTGCGGAAGGTGTTGTCGTGATCGTCGCGTTCTCGGTGTCCCCGCTCGGTGTCGGTGAAGACGTCGGGGAGGCGGTCGCGGAAGCCGTCAAGGTGGTGCGGGCCAGCGGCCTGCCGAACCGGACCGACGCGATGTTCACCTCGATCGAGGGCGAGTGGGACGAGGTGATGGCCGTGGTGAAGGCGGCCGTCGAGGCGGTCAAGGCGCACTCGAACCGGGTCAGCCTGGTGCTCAAGGCGGACATTCGCGAAGGCGTCGTCGACGGGCTGACGGCGAAGGTCGAGACGATCGAGCGGTACCTGGCGTAGAGGTCGCGGCCCACCGGGCGCGGTCTCGCACCGTCGTGGCCACGGATCGGCGAGCCGACCTCGTGGCCACGATCGCGGTTGTCCCGGTCGACGGCGTCAGATGGCCAGCACGTTGGCGGCGCTCGGGCCCTTCTGGCCGTCCTGTACCTCGAACTCGACCGCCTGGCCCTCGGCGAGTGTCTTGAAGCCGTTGCCCTGGATCGCGCTGAAGTGCACGAAGACGTCCTTACTGCCGTCCTCCGGGCTGATGAAGCCGAACCCCTTGGCTTCGTTGAACCACTTCACGCTCCCCTTGATCCTGGCCATCCGGTCGCCTCTCCCCAACTCCGAAGTACCGCGTGGTACGCGCGCCTCGAGCCTGCCCAACCCGATGGGCACCGGAAACCAGGAACCCGGTCGGCCGGGCCGTGTCGGGCAGGCTGTAACGGATCGACGGGCCCATCCCATTCCCCTGGTGACGTCGACGAACGGGGGCATCGGATGGCAGGCGCGAGCGACGCGAGCTTCCAGGAGTTCGCCGCCACGCACAGCCGCAGGCTGTTCCGTACCGCGTGCCTGCTCACCTCGGGTGACTGGCACGGCGCCGAGGACCTGCTCCAGGAGACGCTGGGCAAGCTCTACCCGAGATGGCGCAAGGTCAGCCGGATGGACTGGCCGTTCGCCTACGCGCACACCACCCTGGTCCGCCTCTACATCGAACAGCAGCGCCGCAAGAGTTCCACCGAGCGCGCCACCGACTCGGTGCCCGAACACGCGGTCCGTCCGACGGGGGATCCCGAGCTGCGGCTCACCCTCCTGGACGGCCTGGCCGCACTCGCGCCGAAGGATCGGGCGGTGTTGGTCCTGCGCTACTGGGAGGACCGCTCCGTGGAGCAGACCGCCGACGCGCTGGACATGTCCGAGGGAGCGGTACGGGTGCGCGCGCATCGCGCCCTGGATCGGCTTCGGGCGTTGCTCGGCGATCAACTGGCGGGACTTGCCCTCGACCGGGCGTGAGGGGACCGACTTCGAGCGGTCGTCGCTCGTGCGTTCGTTGCGACCCTTCCACGCTTCCGCGCTTCGGGTGTCGAGGGACATATCCCACGTTCACCCCCAGGTTTTCCGCATCTTCGCTGAGCTCTCGTTACTCCTACCGAAAGGACCGGTGATCGCATCGTGGCCGCTGACCACCCGGGCTGGACCTCCCGGGGTCCGGATCGGCAAGTTCCCGACCCGGACCGCGACTTCGAGCGGGATCTACCCGGCGCGTTGAGCACCTTGGCCGACACGTTCCCGGAGCACGACCCCGGGGTGATCCCTCGGGGCCTGGCCCGTGGCAGGCAACTGCGTCGGGTCCGGCGCCTGCGGATCGGTGCCGCTGCGTGTGCGATGGCGGTTGCCGTGGTCGGCGGCGGGGTGGCGCTCGATCGGGGCCTCGCGGCCGACGGGTCGCCGGCCTCCCGCCGTACCCTCCCGGATACGGACCTGCCGACGGGGTGGCCGGTGACCGGGAACCAGATGATCTCCGTGCTCACGAGCCTGTTGCCGGCCAAGGGGGAGGTGAGCGACGCCCTCGGTACGGGGTCGCAGCTCACGCCCAAGGACCCGCCGATGATCGCCATGAACCCGACCGCGCAGCTCGTGTACCGCGACGGGACCGGTGCGACCGGCGTACGGGTCAAGCTGTCGCGCCCGGCACCGAACACCCCCGACGCCCGGCTCACCGACTGTGGCGCCGTCGACGGGCGCAAGCCCTACGACGAGTGCAAGACCACCAAGCGGCCGGACGGCTCGAAACTGACGGTGGCCAAGACGCACCTCGACGCGTGGGGGGAGGAGCGGCAAAAGCATTGGCGGGTCATCCTGGATCGACCCGACGGCGGCCGGATCGCGGCGGATGTCTACAGCGGAGGGGCCCGCGACCAGCACATCGGTTCGGACAAGGGCACCATCGGGATCAAGGAGGATCCGCGACTGTCGATCGCGGACCTCACCCGGATCGTGACGGACTCACATTGGGAGAAGGCCGTCACCGCGCTTCCCACACCGGACAAGCGCATGCTGGCGATCTTGGAGAGCGTGCTTCCCCCGGGGCTGAACATCACGACCAAGGGTGAGCCGGACTACGGCGCGTCGATGATCATCACGGACGTGCGAGGGGTGTCGGGCGTCAGCGCGAACGTGCGGATCACGGACGAGCCGCTGCAGTCCTGCGCCGGGATCTCGGACTGCCGAACCCGGACCCTGCCCGACGGCACCACGACCTTCGCCGCACGGCAGCCGGTGGGCAACGCGCCGCCCGAGTTCGTCCAATGGCGCGCGGGGGTGCGCTATCCGGACGGGCGCACGGTGTGGGTCGACGCGGGGAACAGCTCCAGCGGCCGAACGGTCATGACCTCCGCGGACGAGGACATCGAGGGGGCCCTGTTCGAACCCGAGCTCGGCCCACACAGGCCGTCCCGCGACGAACCGGTACTGACCCTCGACCAGCTCGAGGCGATGGCCGGCGACCCGCGCTGGACCCGGTAGTCCTGCGAAGTAGCCGCCGCCCGAAGTCCTCGGTGGTCCCGACGGGCCACCGAGGACTTCGGCACATTCGCGCCGGGACTCTGCTCGGGCCGCCGCTGGGACCGTCGGGGTCTTTTGCCCGCTCCGTCGTGAGCGTTGCCGGGAGTTCGTCGTGCGCGCGCGTTGTCGGGAGTCTCACCGTGCGCGTTGTCATCCAAGGCAGGCCGGGGACGCCGGTCGGGGATCGCGCCTCGAACGTGTCGCGTCCGCCCCCGATTTCCCGCCGGGTGGATTTCCCGACGCACATGAAATCCGTTGTACGGAGGGGTGGTCCGGGGATCTGCCCGGTTGCCGAGGTCAGCCCGTAAGTGCGGTTTTCCGTTGTGCGGACGCGGTGTTCTCTAGGACCCACTAGGCCGGCCGCCCCTTCGGGCGGCGGCTGGCCCTGGGTGGGGGAAGATCACTCGGGAGGGTGATTGACGGTAACCGCGTTGGCACTGTCTGCTGTTCCCCGTATCCAAAACGTAAGTCGGCCCCCGCTGGTGCTACCAACACCGATGCGAGGGCCTGACCACCGAACGAGGAACGAGGACCCTCGCCATGGCTGTATCCCAGCGTATCGATGCCCCCACCCCTGTCCAGGACCCTGTCGTCACCGTGTTGGCCCAATATGGCGGCCTTTCGGGGCGCGCGTTGGAGGCGGCCCTCCGCTACCACGTCATGCCTGCGGACACCCCGCTCACGGTCGACACCATCCGCGAACTCCTCGGCGTGGGCGCCCACATCGCCCGCCGCGTGCTTCGTGAACTCACCGAGGCCGGCATCGCGGTGGCCAAGCGGTTACGGGACTCGGCGACCGGGCGGATGCTCGGCCGCCTCACGGAGTGGTCCGGGCCGCGCACGTCCGGAGACGCTCCCGAGTCCACTGCCGCACCTACCGCATCCGACGCCACCACCACCGTCTCGGCCGTCGACGATCCCGCCGTGCGCGCGCTCGCGCTGCTCCGTTCCCTCGCCGATGTGGACGAGCGATTGGCCTTCAAGGAGCGGGAGTTGCGCACCCTCGTCCCGTTCCTGGTGGACCGTCTGGCCGGCGGCGACACCCACGTCGAAGCCGAGGTCTTTCGCGAACTCACCGAAGACCTACCGCCACCGGGCCGAGCGATCAAGACCGGTCTGCTGCACTACCGCCTCACCAAGGCTCCGAAGCAACCCGTGATCCCGTCCCAGGCGCGCCGCCCGCGCCTGGTCGAATGTGCCGACTGCGGCCGCCCCGGCCCCGACCTGATCCCCGGCGACCTCTGCCGGCACTGCCGCACCGGCACCGACCCCGCGCCACTCGACGGCGCGGCCCGGGCCAGACGACTCCTGCAACTCGCCGCCCACCCGCTCTGACCTTAGGCCGATCGGGGGAGTGGGAGTTGTTCCGGCTATTCTGGATGGGTAGCGTCCAGCATATGCAGATGAGCGAAGGCGTGGAGTGGGCGCTGCACAGTTGCCTCAACCTGGCATGGGCCGAGTCGGGTACGGCCGTCACGGCCACGAAACTGGCCGCCTTCTACGGCCTGCCCGCCGCGTACCTGAACAAGCAACTCCAGGCCCTCGCCCGCGCCGGCATCGTCACCTCGACCTCCGGCCCACGCGGCGGCTTCCGCCTCGCCCGCGCGCTCAAGGACATCACCCTGATGGACGTGGTGGTCGCGATCGAGGGCCCCGACCCCGCGTTCCGCTGCCAACAAATCCTGCACAACGGCCCCGACGCCGACCCCACCGCCGACTACCGCACCTCCTGCGCCATCGCCCAGGCCATGTCCCGAGCCGACCTCGCCTGGCGCCACGAACTGGCCGGCCAAACCCTCGCCGACCTCAGAACCACCGTCGAATCCCGCTCCCCGGAAACCCCGGAACTGACCCGAGCCCGCCTCGCCAAGAAGTAACCCCCGACGGCGGCGCCTCGGGCGCGGCGGCGATCCGGACGCGGTGCCCTGGGGGTGTGGAGCCCTGGGCGCGGTGCTCTGGGCGCGGTGCTCTGGGATGCGGGGGCTTGGGACGCGGCACGGCGGCCGAATGCGGCCCCGCACGCGGCGACCCGGCGGCAGCGCCCGGCCGCGGTGCCCTGCCACGTCCGAACCCCGGTCCACACGCAAACGTCACCCGGCGAACCCCGCCGGGCCGCCGGTCCTTCCACCACCGCGTCGTGGGCCGCGTCCGGCTTTCCTCCTGGCACCCGACCACGTCGACTCCGCGTCGGCGGCCCATCGATCGCGCCCGCGGCCGAGTTCGTCGCGCCGACCCGCAAGTTCCTGGACGACGACGAGGAAGTTGTCCCGTACCCGAGTGGCCCGAGCAGGATCCCAGACCGCGCCGATCCGCCAGGAAACCGCGTCCGACCTGCCGGTCGACCCACTACCGGCCCCACCACCGGTCCTACCTCCGGCCCCACCACCGGACCCTTCGGCGGACCTCCCGCCGGACCCGTTCTCGCGCCCACCGCCGGACCCGCTTTCCCATCCACTCTCGGACTCGATCGGCGTCACCGTGACGGTCGCCGACGCGATGCCGGCGGCGCCCGCCGGTACCAGGGCCGCACCCACCCCGGCCGCCACCAGGGCCAGCACCGTCTGCAGGTCGGAGGCCTCTTGTACCGGTTCCGGCCGGGCTCCGAACTCCTCCTCGAACCGCTCGATCTGCCGCACCAGCCCCGGCCCCTTGGCCCGTGTCAGCCGCACCACCGGCCGCCCGCGCAACCACGCGGCGACTCCCGCCGGATCCGTCGGCGGTGGATCCTGATCCCCGGGTGAGGCCACCGCCAGGGTGTCGACCAGTACGACGAGCCGCCCCAGGTCCTCCGGCGCCGGCAGCCGTACGAACCCCACGTCGAGGTCGCCCGCCCGTACCGCCTCGACCTGTGCGTTCGACGACATGTCCTCCAGCGTGATCTCGACCCCCGGAAAGCGCCGTCGAAAGGCCGCCACGGCCTGTGGCGCCAGATCGATCCCGGACAGGCCGAATCCGACCGCCAGACTCCCGGCCTCCCCGCGCTTGAACTGCGCGGCGCGGCGGCTCAACGCGTCGACGCGCCGCACCAGTTCCCGCGCTTCCGGCAACAGCGCCTGCCCGAGCCGGGTCGCCTCGGCCCCTCGCCGCCCACGCGTGAACAGCGCGCCGCCGACCTCCGCCTCCAGCGCCTGAATCTGCTTCGTCAACGCCGGCTGGGTGATCGACAACCGCCCCGCCGCAACCCCGAACCCACCACAGTCCGCCACCGCCACCAGCGCCCGCAGCAACCGCACGTCCATGGCCGAAGCCTAGATCGCGTTCCATTCCATCGGGTTATCGAAACGCACCGAACATTCATTGGACCGCAGCCGGTGTCCCCGACTGTGATGAGAGAACACAGAACGCAATCGAATCGAAAACCGAACCGAACCGAACCAAACCGAACCGAACCGGATCGCACCCAGTCGGACCGGACCCGGTCGGATCGCACCGAACCAGAAATCGGGAGTGATCGATGGAGCAAACCCTGCGGTGCGCGTCGGTACAGTTCGAGCCGCGCCCGGACGACAAGTCGTACAACCTCGCCCGCGTCGAACACTTCGTCCGCGAGGCCGCCGCCGACGGAGTCCGCCTGGTCGTACTGCCCGAGATGTGCCTGCTCGGCTACTGGCACCTGCGCCGACACACTCCCGAACGCCTGCGCGAACTCGCCGAGCCACTCTCCGGCCCGTCCGTCACACGGGTACGTCGGCTCGCGATGGACCTGGACACAGCGGCCGGCCTGGGCTTCCTCGAAATCGACGAGGCCGACGGCCGCCTCTACAACGCGTACGCCGTCTGCCTGCCCGACGGCCGAGTGCACTGCCACCGCAAGCTCCACGCCTTCGAACACGAGGCCATCTCCAGCGGCGACCGCTACACCGTCTTCGACACCCCGTGGGATATCCGCGTCGGCATCCTCATCTGCTGGGACAACAACCTCGTCGAGAACGTCCGCGCCACCGCGCTCCTCGGCGCCTCGATCCTGGTCGCCCCGCACCAAACCGGCGGCACCGCCTCACGCAGCCCACACTCGATGCGCCCGATCCCGATGGCCCTGTGGGAGGCCCGCCACCGCGACCCCGCCGCGATCGAGGCGGCCTTGCGCGGCGACAGCGGCCGCGCCTGGCTCCTGCGCTGGCTCCCGGCCCGCGCCCACGACAACGGCCTGGCCCTGATCTTCAGCAACGGCGTGGGCCGCGACGACGACGAGGTCCGCACCGGCAACGCGATGATCCTCGACCCCTACGGCCGAATCCTCACCGAGACCTGGTCGCCCGAAGACACCATGGTCACCGCCGACATCGACCTGTCCCTGATCCCGATGTCCACCGGCCGCCGCTGGCTCAAGGGCCGCCGCCCCGACCTCTACACCATCCTCACCCAGCACTTCGGTGACGAACGAGACCCCCGAACCGCCCGCTTCTCCACCACCCCACCCACCCTCAACCCCGCACCCGCGCCCTCATCCGCGCCCTCGCCCGCGCCCTCATCGGCACCCCGGCCCGCCCCGGACTCCTCGGCCGCACCCCACGCCCGCCACGAGCGGTAGACGCCGCCTGCCTCCACGAGTCAATGCCGTCGCGCCCACCACCCGGCACGCGCGCTCACGGACCGGTCAGCACAACCAACTTGCCCACGGTGTGGCCCATTTCCATGTCGGTATGAGCCTGCCGGATGTCGTCCATTCGATAGACGTGCGTCGGCCCCAGCGAAATCCGCCCCGCGGCGATCTCGTCCAGGTAGCGCTGCAACACCTCCTCCGGCAGATCACCGCTCTCGCCCCCATAGGCCGTCAACCGAACCCCCTTCGGCAGATACCCAATGGGATAGAAGTCGCGCACGAGCCACTCGTTGGACAACATCCCGGTGAAACACACCGTCCCGTGCACCCGCGTGGCGGCCAACGTGTCCGGCAACGTCGGCGTACCCACCAACTCCAGCGCCGCGTCCACCCCAGCCGGATACAAAGCCCGCACCGCGCCGGCCACATCCCCGTCATCGATCAGAACGTGGTCGACCCCCTGCGCCTTCAGCACATCCACGTTCCCGGCCTTGCGAGTGGTGGCCAAAACCGTCGCCCCAAGCCCCTTGGCCAACGCGGCGGCAGCCAACCCAACCGAGGAAGTCCCCCCGCGTACCAGCAGAGTCTGCCCGGCAGCCAAATCCAGCCCGGTCGTCAGCGACCCATAAGCCGTCTGCAACGTCTCCGGTACCGCTCCGACCACCTCCCACGGCAACTCCGACGAAAAGGGAATGACCTGCCCCACCGGCACCAACGTGTACTCCGCGTACCCACCGTCGTAGGTTCGCCCCATATTGCCCATCATCGTCACCACTTGCTGCCCGACCGCCGTCCCACACCCCGCATCGGCCGGATCAAGCGCGTCCACAACCCCCACAGCCTCGATCCCCGGCACCCGCGGAAAGCTGACCCCCTCCGCCAACCCCAGCCGCGTATGCAACTCCGACCGATTGAGCCCAAAGGCCCGAACCGCAACCCGAACCCACCCGGCCCGCACCTCCGGAACCGGCACGTCCCGAACCGCAAGATTCCCGACCGGCCCGGGCCCACTCAACACAACAGCCCGCATCATCCCGACCACCAACCCCTCCAACCCTCACCAAAACCGCCGCCCCCAACATCACCAACCCACCCACCACCGCCCAACGCCACACCGACCCCAACCCCAAACATCACGCCCGCACGCCCGCAGGCATCCGAGACCCGCCGAGATCTGCGTGCAGGACGTCGAACAAATGTCCGGCTTGACGTCTGGGCGGGTGCATCCGCAAAGTACAACGCGACCACCAACGCCCCTTCCTCCGAGGCGAGAACCCCCGGCCGACCCTGCCGCGAGGCGCCAAGTGCGTGACTGCTCAGAGCCCGAACAGCCCGAACCGGCTCCCGGCACCGTGGTACTCCCGACCCGGTGCACCCGGCACCGCCTCACGATCGGCACACGAAACGACCCGCATGCCCTGACCGCCGCACCCACACCTCCCGAGTCGCGCCGAAACCCCACAACGGGCCCCGTCGCCCGAAGACCCGATTCCCGAGTGAGTGTGACGTGAACAACGAAAGTGGCTCTCGATTTCCCGAGATCTACGCGGCCACAACCCACCGCGCGGTCGCACGTGCCCTGAAGCGCCACCTCGATGAGATTTTCCAATTCTCGATGTCGCCAGAGTTTCATGTATTCGGGCGCCAAAATGATCTGGAGGCAGCCCTGGAAGCCGCCGGGGGCCGGGCGGCCGCCATTGCGTCGGATGGTCTGCTGGAAAGACCCGAGCTTCCATGGCGCGGCGATATCAGGACGCTTCATGAGATCACGGACGGGATGCTCCGAACGTCCGAATTGTTTTCGAAGAGCGCTCGCGGGAACATACTGCCGTTCAACATCTATGCATCGGATGGTGCCGATTGGGAGCAGAAAGATGGTGCTGTGACCCGGACTCTTTCAGCCGATCGTCCGGTGAAAGGAAGCGAGCACGCGAATTACGTCAACCTGGGTGTCTCAGTCGTCCTCAGCGACTATTG
The DNA here is from genome assembly GCF_044765325.1 of Embleya sp. NPDC127516. Lineage (NCBI taxonomy): Bacteria > Bacillati > Actinomycetota > Actinomycetes > Kitasatosporales > Streptomycetaceae > Embleya > Embleya sp. NPDC127516. The sequence goes on along the minus strand of NZ_JBIWJT010000057.1, from coordinate 13,686 downwards.
GACCAGCCCTGGACAACGTGAGGAATTGCAGTCGCTCTCGCAGCGAGACTTGGATCCCAAAACCACGGCCATTCGGATCGGAGCTCACGAGATGGCGCATGTAATGGAGATGAATTCCCATCCCGAATGGAGAAATGCCGGCGTCCTTCCGGATTATCCAAATTCCATGTACGACGATCTCCGGGAAATCATCGGTGGGCAAATCGGAAAACCCGCCGGTCTGGTCAATCTCGAGGACCTGACCCAGGTGTTGTGGTACAGCCCGGGTATGACCGTGGCAGCCGACGAGGTACCCGCATACGCGGTGGACAACGTGGTCATGGAGGGCTCGGAGGCCAATTCCGCCAACGCCTACATCACCGAACGTCTCGGCAGCGCGATCGCCCCATTCAAGCCTGGAAGCGGGGCGATTCTGCAGGAATGGCGCGGGCGGGCGCACACCCTGTCGGCCGCGCAGCATCAGTTGCACCACGAACGCGCCTTTCCGGTGATGGGCCCCATGCCGGCGAATCGCAAGGCCCTCGCCCGCTCCGGCCGGCACGTGGCCCGACCGCACCAGCCCGCAGTCCGATCGCACCGGGACCCCGCACGGCGACCGACCCAGGGCCAGGCCGCGACAGCCGCTCACAGGACGAAGACGACGCCCGCGCCGGCTCGGGACCAGGCACAACCGTCGACCGCACGGGGCCCCGCCCCCACCGCGCCACCCCCGGCCGGGCGCAACGTCGCGTCGACGGCCGCCATCGAAGTGGCACGACAACACCAGGCGCAATCACCCGTGCCGTCCCGCCACTTGGACTTGGCCCGCCTGATCGGAGGCTCATTCGGCCCACTGTCGTCATCGCCGCCGGCTCCCCGCGTCCCCGCCCCTTCCTCCACCGCGCCCACCAACGCCCCCGCCACATTCCGCTCCGCCCCCCGACACCAGGACCCCACAACCCGCGACATCGGGCGCTGAAGCCCATCCCACACCTCTGACGGCCCAGAAACGCAGGCCGCATCAGGCAGTCCGCCCCGCCCGCAAACCGTCAGCCGACCTGCGCGCCCCACCCGCCCCTCCGCGCCTCAACACATCCACCCACCGCATAACCAACCGCTCACCGCGCATCCAACCCGCCCCCAGCCGCTGGAACTGGGCGGCCGGTGACGGTGGCTGGTGGCAAACCGGGAAGATCGACGGCCGCGACAGACGAGATGACTGACGGGGGCAGGACGATGACTGCGCGTGAGGCATTGCGTCGCAGGGCCGCGAAGGCCGCTGCCGAGCCCGTCCCCGAGACGTCCCACGCGAATGCGATGACCACAGGCGAGGTCGACGATAACTGCGCGTGAGGCATTGCGTCGCAGGGCCGCGAAGGCCGCTGCCGAGCCCGTCCCCGAGACGTCCCACGCGGATGCGATGACCACGGGCGAGGTCGAGGAGTTCGACCAGGCGTATGCGGAGGCCGCGCTCGGCGACGCGATGGCCCAAGCCGTTTACGACCGCCGCGTTGCACTCGGCTGGACGAAGGCAGAACTCGCCTGCCGTGTGGGGATGAACGAGCGGGTCATCCGCCGTCTTGAGGACGGCGGCCGACCGGTGACCACACCGACACTGCTCCGCCTGGGACGGGCCTTGGAAGGGCACTTCACAGTCGCATTGCTCACTGGCAACCCGGTGGTGACCTTCAAGCCGGCAGCCCGACGGGCAACCCGTTCGACAACTCGGTCGGCTTGTCGCGCCCCCGCAACTTCAACGACGCGCGGAGGTCAATCCCTGCTGACCGGGCTCCCCCGCAAGCCTCCCAGCGCCACCACTGCCGGAAACACGGCGCATCGGCTCAGGGTAAATGTCTAACGGGCAAGGCCGGACGTTGCGTCGAAGGCGGCAGCGGCGCTGCCAAGCCGCTCCCCGACGTCATCGCGAAGCGGCTCAAAAAGCTTCAGGGCCGACATCGACGCGCATCCGGCACGGACCCCGCCCGCAAGGGCGTAGCGAGCTGAAAACGACGAAGGCCCAGGTCACGGATCATGTCCGTGACCTGGGCCTTCATCCAACGAGCGGGCGACGAGAATCGAACTCGCGTTCTAAGCTTGGGAAGCGCCGTTCCAGCTAGGCCGTCGAACACAACCTGACCAGCCCCGAACTCGCGCCGGTGTTACCGGCCGCACAGCCCGTCAGTGCCCCTGGATGACCGCAAGTCCCCACCCGTTCTGGCACGCGTCTGGCACGGTAGGTCGGCCGCTCCTCTGCTGGCAACAGCGTCTGTGGGCTAGAGGTGCCGAAGTGCCCTTGCGCCGGGTCTCAGCGATTGCCTCCGAAAGGCCACGCGTCCTGGCTAGCGTGGCACTCATGGAACTGATCGACGCACAAGTCTGGAATCCGACCCATCACAAAGAGGGCACTGCAAGCCGTCGCGGCGAATGCTCCTGGGCAGCGCCTTGCCCTAATCGAGCAGCCCACAGTGTCTTGGTACGCGACCAGGGCGGTGAAAGTTGGTGGGCAGCCTGCGACGACCACATGGCAGCATCACCGACACTTTCCCCGAGCCCACCGACTACTTGAGCCACACGGCTCCGGAGCGGGTGTGAGCGCATTCCCCAAATCGGCCTCTGACCAGCACATGAACCGCGTCGGGACCCACCCAATTCCAAGATCATTACACGCATGCTGCACAACCAGTCGGTGCCCCCAAAACCCGACCCACGCACCCGGTCCACGGCATGCCAGGGACCGGGTGGCATGCCGTGGTTTATGCGCGCGGGTCACGCAACCCGACCAACAACCCAGCTGCTCGGCAACTGCGGCCTGGTCCTCAAAGCCCAGCACCAACGGGTGTCCTACGCAACGAGCGCGCCCCGGTCGCGGCCAAAGGTCGCGTCGCCGGCCCCCAGCCGGCTCGCAGCGCAGCTGCGAAGCTTGAATAGTTGAGCATTATTCAAAGGTCATAAGGAGTCATCGTCAGAGCGAGTGGCTTCGGCGACTTACTCGTCAACTTCATCGATGAGCCGTGCCCAACCTTCGATGATTGTTTGGCCGTCGATTACCTTCTGAATAGCTGCCTGAATTTGGTTCATCACAGGGCGGATGTGACGACTAACCTTGGCGGCATTGCTCGCGCCACTGGCGAACTCTTTCAGAGATGGAGTGACGGTTCGAGTGACTTCGACAAGGTCTTTAATGCCAGAAAAGAAATCGTCAGCCATTTTTGTTTCTTCGGCAGACAACTGCCCCTCTGTGGCTTGCCGGATGATTCCAATCATGCCAGGATCAATAGCGAGCAGTTCGGCCGAATATTGAGAGCCGAGTGAGGTGATTTTCTCGACGGGTTCATCGAGTCGTTCTGCTAGCTCCCGGGAAATCTTCAAGCGTCCAGCAAAGCCTTTTCCATGAGCGTCTGAATCAGAGAATGCTCCAGCGGCCCATTGCATCTCGACTAGCAGCTCGGAGGTGACCTCCGCAAAAAGGTTGATGGTGTTCAGCCATCTGGGCAGGGCTTCTTCGGTCGCTGCCATGATTTCGAGCGTGCCAGGCTCGTCTGGCTCTTCCGGCGGAGGGGTCGAGTTAGGTGCTACAGCGGCCGCAGTCTGTTCGAGGATTTCACTCAATCGGATCGCCAGCTTATTGATAGCCTGCCGATATTCTGGTGATTTCTCGTCTGCAAGCCGCAGTTCTCGCCAATCCACCCTTTGGCGTTCGCGAATCAATGTGACAACTTCATCATCTACATGCTCTCCAGACAATTCTGGAACGTTCACATAATAGATAGGCAAGAGCAATTCTTCCAGGCCAAGGCTAGCTGCATTCTGGGCAAAGCTAATGATTTCCCGTCGGCATTGCTGGCTTTTGAAGTACCTCGGGGTGATGACAGGGATGAAAAAAGTACTAGTTGCGAGCGCCGAGTCGATTCGCGAGAGCCAGACGTGCCCCCATGCGAGCGAAGTATTGTCACGGAAGATATTCAAGGCTTCACCCGTGACAATTTCAAACTCGTGACTGATCGACTCGGCCAGGCGGAGAATTCGTCCGTCGTCCAGAACGTCGTCCCGGTGAGTGTAGCTCCAGAAGCCTGCGGGGTTCTCTTCTTCGTTCATGTCACGGAGCATACAGTCATATCTCAGTTGCACATTTGTGGGCGAAATTGATCGTGTCGAGCTATGCGGTTGACTGTAGGTGATCGAAAGAATGCCGGTCGATTCTGGGGATAAGAGCTTCCGAGTATTTTCCTGGAAGAGGTGCCATCGCCTAAGGACCCTGCATGTGGCCAGACGAGCCAGGTGCGTTGCGGTGGGGCCGGGGCGGGAACGGCGGCTACGCCGCACGCGCGCCCCGGCCCCACCGCAACGCACGTCGGCGCACGTAGTGCGCCGCCTTGATCCAGTAGAGCCAAATTCGGCAGTGGTCGATTGGGTGGCGATGGCTGGTCGGCTTGGGGCCCGTTGCGGGTAGCTTCGCGGTATGGCGGATGGCGGGGTGTCTGGGGCCGGTGGGGCGTTCACTGCGGAGCATGCTCGGGAGGTGTTGGGCTCGGCGTGTGCTGTGGCCGGGCTGAGTGCCGACAGGGCGTCTCTGCTGCGACTTGGGGAGAACGCTGTTTTTCGGTTGGGTGATCCGGTCGTGGTGCGGGTGGCTCGGTCGGCGGACAGGGTCGATGAGCATGAGCGGACCGTGGCTGCGGCTCGGTGGCTTGCCGAGGTGGGCTTCCCGGCGGTGCGGGTTGCGTCGCGGATTCGGCAACCGCTCGTGGTCGATGGGCGGGTGGTGACCTTCTGGGAGCTGGTGGCTGAGGAGGAGCGGTTCGCGGGCGTGGTTGCGTTGGCGGAGTTGCTGCGGCGGTTGCATTGGCTGGAGGAACCGGCGTCGTTGGGGCTTCCGTATCTGGAGCCGTTGGCGGCGACGTGGGGGCGGATCGACGCCGCGGTGGCGTTGGGTGATGACGACCGTGGGTTTCTTCGGCAGCGGGCCGAGGAACTGCGGAAGCGGTACGACGCTCTGGAGTTCGTGCTTCCGTTCGGGCTTGTGCACGGAGACGCGAACGTCGGGAACGCGCTCGTTGACGACACAGGGCGGGCTGTCCTCATCGACCTGGACGGGTTCGCGCTCGGGCCGCGTGAGTGGGACCTGGTGCTGACCGCGATGTACTACGAGCGGTACGGATGGCACACCCGGACGGAGTACGAGGCGTTCGTGAACGCCTACGGGTTCGACGTCATGAACTGGTACGGCTACCCGGTCCTGGGGGACATGCGGGAGCTGATGATGACCGTGTGGCTGACGCAGAACATGGACGGTGACGCCGAGGTTTCAGCAGAGGTCGAGCGGCGGATCTCGGACCTGCGCTCCGGTGGGGACCGGCACGGCTGGGCGCCGTTCTGAGGGTGGGTCAGCCTGCGGCTTGCTGCCACATGCGGTAGCCGGCGGCCTCTTCCAGGAATTCGGCAACTGCGGTTGAGTCGCTGCGGGAGTCCACCTTCTTGCGGAATGCGGCCAGGTAGGAGACACAACGGGCGGACTTGAGTTGGCGGCCGATCGTTAGGGCGTCCAACGCCGTTCGGCATGCGCGTTCGAGTTCACCGGCCGCCAGATGTGCTTCGGCGAGAACCATCGTCGCGAAGAAGTCGCTGCGGATGTAGCGGCCGTCGGTGCCGCCGAGACACAGTTCCGCGTACGTGGTGGCCTGTTGGGCCTGGCGCATGTCGCGGAAGCAGTGGCCGAGTTCGGCGGATAGCTCCGCCTGGTCGAAGTAGCCGATCCACTCCGGGTCTTCGCCGGGATTGTTGCGCTCGAAGATCGTGGTGGCCCGGGTCAGGGCGGCGTTGCAGGCTGCGTGGTCGCCGAGGCGGGAGAGGGCTCGGGCCTCCATCGCGAGGAACTGGGCGGTCAGGGTCGGGGTCGCGTGCCCTGTGGTGCCGAGCTGCGCGGCGCGGGCAAGATTGGCGGCTTCGGTGAAGCGGCCGAGGTAGGTGGCCTGGTGGCTCATCGCGGACAGGATGCTTCCGGCAAGGCGGCGGTCCGCGGCGGTCTGGGCCAGGCGTAGGGCTTGGATGAAGTAGCGCTGGGCCAAGCCGTGGTGGCCGCTGTCGTAGCTCATCCATGCTGCGAGGAGGGTGGCTTCGGCGACGGTGGCGAACAGGGCTCGGCCCACGGGCTCCGTGCTGCGTGCGGTCAACAATTCGGCAACGTCGCCGTCCAGGTATTGGATCAAGGCCCGGCGGCCGTGTCCGCCTCCGAAGCGGTTGTCCAGGTCGGCGTACACGTCGACGGTCGCGCGGACGGTTTCGACGTCTGATGCGCCTACTAGCGTGCGTGTTCGGGAATTCGGCAACTGCTCTTGCTCGGCGGAGACCAGCCACGCAAGCGGTGCCGCGTTCCAGGCGGCCGGGTAGGGGGACAACGCCTGCACGTCGCTACCGGGCGCGAGATCGGCGCGCCACAATGCCGCGAGGGACTCGATTCCGTCGGTGGGGGTGGTGGGGTAGGCCGTTCCGGGAGTCTCCTGCGTGGCCGGGACATCGGCCAAGCCGAGACGGTGGGCCGGTTCGCCGTAGACCTTCACCAGCAACTCGACATAGTCGGTCGGGTGCGTCTGGCCGTTCTCCCACCGGGCGATGCTCCGCAATAGCGATGTGTCGGTGGGCAGCGAGCGGCCCTCCTGCGCGGCGGCCTGGCGGAGGGCGTAGACGAGGCGTGGCTTCTTCCAGCCGAGGCGATTACGAGCCGCGCGCAGAAGATCGGCTCGGTACGGCGTGGTGGTTGGCACCACGAATCGCCTCCCCTGAAGCGGAGCCAGATTCAGCCATCATGCTCGCGCACACGAAGCGTCGTCAAAGAGTCGCAGTGAGTTGATCTTGCTGGGCGTGCGCTGAGGTGACATGGCGTGTCACCCCTTGTCATCCCTTGCCGTCTGCCCTGGAGCGGTGCCGCCGGCGCACCTTGGTGGTGCCCGGTCGGAGCGACCGGCGGGCTTCGGGAGATGAACATGACGCTTCGTCAGGTGAGTGAATCCGCCGGCGCTTGGCTGCTCGCAGCCATGGGCAACTCGGACGGGACCGAGCACCCTCGGGGGCCTCGTTTGTGGGCGACCGGCCACGTCTTCGACGCGGTCGTCGTGGCGGATCGGTTGGGGATCGAAGCCGTCGACTGGTATCGGCGGCTCGGCTCCCAGGCTCCGCCGTCGGCCATCGACCACCGGGCACGGAAGGTTGCATTTCTCATCGCGCCGGTCGGGGAGTCCTTCTTCGCGGGCGCGTTGACGGTCCTTCGTGGGGACGTGCCGTACCGGTACCTCTCGACCGGCGGATATCTCCTCGTCCCCGGACCGGGCGTCGAAACCGGAGATCGCTACCAGTGGCTCAGCAAGCCCACCGAGGAATCCACTCTCGACCGGGACGCGGTCGCGCTTCTCGCCGGTCATCTCCTGATCGCCTCGCGCAACCTGTCCGCCGCAGCCGAGGGAACGGACGATGAGTGACCCGGACGCGGCCTCCTGGTCGCCCATCGACACCACGGCCTGGTACGAAGCGCGGTCCGCCGTCGTCGCCCTGCGGGACGTCCTGATCGCTGCCGGCCTCGCCGAGCACTTCCCCTACCTCCGTGCCGACGTCAATGCCTTCGGCCACGGCTTCGTCGAACTCGGCCGCACCACACCGGAAGCCGCCACCCGGCTCGCCGAACTCCTCGCCACATCAGAGAAGAACCCCGCCTGACAGGAGGTATCGCCATGCGCCCCGCGGCCGACAACGCTCGAACCTGCGCACCACCTGCCGAGGTCCTGCACGCTGGCATCCCCTACGTCCGTGGCTGGCGCACGGCGAACAACGCCACGACCGAACTCGCCAAACGCCTCACAACAGCCGGCCTGAACGACGGTTTCGGAGCGCTCAAGGCGGAAGTGAACGTCCACGGTGACGGCTTGGTCAACCTCGGCCCCGTCCCCGTCGACGCAGTCCACCGCCTGGCCGCGCTCGTCGCCAACGGCCTCTGTGCCGAGCTGGATCACCTTGCCGCGCACGACGAGGCGGCCTGACCCACACACCCCGGTCGGGTGCGCAAGACGGCTCCCCGCGCACCCGACCGGACCAACGCACCACCCGACCAATATTCGGCAACGGCCGCCACAGGCCGGCTCGCACCGACCAAACGCCCAACGGTGTCGAGACAACACAGTCGAGGTCCCCTCACATACGGGCCCCAACAGGAATCGACCTGACCGTCCTGACCTGCGAGGGGACTTGATCCCGTGATCAACAAGACCGGACGGCTCCTGACCGTCCCCCAAACCGCCGACCGGCTCAACGTCGGCGAGCGCTTCGTCCGTCGCCTCATCGCAGAGCGACGCATCACCTTCGTTCGGATCGGCCGCCACGTCCGCATACCGACGGACGCGGTCGAAGCCTTCATCTCAGCCGGGCGTGTCGAGTCCGGTACGACTCACAGAAGGGCCGCCTGATGGCCAACAACAAAGGAAGGCGTCGTCGCTTCGGCGCGGTCCGGCAACTGCCGTCCAAGAAGTGGCAGGCGCGATACCCCGGCCCGGACGGGAAGTTGCTCACCGCAGACCGGACCTTCGCCACCAAGACGGCCGCCGAAGAGTGGCTGACCGACACCGAGTCGGAGATGCGCCGCGGCGACTGGATCGACCCACGCGGTGACATGGTCTTTGGTACCTACGCCACGGCCTGGATCAAGGAGCGGCCGAACCTCCGCCCGCGCACACGCGAGCTGTACAGCATCCTGCTTCGTCTCCACCTCAAGCCCACGTTCGGCGACGCAGCCATCCCGGCGATCAAGGAAGCCGACGTGCGCCGCTGGCGTGCCATGCGCCTGGAAGGCGGCCTTGGCCTGTCGACCACCGCCAAGTCGTACCGACTCATGCGCGCGATCATGAACACCGCCGTGGACGACGGCCTGATCCGCCGCAACCCCTGCCGCATCAAGGGCGGTGGCGACGAGAAGGCCCCGGAACGCCCGATCCTCACCCTCGAACAAGTCTTCACCCTCGCGGACGGTGTTGGTCCTCGCTACCGGGCCCTCGTACTCCTCGCCGCCTTCGGCTCTCTGCGCTGGGGAGAACTCGCCGCCCTCCGCCGCGATCACGTAGACCTCGACGCCGGCACCATCCGTATCGACGTCTCTGCCATCGAAATGAGCAACGGCAAGCGCGTCACCGGTCCGCCGAAGTCGGCCGCCGGCAAGCGAACCGTCACCATCCCCGCACCGATCCTGCTTGACCTCCGTCGGCACGTGGAGTGGTTCGCCGAGAAGGAGGATGACGGCTTGCTCTTCGTCGGCCCGAAGGGTGCGGCCCTGCGCCGCTGCAACTTCACCCGGGTGTGGCGACGCGGGACACGCCATCTCGGCGTCACCGATCTCCACTTTCACGACCTGCGCCACACGGGCAATGTCCTCGCCGCCGAGACCGGCGCCACCCTCCGCGAGCTGATGGACCGCATGGGCCAGTCGACGTCACGAGCCGCGCTCATCTACCAGCACGCTCGCGCCGGCCGGGACCAAGCCATCGCCGATGCGATCGCGAAGCGGATCAAGAAGGTCCAGCCCCAAGATCAACGCGCATCTGGCACGGATCTGGCACGCGAGGCGTAGCGAGCCTGGAAACGGCTAAGGCCCAGGTTGCGGATTATGTCCGTGACCTGGGTCTTAGCTATACGAGCGGGCGACGAGAATCGAACTCGCGTTCTAAGCTTGGGAAGCTCATGTTCTACCATTAAACTACGCCCGCATCAGGCGCCCCATGGGGAGCCCTGCTCCGTCACTCTACCGGATCGTCGCGCGTGGTCGCAGCACCGATTCGGGTGAGGGGACGGCGGGGATCGGAGGGGCGCGAGGGCGGTCGCGCGTTTGGGTGGATCCGGGTGGCTGCGATTACCCTTTCCCCGTGCTTCTATCGGACAAGGACATTCGCGCGGAGATCGACTGCGGTCGGGTTCGGATCGATCCCTACGAGCCGGCCATGGTTCAGCCGTCGAGTGTGGACGTTCGACTTGACCGGTTTTTTCGGGTCTTCGAGAACCACAAGTACCCGCACATCGACCCCGCCGTCGAGCAGCCGGATCTCACCCGCATGATCGAGCCGCCCGAGGGCGAGCCGTTCATCCTGCATCCCGGTGAGTTCGCGCTGGGCTCGACGTACGAGGTGGTGTCGCTGCCGGATGACGTGGCGTCGCGGCTGGAGGGCAAGAGCTCGCTCGGGCGGCTCGGGCTGCTGACGCACTCAACCGCCGGGTTCATCGACCCGGGCTTCTCCGGGCATGTGACGCTGGAGTTGTCGAACGTCGCGACCTTGCCGATCAAGTTGTGGCCGGGGATGAAGATCGGCCAGCTGTGCATGTTCCGGCTGTCGTCGCCGGCCGAGTTCCCGTACGGGTCCTCGGTGTACGGGTCGCGGTATCAAGGACAGCGCGGGCCGACCCCGTCCCGCTCGTTCAAGGACTTCCACCGGACGAACGTCCGCGACTAGACCGCACGACCGGGCGGCGCGACAAGACGGTGGCCGCCGAGACGGTGGCAGCCGAGTCGGCACCCGCAAGCGCAACCGCGTCACCACCCGAGACCGCAGCACCACCCGAGACCGCGTCGGCACCGCGACCGCGAACCCCCGAACAGAAGATAGGCATACCCGGACATGAGTGACGTGCGCGAAAACCTCACCTGGCCGCTCTTCGGTCAAGCTACGCGCGAGCTGGCCATGCAGGTCGCGGAGGACGGGTACGAGCCCGACATCATCCTGTCGATCGCCCGGGGCGGGGTGTTCGCGGCCGGTGCGCTCGCGTACGCGCTGGACGTGAAGAACCTGCACCTGGTCAACGTCGAGTTCTACACCGGGATCGGCACCACGCTGGACATGCCGGTCATGCTCGCGCCGGTACCGGACGTGGTCGACTTCTCCAACAAGAAGGTGTTGATCGCGGACGACGTCGCGGACACCGGCAAGACGCTGCTGCTGGTCCGGGACTTCTGCGAGGGCAATGTCGCCGAGGTGCGCTGCGCCGTGGTGTACGAGAAGCCGCAGTCGCTGGTGAAGTGCGAGTACGTGTGGAAGCACACCGACGACTGGATCAACTTCCCGTGGTCGGTACAGCCGCCGGTCGTCACCCGCCAGGGCCAGATCCTCGACGCCTGAGCCTCGACGCCCAAGCTCCCACACGGCGAGTAACACCCGAGCCCGCCGCGCGACCCCGAGCCCGCCGCGCGACCCCGAGCCCGCCGCGCGACCCCGAGCCCGCCGCGCGACCCCGAGCCCGCCGCGCGACCCCGCGCCGCCGCGCCTCAGCGCGCCCCGCGCCTCAGCGCGACTGCGTGCTGAACCGCATCAACGCCCCCAGCACGTCCACCGCCCCCGGCAGTCCCCGCTCGATCGGGTCCGGGGGGACCGCCCAGCGGGTCCGCCCGCCGCACGCGGTGGAGGATGGCGGGGCCGGTACGAAATGGCCGACCGCGTGGTGGCGGACGTCGAATCGGGCCGTGTCGTTGTGGTCGACCGTGTACCAGAACAGGTTGCGCGCGCCCGGGTCGACCAGGAACAACAGCCGCTCGTCGGGCAGATGCAGGACCGGCCCGAGGGGCAGGCCGACCACCTCGAGCTGGCGGATCGCCGCGTAGCCCACCTTCGCCGGAGCGTCCAGGACGTCGAACTCCAGGCCGCTCGCGAGCAGGACCGTGTACGGCTTGCTGCTCCACCACTCCCAGACGTCGTCGGTCGATCGAGTGGCCCGGGTCAGCCCGGGCTCCGCGGCCGGATGGGCGCCCGGGTCCGGGCATTCGGTGTCGCCGCACGAACATCGGCCGTCTTCGACGTAGGCACCGGGCAGGACGGGCCAACCCCGATCCACGACGTAGAAGAGGGCGGCGGCCTGAAGCGCAGCCCGGGTGCGTTGCCGCACAAGCATGTCCGTTCCGTTCCTCGCAACCGCGATTACGACGAAATGTCGAGCGCGGATAGGTGTACTTCTACGAGTACACCGCCCGAAACGGTTGCCGAACAGATCCGCAACGCGGCCTGACCGTGCCGCTTGTGGTCCACCCGGTCCACTGCCGGCACGCTTTGGCCGCCACCTGACCCGACGTCAGGACCGTGGCCCGCCCACCCCACGTCCGGCGAAGGGCCCCGCAGCCACCAGGCGACCGCCCCGCGAGCCATCTCCAACCATCGCCCACCCACCACGCGAGCCGCCGAAGGCGCGCCGCCCGCCCACCGTCACAACACACCCGCCACCGCGACGCCCCGCCACCGCAACGCCCGAAGCCCCGAAGCCACAACGCTCCGAAGCCCCGAAACCCCGACCCCGCAACCTCACGAAGCCAGCGGCAACTTCAGCACCAGCAGCAACGCGATCAACTCCACCGCCACACACCCCAGCGCGCGCGGCCACGGCAGTTCGTGCACGCGCGTCATCAGCATGGTCAACAGCCACGCGGTCAGCGCGAACGACGCGATGCCGATGGCGGCCACGATCGCGTTGTCGTCGGGCGCGAACATCGCGACCACCAACCGAGGCGCGTCCGCGATCCAGACCAGGATCATCGACAGCGTGATGAACGGTGTCGGCGACCCGTTCCCGCCGAACTGGGTCGCGAGCGCGTGCGACACCAGCCCGAGCAGCGCGCAGAACGCGGGCACGATGACGATCACCATGCCGAGCGCCGGCACGCTCGTGGCGAGCGTCGAGTCGACGATCTCCTTGCGCGACGCGTCGTTCGCGAACACCGCGAGCGCACCGCCGAGCGCGGACATGATCAGCGCCGGCCACCACACCGCCTGGTCGCGGACCGCGTCCATCGTGCGCAGCGGGCGCAGCGTGAGCCCACTCAGCACCTCTTTCCAGTGCAGGCGCCTCGGCGGCGGGCCGCTGAACTGCTGCGGCGGCTGCTGGTACGGCTGCTGCTGCCGAGGTGACACCGCGGGCGTGACCGTCGTGTACTCCTCGGGCGGCGCGCCGTAGATGTACAGGCTCGTCTCGTCCGGCAACGACAGCGGACCGTAGTTCGGATCACCCGAGCCACCGGATCCGGACCCGGACCCGGTACCGGACCCACCCGATCCCGAACCGCCATACCCGCCCTGCCCACCCTGAGGCGGCGGAGGCGGCGTCCCCTGTTGCCCGTACCCCGGCTGTCCAGACCCCTGCTGTCCATAGCCGGGCTGTCCAGACCCCTGCTGTCCATAGCCAGGCTGCCCATACCCGGGCTGTCCGTACCCCGGCTGCCCATACCCCGGCTGCCCATTGCCCGGTTGCCCATCCCCAGGCTGCCCGTACCCCGGTTGCCCGTTGTACGGGCCACCGCCGTACTGATCGCCATAAGCCCCGCCATGCTGAGGTGGGTAACCCTGGCCGGCAGGCGGGGGCTGTTGCCGGTACGGGTCGTAGGGTCCATTGCCAGTCACATCAATGACGGTACCGGCAGTTCGACCCCCTGCGTCGCCCCGGGAAGGTCGTAATTCGGGCACAAAAACCAAAGCCGAACCCGACCCGCGAAAAGCGATCGCCGCCGACCCCTCCAGGGGCCGACGGCGATCACGGCACGCGGTGCGAAACCGGTCCTACTTCACTGCCGCGTCCGCCGGCACCTCATCCGCTGCCGGTGGTTCGGGGAGTTTGACCGATTGCAGGAGCAGTTGTGCGACGTCGACGACTTGGAGGTCTTCCTTGGCGTCGCCGGCCTGCTTCTTGGCGTTGATCGAGTCGGTG
>NZ_JBIWJT010000056.1:0-37972 GCF_044765325.1 Embleya sp. NPDC127516 | reverse complement strand
CCCCTGCAGGACCGACAAACATGGCGGGCCTGAGCCTCGCATGTTCGAGCACGTCGTAGAGGTTTCGACACTCGTCGACGGGCTTGGGCCGTGGACGTTCCTCTGAGGCAGCCGACACCCGGGAAGCATACAAGCGGGCTGTCGCCTAGAACGACATGCATCGAGATCCGGGCCAAGTTCAGAGAAGCACCGAACTGGTCAAGGGCGCCGACGGCCTTTGGAAGGCCGCCGCGGACGGCGCGGAGAGGATCGAACGCCTCACCGGCGCCGACAACGGCGACAACGACGGCGAGCACTGGAAGGTCACCACCGCCGACGGCACGCAGTACTTCTTCGGGCTCAACAAGCTCCCCGGCGCCGGCGCGCAGCGCACGAACTCCGCGTGGACGGTGCCGATCTTCGGCAACAACGACGGCGAGGAGTGCCACAAGAACGCCTTCGCGGACTCGTGGTGCCAGCAGGGCTGGCGATGGAATCTGGACTACGTCGTCGACCCCCGTGGCAACGCGATGACGTACTTCTACGAGACCGAGACCAACCACTACGGTCGCAACGGGGACGTCAGCACCGGCAAGGGCACCTCCACACCGTATATCCGGGGTGGATGGACCACGCGCATCGAGTACGGGCACCGCAGCGATTCGCTCTTCAGCGCCAAGGCTCCCGCCGTCGTGTACTTCGACGTCGCGGAACGGTGTCTTCCCACCGGCACCATCACCTGTTCCGACGCGCAGTTCACCAAGGACAACGCGAAGTCCTGGCCGGACGTACCGGTCGACCTGAACTGTGCATCCGGTGCCGAGTGCAAGGTGCTCTCCCCGAGCTTTTGGACGCGCAAGCGTCTGACCACCATCCGCACCCAGGTCCTCAGCGGTGGAACGCACCGGGACGTGGACGCGTGGGCGTTCGAGCAGCAGTTCCCCGACTCCGGCGACGGCCACTTCCCTCTGTGGCTCGCTGCCATCACCCGGACCGGCAAGGCCGGCGCCACCGACGTCGTCATGCCCCCGGTGACGTTCGGCAGCGAACAACTCGAGAACCGCGTCGACGGCAAGGAGCACATCGCCCCGTTCTGGCGACGCCGCGTCAACCGGATCACCACCGAGACCGGCTCCACCACTCAGGTCGCCTACTCGGCACGCGACTGTGTGCGCAGCGCCCTGCCCGACCCGGCCACCAACACCAAACGCTGCTACCCCGTGAACTGGTCCCCGGACGGCGCCGACCAGCCGATCCTGGACTGGTTCCACAAATACGTCGCCACCCAGGTCCTCCAGGCCGACAACACCGGCGGCGGCAGGGTCATGCAGACCGACTACGAATACGTCGGCACCCCGGCATGGCTCAAGAGCACCGACGAGTTCACCAAACCGGCGGAACGTACCTACAACGACTACCGCGGTTACGCGGCTCTCAAGGTGCGCTCCGGCGGGGCCGGTGACAAGCGAGGCCTCGTCGAGACCCGCTACTTCCGCGGCATACCCGGCGCCAAGGTCGCCGACTCCGAGGGAATCACCGCCGACGACGCCCCGATTCTCGCCGGATCGGTCCGCGAGACGATCAACTACAACGGTGACGGCGGGACCGTCCTGGCGGCGGTGGCCAAGGACTACTGGGTATCCGATCCGATCGCGAGCCGTGCTCGCCCCGATCTGCCGGATCTCACGTCCGTCCAGACCGGTACCAAGACGGAGCGCACCCGTGCTCCCCTCTCCGACGGCGGCTGGCGCCGCAGCAAGATCACACGCACGTTCGACATCTACGGCATGCCCGTCCAAGAGGACTCCGAGGGCGACCTATCGGTCACCGGCGACGAGCAGTGCCTGCGCACCGAGTACGCCCGGAACACCACCGACTGGCTCGTCAGCCACACCTCCCGATCCGAGATCGTCACCGTGGGCTGCTCCACCACGCCCACACGACCCCGGGACGTCCTCAGCGACAACCGGACCTTCTACGACGGCGCCACCTCGTACGAAACCCCGCCGACCAAGGGCCTGTCCACGTCGGGCACGGAGATCACCGCGAGCGGCACCGGACGCCAGACCAACCTGCGCATCGAGTACGACGCCTACGGGCGCGCACGCAAGGCCTGGAACGTCGAGGACCAACTGACGATCACCGACTACGCCGGAAACGCCGGTGAACTGCCGAACACCAGCACGGTGACCAATCCCCTCGGCCAGACGATCAAGCAGACCTTCGACATCCGCCGAGCATTGGTCGTCACCAGCGAGGACGTCAACAAGGTCCGCACGGACTACGAGTACGACGCGCTGGGCCGGGTCGTCAAGGTCTGGGCGCCCGGCTGGGACAAGGAGACGCACTCCGCCAAGCCCACCAAGGAATACTCCTACCTCGTCCGGGCGGACGGCCCGGTGGCGGTGAGTACGAAACACCTGATCCACAACGGGAACTACCTCACCAACATCGACCTGTACGACTCGCTCCTCCGGCCCCGACAGACACAGGTCCCCACCCAGGGCGGGCGTATCGTCACCGAGCGGTGGTACGACTCGTTGGGGCGGAACTGGCGCGCGTACAGCGGCTACTTCGCCTCCGGAGCCCCCGAGACGTCCCTGGTCGCGGCCGACGACACCAAGGTGGTGGCGAGCACCGAGACCGTCTTCGACGGCGCCGGTCGTCCCACCGACGTCATCTCGAAGAAATACGGCACCGAGACGGTGCGCACCTCGACCCTCCACGACGGCGAGCGCACGACAACCGTCCCACCGGCGGGCGGCACGGCCTCCACGGCCGTTCTCGACGCCTTCGGCCGCACCAGCGAACTCATCGAGTACACGCTGCCGGACCGCAAGGGCCCGCAGTCGACGCTCTACGAGTACACCGCCCGCGGCGACATGAAGAAGGTCGTCGATCCTGCGGGAAGCACCTGGACCCACGACTACGACTTTCGCGGCAACGACACCCACAGCATCGACCCCGACAAGGGCGAGAGCCGGCGCGAATACGACACCTCCGACCGTGTCGTGAAGACCACGAGCGCGCGCGGCGGCACCCTTTCCCAGACCTACGACGCCCTCGGCCGCCAACGTCAGCTCAAGTCCGCCGACACCGTTCTCGCCGAGTGGGAATTCGACACCGCGCCCGGCGGCGTGGGGCGCCTCGCCGCGTCCACACGCTGGGTCGACGGGGGCGCCTACAAGACCGCCATCACCGGCTACAACACCCGCGGCCAATCCAACGGCACCACGATCACACTCCCAGCCGACGCCGGGACCGGACTGACCGGACCCTTCACCTGGCAGTACGCCTACAACCCCGAAACCGGTCTGCCCACCGGCGTGCGACACCCCGCCCTCGGCGGCCTCCCCGCCGAAACGGTCACCACCGGATACGACGCCTTCGGCCGCGTACAAAGCACCGGCAGCAGCCTGCTGCCCTACGTCGGCAACACCACCTACGACCCCCTCGACCGGATCACCCAGACCGAGATGGGTGCGTTCGGCAAGAAACTCATCGCCACCAACGTCTGGGACCAGCACACGGGCTCGCTCCTCAGCGCCCAGACGGACCAGGAAAGCACCAAGTCCCGCCTGGGCCTCACCGAATACGGCTACGACCCGACGCAGAACGTCACCCGGATCGCGGACACCAACGGACAGGGCACAACCGTCCCCGACGTCCAGTGCTTCGCCTACGACGGCCTCCGCCGCATGACCCAAGCCTGGACGGCGACCGACAACTGCGCGCAACAACAGCCCGCAAGCGGCACCAACGGCACCGTGGGAGGCGTCGACCCCTACTGGCACACCTACACCTTCGACGCCGTCGGGTCGCGCCTACAGGAAACCATCCACGACACCACGGGCGACACGACCAAGGACCTCACGCGCAAGTACACGTATCCCGCCGCCGGCGAGAACAAGCCCCGACACGCGCTCACCAAGGTCGTCACCGAGGCCGCAGCGGGCACGACGGAGAACACCTACGAGTACGACGCCGCCGGAAACACGACCAAACGCAAGATCTCCGGTAAGCCCGAACAGAACCTCGATTGGACCGCGGAAGGCCGACTCGGCAAGGTCCTGGACGGCGATCAGGAATCGAACTACGTCTACGACGCGGAGGGGCGCCGGATTCTGAAGCGCGATCCCGCGGGGACGACCGCCTACCTGGTCAACGGCACCGAATTGCGCCGTTCCGCCGGAGGCACGCTCACCGGGACCCGCTACTACGCACACGCCGACAAGACCGTCGCGGTCCGCACCGGCAACAAGGTCAGCTTCCTGCTGAACGACCACCACGGCACGGCCGGGACAAGTGTCGACAACACGACCCAGGCGGTCACACGACGCAAAACCCTGCCCTTCGGCGGGCCCCGAGGCGCTCAGCCGGCTCCGGGAGGGTGGCCCGACGACAAGGGCTTCCTCGGCAAGACGGTCGATTCCACCGGACTGGTCAACATCGGTGCCCGCGAATACGACACCGGCATCGGCCGATTCGTCAGCGTCGACCCGATCATGGACCTGGCCCGACCGGAACAGATGCAGGGGTACGCCTACGCCAGCAACCGCCCCACGACATCAAGCGACCCGACCGGCCTCGCCGACAGGCACACGAACACACCCACTCCACCGGCAGCCTGCCCGACCGGCGGTGGCGCTAACGACCGATGTGGCAACGGCCTCATCGATATAAACAGAAGGCTCACGGCCGATGGTTCGCAGAACGGCAGACCGGAAACGATCTACGATGAAAGGGGTGTCCCCCACGATCTCGTGAACCCCGGGAACGACACCAATGCCAACGCCGTGCATGCGATCATAACTGCGGACCTGACCGCGGCCGGGGACGCCTACGATCCCCAGACCCGCTCCGGATACGTGTACTACCACCAGGCCGAGGGAAACGCCAATGGCCTCAAGGGGTTGATCGCAGACGGCCCATTGCACGTCGTCACGGGAACCACGGCCGACTTTGTCCTGGTGAAGTGGGAGAACGGAAACATCAAGAGTGTTTCCTCGTACGATGCCACGGGAACCCAAGAACCCTCGAAGGACCTGGATGACATCGAGAAGGAGATCCGCCGCAAGTTGAGCATCGTGGCGCGCGGAAAATTCCAGGCCCAGAATGTCATTTACCTCGCGGCGGACCGTACCCAGGGCGAGGCGATCGCGCGCCGATTCTCCGGAGACCAACGCGTTCGCGTCGTCTCGACAGACGGATACGATTCCCGGCCGACCGTACGGGTGCCGTTCTCGAACGCGCACGCAAAGGCGAAAAAGCAGGGAATGCGAGGCGGCGCACCCAGTATTGCGGTGCTCGGTGGTGCCGTCGCGGCTCTGTCCTTCGGCACCAACTGGTACCGATACGGCTTCCAGTCGGCCCTCAAATCGTTGATCATGGGCTTCGTGGATCCAATCAACCTGTGGGGTAACCGCCCCCAGAGCTACGGCACAGAGTCATAGCATAGTGTGAGGTGGTGCAGTCCTCGATGGCCGGGTGTCGCGCGTACAAGGTTTGTCGAGGACTGCATCCGTCGTGAGAATAGGCGTTGTGGCGGGTCAGACTAGCTCGGGCCCGCCGCATCTCGCCAATTGGTCCGGGGTTTGTCCGTGCGCAGCATGTAGCCGGTGATATGCCGATCGCTCGCCGTTCTCTTCGTGGCGGGAAGCGGGACTTCCTTCAGTTTTCCATCGAAAATCATCCAGAGTCCGAAACAGTCGTCATCCTCATCGCGCAACAGAAGCTGGACTGAATAAGGATCCGGCCAGGGGAGCCCCTCAATATATTCGAAGAGTCCCTGCCAGTTGTTGCGGCCGAACTGAATGATCCACATGTAGCATGCGGGTTCGGCAGATGGGATTTCCGAGAAAATCCCATCGTCAATGGGAATGAATCTGTGCCCGCTCCATTGTGCAGCAAAAGAATCCGTGGTCAAGGGGAGCATCACATCCTCGGCGTCTTTCGCAAGAATGATGATTTCCGTGAATCTGCTCATGTCCGCATTATGGCATGGTCGAACTTCCGTGGAGTGAAGGGGTGTCCGACACCTACTCGGATCACCGTTGGCTCTGGGCCCTGAATTTCTGATGAAGGCTGCGGCACGGCAGGCGACGAGTGCAGATGTGATGGAGCCTTCGCCAGGGTGCGGTTCGCCACCGAGCCGGAGCAATACACGGCAGTCCTCGGCGTCGACCGTGCCCGCGGGCACGTCCGCAGCCGGGAGCGAACGGTTGATGCGACCGACTTCGACATGAGCGTCGAGGAACACCGACGCGGAGTCCGACCATGACCGTGCTTCCTCTCGACGGCGAGACCGACCCCGTTCGCCGCGACATTCTGGCCGCCGCCAACCGGCTCCTCGCTGGCACCCCGAACCGCTCCAACGGGCACCTGAACGTCACCCAGTTGGCGATCGAGGCCGACGTCAAGCGCTGGCACCCACACCGACCTCAAAGACCGGTTCCAGGCCGAGGCCGCAGCGGCAGAGGCCGGACGGGCAACGGCTGCCCGCTCTGCCGACGCCTTCGAAGCGAGAGCACTCTGAGCTCCGCCGGTACTGCCGTCGGCTCGAGAGCCGCCTGGAGATCTATGCGACGGCCCTTAGCGGCGGTGGCGAGCCAGGTCTCGTCCCGAGAGATCGCCACTGTGCGAACTGGGCCGGTGTGTCCGGTGCTGTTCATCACCCACCGCCTCGCCAACGCCCACGTCGACGAACTCGTACGACAGGAGGGACTGTTTGCAACAGACGTGACCCGACAGCCCGCCCGAACGGGCCGCGAATCTTCCGATGTCCGACGTCGTCGGACCCGGCGGCCTGCGTTGCGACAGCCTGGCGCGCGGACCGCAGGGGATGCGATTCATGCTGGCACGCGTTGCATCGCGACACCGGGCGCTCGGCCAAATGTGGTGACCGGGCACGCGCCGGTCGCATACACCTCGGGTCGGTCCCCGCTCCCGCATTTGTCGCCGTCAGGGCCAGCACGTCGCCCGGGTCGTTGCCCTGCGCGCCGATCAGGCCGTCGAGCGCGCGCCTATGGTGTCTGTCGTTTACATACCACTTGACGCGCGTGCCTCGGGCCGCGAATATGTAATGCGCCCTGCAAACACCATCGAAAGGGATTGCGTGACCCGGCTCGATGAACTTCGCGAGGAACTCCGCGCGTTGGACGCCCGCGAGGAGGACGTTCACCGGCAGCGCGCCCGGGTGTTGCGGGACTACGTCCGCGAAGCCGGCGGACTCACCGACGCCGCCGCTCTGTTGCAGATGAACCCGCGCAGCCTCGTACAGCTGCAACGCCTTGGTGACCTGGCCATGGTCGTCTACCGGGGTCCCGGCGCCGGTGGGACCGACGACGACGGCCGCGCCTACGGCGAGACCGGCACCGGCAACGCGAGCACCACCCAACAGGAGGCGGACGGCGCCTGGTGGCGAGTGGCCAAGGCCAGCAGGCCCAAGATCCGCGCGCTCGTCGTGGTCGACCAAGGCGTCGTCGCCCGCGTCTGGCCGGTCGACCCGAGCCGCGTCTGGCGCGAGCGCGACGGCAGGGTCGCCCTGCCCCTGGGCGATCGCCCGCTCACCGCCCACGAGATCGCCACCCGCTACCCGGGCCTGGGCATCATGCCCGGCGACGAACGCCCCATGCGGCGCGGCCTCCTGCGCGAGTACGTCCCTCTCGAGGGCCCCGAATCCATCTGACGCCTCGTCGTTCGGGCGGGCCCACCGCGAACACGCGCGGTGGGCCCGCCCCATGTATCGCCGTCCGCACCGTAAGGAGCATCCGTGGGGGAGACAGACGCTGTACCCGACGACGATCACCACCCTGACGTGCTGCTGCACCGGATCCTGCCAACCTGGACCGCCCGCGCGGCCGCCCAGGAGCGTCCGGTGGTGGTATTCGTGGCCGGTCAGCCCGGTGCGGGCAAGACCGCGATCGCGGACTTGGTCCAGGCGGTGCTCGATCGTCGTGGCGGCGCGGTCCGCGTCGGCGCCGACCTCTACAAGGTCCTCCATCGTTCCTACGCCGAGGCCCTGTCCGAGGACGTGCGCACCGCCGGCGCGGCGGTGCGCACGGACACCCGCCGTTGGCAGGCGGACCTCGAGGCGCACTTACGCGCCCGCGGGTTCGATGCGGTGGTGGAGACGGCCCTGGCCGACATCGACGCGTTCCGCGCGGACGCGGCGGCGTACAGGTGGGCCGGCTTCCGGGTCGAGGTCCTCGCGTTGGCGACCCCCGAGGCCTTGAGCCAGCTGGGGATCCTGGACCGGTACGTGACCGGAGCGGTCGACGGCGCGGGCCGGTATGTGTCCTGGGCCAACCACGACTCGTGCGCGCGGGCGTTACCGGAGTCCTTGGAGGCGATCGAGGCCGAGTGCCTGGCGGATCGGGTCACCGTCGTGCGCCGGGACGCGGGTGTGGTGTACGCCAACGAGGCGGGCCCCGACGGCGAATGGGTCCACCCCACGGGAGCCGGCGCCGCCGTGGTCGCGGAGCGGGCCAGGCCGTGGACCGCGCCGGAGACGATGTGCTTCCGCACGGACCTGGCCGGCACCGACCGGCGCCTGCACTGCGAGCCGTTGGACGAGGACCACCGCCTGGCCGTGAGGCGCGACGCGGACCGGGCCGCGGCCCTGGCCGAGCCGGTGCGTCGGATCGCGAGGGCGATCGCCGAGGCTCCCGGCGTCGACTACCACCGCCTGTCCGCTGCGGAACATCGCTGGATCTTCGAGGAGTTGCTCCTCGAGGACCTGGGGGAGATCACTCCGCAGTCGCGGCCGGTCGTGGTGTACGTCATGGGTCAGCCCGGCGCGGGGAAGACCCGCGCGTCCCACCTGGTCCACCGCGCCGCGCGCCACCGCGAGCCCACCAGGATCGACGCCGAGGACTTCAAGGGCGGCCACCCCGACTACCTGCGACTCCTCCAGGAGAATCCGCGCACCGCCGGCGAGCGTGTGCGCGCCGACTACCGGGCGTGGCGCGACCAGGCCATGGCCCACGTCCGCGCGCACCGCGGCGACATGGTCGTCGAGATCGCCCCGGGCAGCGCGGAGGCGTTCCTGGCCGACGTCGCCGCGGACCGGCGGGCCGGCTACCGGGTCGACCTCCTCGTCCTGGCCGTGCGCGCGGCGGACAGCCGCCAGGGCACCGCCGCCCGCTACGCCAGGGCGAGCACGTCGGGGCCGGCCCGCTTCACCACCGTCGCCGGACACGATCGGTGCCTGCGCGCCGTCGTGGAGTCGGTCCACGCCGCCGAGCAGGGCTCGATGGTGGACTCGGTGACGGTGATGCGCCGGGACCACACGGCGGTCTACCGCAACGAGCGCGGCCCGGACGGCCGGTGGGCCCGTGCGGGGGGCGCGGCGTGGGCGTTGCTGGCCGAGCAACGGCGCCCCTACACCCCGGGCGAGGCGGCCCGGTTCCTCGCGACCCACCGGTGGCTGACGGCGGTGTTGCCGCAACACCGGTCCGAGTTGGCGGGCATCGCCCGCCTCGCCGCGCCCCTGATGCCCGCCGCGACACGGCCCCGCCCTCTCGTGGCGCCTACATCCCCGGCCGAATTGCCCGTTCCGGTGCGGACTATGCCGGGGTTCGGCTATTCCGGGCGGTGGGTGAGTTTCCTCCAGCGGGCCTCGTAGGCGGCCGCGATCGTCGCGACCCGCTCCGGATCCGCAGTCTCCAGCACTCTTCGGTCGGCCGCGCACGCCTGCCGTTCGGACTTCAGCCGCGCCAGGAGCCGGGTGTCCGGTTCGGCGGCCCTGGTCTCCTCGAGAATCCGCTCCCGGTACCAGCCGATCACCCTCGTGACCATCTCGAAGGCGTCCTCGTAGCCGGCGGCGCCGGCCAGCTCGGGCGGGACGTCTGCGGGATCGGCGGGAACGTGCACGAAAGACCACCTCGAATCGGGCCGGCGGGAGCCCCGGGGGCGGTCCGGCCTGTTGCGGAGACACCCGACTGTTTCACGCGACACCCTGCCAAGTCGCCACCCCCCGCCCCCGATCGAGGGGGCCCGACCGGCGGGAGGGCGGTGGCGGCGCCCGTGTGGGCGCTACGTTGGCGGTCGGCGATCACCTTGGGGGCGATGATGGCGGGTCGGGATCTGCGGGCGTTGTTCGGCACGAACGATCCGGGGCTGGACACCGACGAGGCGTTCGTGAACCGGCAGGAGCAGTGGTCGCTGGTCGGGGCCGCGCTCGCCGAACACCTGCGCCACACGGCCGCTGCCGGGTTCGATGTCGAGGACCTGGAGGCGCCGCGGAACAACGTGATCGTCTTCCACGGTGTCGGCGGTGTCGGCAAGACCACCCTCTCCCGCAAGGTCGAGGCGGCCCTGGCCGACCACGAGCACCGGCCCGCCCAGTGGGGCGAGCCCCCGTGGACGCCCGACACCGGCGAGCGCCTGTTGCCGGTGCGGATCGACCTGGCCCGCTCGGCGGGCACCGATTTCGAGCACGTCGTCCTGGCGATCCGCCTGGCCCTGGCGGAGAAGGTCAACCGGCCCCTGCCCGCCTTCGACATCGCCCTGCGCCGCTACTGGGAGCACGCTCATCCCGGCGAGCCGCTGGAGGAGTACCTGCGCCAGCGCGGCCTGGCGGGCCGCATCGGGCAGGCGCTGCCGCAGCAGATGCAGACGGCGATGTCCGAGGTCGCCCAGGCGCTGCTGCTGCCCGGCGCGGTCGGCGCGGTGATCGGGCAGGTGACCGGGAGCCTGGTGGGGGCGTTACGCGAACGCCGGCAGACGGTGCGCGCGCTCGCCGGGTGCCGCCGGCTCGCCGACCTCCTGGAGGCCGAGCCCGACCTGGACGCCCTCTCCTTCTATCCGCACCTGCTCGCGTGGGAACTCGCCCGCCTCCCGGCCGACAAGCGGGTGACGCCGGTGGTGTTGTTCGACGGGTGGGAGGAGATCGGGGACCGCACCCACCGCGACCTCGAGCGCCTGCTCCAGCGCGTGGTGTGGCTGATGCCCGCCGCGTTCTTCGTGGTCACCGGCCGCAGCCGGCTCCAGTGGGCCGACCGAGCCCTCCAGGGCCAACTCGACCACACCGGCCCCGACACCTGGCCCGGGCTGGTCGTGCACGACATCCCGTCCGCCCGCACCCCGAGCCCCGCCGACACCTCCCGGGGCCGTCAGGTCCTGATCGGGGACCTCTCGCCCGAGGACTGCGACGACCACCTCGCCCGCCGCCTGTCCCGCGACGGCGCCCCCCTCATCGAGTCGGCTCTGCGTACGGTCATCACCGCCCGCTCCCACGGACTCCCGCTCTACCTCGACCTGGCCGTGATGCGGTTCCTGGAGATCCGGCGCGGCGGCGCCCGCCCCCAACCCGACGACTTCTCCCACGACTTCGCCGCCCTGGTCGCCCGCACCCTCTCCGACCTCACCCCCGACGAACGCCACGTCCTGCGCGCGGTCACCCTCCTGGACGCCTTCGACCTGACCCTGGCCACCCGCACCGCCGGCATGACCCACCAAGCCCCGGCACAGCGCCTGATCGAACGCCCCTTCGTCCGCGAGAACCCCTTCGCCCTGTGGCCCTTCCACCTGCACGCCCTGATCCGCTCCACCGTCCGCGGCGCCGACGACCACACCGACGACCGCTGGTCACCCCAGGACTGGCACACCGCCGCCCACCGCGCCCTCCAAGCCCTCGGCGACCAATGGGCCGCCGGCGCCGCCCACGACCGCCTCCTGCTGGTGGGCTGCCTACGCCAAGGCCTGCGCCTGGCCCGCGACTTCGGCCTCGACCTCGCGTGGCTCGCGGACGCGGCGTGGCGCTACGTCGGCGACTCGGTCTGGGAGCCCCTCGAACCCCCCGCCCCCGACGGCGCGGTGGTGAGTTCGCCCCGCACGGCCGCGGACGCCCTGGTCGAGTTGTTGAGCGCGCTTGCCCGGCGCCAGCACGAGCATCGCGAGCGCACCGCCGACCGGCTCGCCGCCGTCGCCGCCGGCGGGCTGCTGCCCACGGACCTGCACGAGATGGCCGTCTACTACCTGGCCAAGGCCCAACGCGACCTCGGCCGCTCCGAGCCCTCACGCCAAGGAATGGAGTCGGTCGCCGCAGGCGGCGGCAGGCTCGCCCCCGCCGCACGGCGAGGACTGGCCCACCTCGCCCGCCTCGCCGGCGATTTCCCCACCGCCCTGGCCACAGCCGCCACGCTCGGCTGGGAGGGACGCCACCGCCGCGTCGAGGGCGACGTCCGCTGGATCCAGGGCGACACGGCGGGCGCCGCGGCGGCGTACGGGGCGGCCCGGGCCGAGGCAGAGCAACACGGCATCGCGGGGGAGCGGGCCACCACCCAGGCCCAGCGGGCGTTCGTCCTGGCCTTCGCCGACCCCCTGGTCGCCGACGACGAACTCGACCTCGCCCGGCAACTCCTGATCGGCCTCGACCTGCGGGCCACGACCCTGACCACCCGCATCGCCGAGCTGGTCCGCGACGTCGGCTTCGATCCCGACATCGAGGACCGGGCGCTCGTGCTGCGCACGGAGATCGGTGTCGCCGGCCTGGTCTCGGCGCGGGCCACCCTCGAGCTTGCGGTCTGTTTCCACCACGCCGTCCGCGAGGACCACCCCGCAGTGGCGGCGTCGATCGACCGGCTGCGTGACCTCACGCGCGGCGGCGACTACGCCTACTACGTGGACATCGCCCACTTCATGGCCGGCTTCCCCCTCGCCGCCCCCTCACCGGCGCGATGGCTGGACGGCGACGCGGCCACACGCGACCGATGGCGCGCCCTGGTGACCGATCGGCGCGGGCTCCGGACCCCCTGAAAGAGGCGAAGGATGCCCGATGCCCTCGACCGCGGCGCGGCACCACATCGGTGCCCCCGCGCGGTGCTCGCGGGCGCTATCGCGGGCAGATAGTGGGCATGGGCAGCTTGTGCCCGCGCGGCCCGTAATATGCACGAGCCGATGCCGGGTCCGACGTCGGCGGTGTCGGAGCCGGAATCTAGGGTGGGCGAACAGTGTTCGGTCGAGGAGGTGTGACGTACTCGTGAGCGCCAGCGCCGACCATGTCAAAGCCCTCCTGCGAGCCCACGCCGAGCAGGACGACAACCTGTTCTACAGCATCGCGCTGCAGGTCGCGGCGAAGTCGGCCCGTCAGGGCCACGGCAAGCTCGCCGTGGAATTGCGGGAGCTGGTCGACGCGGCGCGCAAGCGCTCGCAGGCCGCCCCCAGGGCCGTCCCCACACCGGTGGTCCAACCACGCGGCGAACTCTCCAGCCTGCTGACCGCCAGCTACCCCAAGGTCCGCCTCGACGACATGACCCTCGCCCAGGAGATTCGCGGCTCCCTGGACCGAGTGCTCCACGAGCAACGCCAACGCGGGCGTCTGGAACGGTTCGGCTTCACCCCCGTCCACCGCATCCTGCTGTCCGGGCCTCCCGGGACCGGCAAGAGCATGACCGCCGCGGCCCTGGCGGGGGAACTGTCCCTGCCCCTGTTCACGATCCGCCTGGACGGACTGATCAGCCGCTTCATGGGCGAGACCGCGAGCAAACTACGCCTGGTCTTCGACGCCGTGGCCAAGACCCGCGCCGTCTACCTCTTCGACGAGTTCGACGCCCTGGGCGCCGAACGCGCTGCGGGCAACGATGTCGGGGAAGCACGCCGCATCCTCAACTCCTTCCTGCTCTTCCTCGACGAAGCCCCCTCCGAAAGCCTGGTCGTCGCTGGCACCAACCACCGCCAGATTCTCGACGGCGCGCTGTTCCGCCGCTTCGACCTGGTCGTGCCCTACGAACCCCCCACCGCCGAACAGGCCGTCGAGGTGATCGAACGGCGACTCGCCGGCATGGACACCACCGCAGTACGGTGGGCGATCGTTGCCGAGCGCACCGCGGGGCTCAGCCACGCCGAGCTGGTCAAGGCCGCCGAGTCCGCCGCGAAACGCGCCATTCTGGGGGGTGCCGACGTGATCGACGACCGTCTGCTCGTGGGAGCGCTGGAAGAGCGGCACGCGCTGCGCCATGCCTGAGCGCCCCAATGCCCGCACCCCGCACCTACTCGTCCCCTGGCCGTCCCGCAGCTTCCGCCCAAGGAAGCGCGGCGGAGGCGGCGGTGGACCGACGCTCGTTGACCGCTCGGGCGATCGTGGTGGACACGTGCGTCGCTTGGTCTCCGGTCTGACCATGGCGAAGGATGAGGCGACCGAGGCCCGCAACCGCGTCCCCGAGGCCCACCGGGCGGACGGTTTCGCCGTGCGTGTCGAATCCGCCCGTGGGCACGAACTCGATCTGAAAAGACTGAACAGTTCCAAGCTGACGCTCATGAGCGTCCATCCGGAGACACCGACCGGACCTGAGGACGCCTTGGTCTGGGTGCCCTACGGACAGGTGGGGAACTTGGTCACGAGCATCGGGAAATTCACTCAGGACACACGCCGCGGGAATCCGCAGATGGCATCGCTGGTGTCCAACATGGAACAGATCGAGCGTGCCGTCATCGCGCATCTGTGGCAGGAGGACACCCCGCTCCCACCTCTTGACGAAGAGCGCTGGTGGGAACTGTGGTTCGACCCCCGGCTCCCCCCTGTCGACCCGATCCACACCCTTCGAGACGTCGCGGACGTACACGGCTGGCCGGTGACCGATCACGCCATCGTCGTCGGCGAATACGTGATCGCCCACGTCAAGTCCACCGGCGACGATCTGAACGCGTTGTTGGCGACGAACGCTTGCCCGGTCGAGATCCGCAGACCCAGCTTCGCCCAAGAGTTCCACGACGCCGAACATTCCTTTCGACGGGACTTGACGC
This sequence comes from Embleya sp. NPDC127516, assembly GCF_044765325.1. Taxonomy (NCBI): domain Bacteria; kingdom Bacillati; phylum Actinomycetota; class Actinomycetes; order Kitasatosporales; family Streptomycetaceae; genus Embleya; species Embleya sp. NPDC127516. The sequence goes on along the minus strand of NZ_JBIWJT010000056.1, from coordinate 23,248 downwards.
TCGATCTCGTCGACCGCGTCCAGGCAGCCTCTGCCGATGCCCCCACGGTGTGTCTTCTCGACACCGGCGTGAACCAGGAACACCGGCTCCTCAAGCCGTCGCTGCACGGGCGCGCCCACACAGTTCTACCGGGCGACAACCCCAACGACACCGCCGGACACGGCACACAAATGGCGGGCCTGGCCCTGTTCGGCGACCTCACCGCGGCTCTGGAGAGTGCGGGACCCATGGTCCTGACCCATGGCTTGGAATCGGTGAAGATCCTCGCCGGGACCACCACCGGACCTGCCGCTCGACCACGTACCTATGCCGAAGTCACCGCCAATGGGATCTTCACGGCCGAGACCGCCACGGTGACGCAACCACCGGCCCGCGTGTTCTCCATGGCCGTGACCGGCATCGCAGCCGATGGGGAGAGTGGCATCGACGGGACCGCGACCCTGTGGTCGGCCACCCTCGACGCTCTCGCCGCAGGTTCCACCGTCATCACTCACGACGACCGCATTGAGCTTCTCGACCCGCCGGACGCCTCGACGTCGCGCCTGATCGTGGTTTCCGTGGGAAACATCCGCGACGCCCATCAACGCCTCGCCAACCCCCAGCCCGGTTCGTCCCATCTCGACGAATGCGATCTCGCCCGCATCGAGGAACCCGCCCAGGGACACAACATCCTCGCCGTCGGTGCCTACACCGAGCTCACCGACCCACCGCTTCAACCCGCGTTCCGTGGTTACCGGCCACTGGCCGCGGCCGGTGAACTCTCCCCGTGGAGCCGCACCTCCGTTGCGTTCACCGGTCCCAAAGCCGTGATCAAACCCGACATCGTCGCTGAGGGCGGCAACCTGCTCATCAACGACGCCGGTCATGTCGACTGCCACGACGTGGTGTGCGTGACTACCACCGACCGCGATCCCTACCGGCTGGTCTCCGCCGCCAATGCCACCAGCGCCGCCACCGCCCAGATCGCGCGTCTGGCCGCTCTCGCCCATGCCGCTTACCCGGACTTCAGCCCCGAGGCCGTACGTGGCCTGCTCGTCCATGAGGCACGATGGACACCCGCGATGCAGGCGGGAGCCGGAGGCCTCTACAAGAAGACGGGCAGGCCCAGACCGAAGAAGAATGATCTCCGAGTCCAGTTGCTGAGTCGGTACGGTTGGGGTGTTCCCACCGAGGACCGGATCCGCGCGAGCGCTCGGAGCGCGGTCACCCTCGTTGTCCAGGACACCTTGATTCCCTTCGAACAACGAGCCGGGAACCGTGTCGGGCTGGCCGAGCTCAACCTCCACGAACTGCCCTGGCCGCTCGACCAGTTGCGGGACATGGCCGACGCCACGGTCGAACTGCGCGTCACGCTGTCCTACATGGTCGAACCTAATCCGGGACGTCGCGGCATGCGGGGTGCGCACACCTACGCTTCACACGGTCTGCGATTTGCCATCAAAGCGCCGCTGCAATCCGTCGACGACTTCGAACGCTGTGTTGCCGAGGTCGCGGAAACCGAGGGCGATGCGAAGACCTCCGCCAAGGCCTTCGAAAACGACGACCACTGGCTCCTCGGCCCACAGAACCGCAACCGTGGTTCGCTGCACAGCGACGTATGGCGAGGCTCGGCTGTGCAACTCGCCGAGTGCGGGGTTCTGGCCGTCTATCCAGTCAGTGGTTGGTGGAAGACCCACAATCGGCAGGACCGTATCGGACGAGGGGTCACGTACGCGCTGCTGGTCTCCTTGTCCACCGATGTCGGTACCGACCTCTACACCCCGATCGCGACCCAACTCGGAATCCCGATCACTGCACTGGCCTCGCCGAATGTTGGTACAGGCACCCCGATTCAGCTCGAATTGGGCTGATTCAGTACCTGATTCCACTCCCGCAGGCTTGCTGGGTCGAGCGGCGGGCCGAGGTGAGGATCGTGCTGTCCGGTGCGGCGTCCCGGATGGGGCCCGACCCCCGCGCGGGCCCGTGTCCGGGACGCCGGTCGGCCCGCCGGCCAGGGGGGTGCGCACGTGTGGCGGGCGGGCCGATCGTGGCCGTCGGACCCGGGTGGGGAGGCAAGGTCTCCGGCGGCCGCGTGCGAACGTACATGCCCCCACCGACACGGCCGGTACGAGAACGGCTCGTCCCCGGGCGTCACGCGCGATTGACACCCGGTGTGGCGAGGCGGTGCGCGGTGACCCGCCGCCACCCTCGCAAGGCCCCCGCGACGTCGTGGTTGAGGTCGGTGATCGCGCGGGCGGTGGCGTCGGCTCAGGTGGGGTGCAGGCCGGGGACGACCGTGCGGGCCTCGGCGTCGGTGTTCACCGCCCGCGTCGAGACCGGCGCCTTCCCGCGCCCGGGTACCTCCCGGAGCAGGCGGCCCGACGCGCTCGGGACGGCGCACCAGTGGACCGCGAACGACCCCGCCGCCCTGGCCGAACTCGCCGCCCGCGACCTGAGGATGCTGCTGCCGCGCCTCACGGGCCAATGACGCGGGCGCAACCATGACAAGTCGGCGTCTGTGCCGTCGAAGCGGTTCTAGTCTGGCCGGGTGACCAAGACAGCGCGGGACCTGCCGGGCGACCCGTCCGAACTGCACCTCGAGTACTCGTTGCGGCACGGTCTGCGCGGGGACCCGCACGACCGCACGATCGAACGCTGGACGGTGACGGTCCGGCACGGCTACGAGGTGCACGACGACACCCGCTGCCCGACCCGGCTCGGCTCGGACGGCGAGGTCTCCTGCGAGGACGAGGCACCGGGCCGGGACGACACCGATTGTCCGGCGTTCGAGCCGGAAGGCGTCGCGGTGGGGCGGATGGTGTTCTTCCGTGTCCGGATGGACCGGGGGATGAACGCGTGGTGGGCGATGGAGGAGGAGTCCGCGGACCTGCACCGCATCGGCTGCGTGCTGCTCGACCGGGACAGCGGGGACTTCGCCCAGCGGGCCGCCGAGTACCTGGAGTACATGGGCGTGGACCTGCTGGTCATGGACCGGGTCGTCCTGGACGAGCGGTGGCGGGGCTTCGGCCTGGGGCCGATCCTGGCCGCGGAGGCGATCGAACGCCTGTCCCCGGGCACGCGGGCGGTCGCCTGCATGCCCGGAATCTCCGACCGGGAACCGGACCGGGAGCTTGGGCGGGAGGAGTGGGACCGCGTCACGGCGCGGATCACCGCCGCGTGGGCCAGGGTCGGCTTCGAAGTCTTCGAGGACGGCGTGCACCTGATCGACCCGGCGACCACGGTCGCCGAGGAGGCCCTGTCCGAGCTGCGGGAGGACTTCGACGACCTGTGCCGGAACTGGTCGAACCCCGGAAACGGCGGATCCGCGGCAGGATGCCTGCCCCGACCCGGGAGCGGCAGGGACGAGAACGTGCCGCCTGCGGACGTGCCCTCGTCGACGCCACCGGCGACCATCACCGACCTGGCGGCCAGGCGCCGCGCCGCGACATCGTCACCGCACTCGACGTCGTGATCACCGGCCATGCCATGCCCACCGGCGCAGTGAACCCCGCGTCGGCAGACCGGGACGAGGTTCGGCCCGGCGGTCGGGTCAGGCGAGTTCGTCGAGGACCAGGTGCCAGGGGTAGGCGTGGAGGTGGTCGCCGCCGGTGCCGGGTTCGTGGAGTTCGTACACGTCGGGCCCGTACAACACCTTCACCCCCCACGTGCGCAGTTCCTCGATGCTGCGCTCGAATTTGGGGTGGGCGGCCTGGGCGCGGTTGGTGAACGGCAGCGCGACCACGGGCAGTTGTTTGCCGATGGCCTCGGTGATCAGGCCCAGCGCCAGGGTGTCGGCGATGCCGAGTGCCCATTTGACGATGGTGTTGACGGTGGCCGGGGCGACCGCGATCGCGTCCGGCGCGGGCAGCATGTCGTCGGTGCCGGGTTGTTTGTACTCGCTGCGCACCGGGTGCCCGGTCAGCGCCTCCAGGGCGGGGACGTCGACCAAGCCGCGGCCGCTCGGGGTGGTGATCACGCACACGTCCCAGCCCTGTTCCTGTGCGAGGCGGACCAGGACGGCGACGTCGCGGGCGGGCGGGGCGGCGCAGGCGATCACGTACAGGACGCGGGCGGTGCCGGGTGTGGTCATGCGGGCAGTCCAGCGCGTTCGGCCAACTCCCGCAACGGCCACGGCGCCGCGCCGCGCGCGCGGCGGTTCAGGTCGGTGACGACGTTGCGAGCAAGCGGCCGGCAGCGGACCTCGGCGGGCGCGAGGACTTCGGCCTCGAGGAGCGCGGTCAGGGCCTGTTCGGCGTCGCCGGTCTGCAGGTGGGCGCGGGCGACGTCGACGAGGTGGTTCGCCCGCCGCTCGGGACGCAACCCCGCCAGGCCGTCGGGGCCGATCCGGTTGGCGGCGGCGATCGCGGCCGCCCCGTCGCCCAACTCCACGCACGCCGACACCCGGTGCACGCCCACGTTCGTGGGCCCGAACGAGGTCCGGTAGTCGTCGCGGCCCTCGCCCACGTGGCGGGCGGCGGTGTCGGCTTCGGCGAGCAGGGCGTGGACGTCGCGGTCGCGCCCGGCCCGCGCGGCGGCGATCCCCGCCTGCAACACCAACGTCCCGAACACCGCCAACCGACCCCTGCACGGCGCCGGCTCACCCGTGGCCAGCCGATCGGCCGCGAGCCGGTTCAAATCGTGGGCGGCGTCGCATCGACCCTTCGCCAACAGCGCGTTCGCCACCCTGTACGCGCCCGTCCCGGTCAGCTGCGGATCACCGGAACGCTCGCTCGCCACGAGCGAGCGATCCGCCGCCAGCCACGCCAACTCGTTCTCGCCCAGCTTGCGCAACGTGGACGAGGCGATCTGATACGCCTGCGCCAGCAACCCTGCGGCCTCCGCCGCGTCGTCGCCGTCCGCGCCGGCGACGGCGGCCTGCGCCCGATCGATCAGATGCGGCAACGTCCGACCCAGCGTGCCGTAATCGGTGCCCGCGAACGCCACCCACGCGTAATGCACCCCGATCCGCAACCGCCCCCGATCCACCACCCCGGGCGCGACCGCGAGCAGATGGTCGTACCGCTCCAACGCCCGCCGGATCGCCGCCACCTCCACCCCGTCCAGACACAAGTCGCTGTCCCGCACCAACTCCCGCCCCAACAACACCTGCACATCCACCCGCAGCGCCTCGGCCACCGCCTCCAACACCGGCAAACGCTCCAACGCCCGCTCACCGGACTCCACCTTCTGCATCCAACTCGCCGACTTCCCCAACCGAACCGCAAGCCCACGCTGGGACAAACCCCGCCGCTCCCGCCAATACGACACCCGCTGACCGACCGTGCGCTGCGCCATGGATCCCGTCCCGGGGCCGAGTTCACGAGCCCCACATTTTGTGGGGGTCTCCCGTTGTATGCCCGCCTAGCCTGATGCATCCCGAACCCCCGCAAGGGCTCGATCCGCGAACCCGGCCCGGCCGCCCGGCGCCCGGTGCCGGTCGCGCGGCGGGCCCACCGTCGTCAGGGAGGCCTCGATGCCCCGTGCTCACCCGTCCCGGGCCGCCGTGGCGGTCCCGCAGCCGCTGCCCGGCGGAGCCCGCCGCCCGATCCGTCCGCCGGACGGCGACGGTGTCGCCCACGCGTGGGTCCGGTTGGCCGCGAACGTGTACGCGCCGCGCACGGCCCGCGACCGGGTCGTGCGGTGGTTGATCGGCTGGGGCGTGCGCGATGGAGCCGTCCTGGACCTGGTCCGGGGGAGCGTGGGCGAGTTGGTGACGTACGCGGTTCGTACCGCCGGCGCGACCGCCGTGGTGGAGGTGGCCGTCCGCCACGGACAGGGGTGGGCCCGTATCGCTGTCTCGGACGCTGCCTCGTGTGCCCCGGCCGTGTTCCTCGGGCCGACCGGCGACGATACGACGCGGGCGCCCGGGGTGACCCCCGCGCCAGGGCAACTGGGACTGTATGTCGTGCGGCGCTTGGTCGAGGAGGCCGGCGGCCGCGTCGGTGTCGAGGACCGGGCCGACGGCCACCGCGACCTCCTCGCGTGGGTTCCGGCGGGTGCGGTCGAGTGAGGGCGTTCGAGCCCGGTCCGCGGGCGGTGGCCACCGGCGTGCTGTTCGACGTGATCGCGGTCGACGTGCATCTGGGCCTGGCCGCGTTGCGGGTGCTGCGCGAGCGCGGCGTGCCGCTGGGCGCGGTCGTGCTCGATCAACGCTCGCGCTGCGTCGGGATCCTCGTCCCGCCCCTCGCCCACGAATCCGTACCGGAGGACGAACTCCGATGCGGGCCGCGTCAGATCGGGGTGGGCTCCTGGGTGGTGATGCCCGGCGCCGACCCGGACGCGCGGGTGACCTGGCTGCGACCACCGGCAACGTCCGACGGGATCGCCGACCACCTGATACCCACCCGCGCCGTCCGCGCGGCGATCCGCGAGGCAGCGACCACCCTCACCGACCCGGAACCACAGGACTGATCAGGGACGACCCGTCAAATGCACGCCGGCTCCTCGACGTATTACCGACTGCGCAAGCTCACGAGACGGCCTCGACACCTGCGGCATCGATCCACCGGGCGAGGATGCTGAACGCTGCTAGCTGCTCAAGTGCTTCGTTCTCCTCCAACTCGTGATCAAGTTCGTGAGCGATGGGGTTGCGAATCGCAGAAAAGACGCCGCGCGCAAAGCTGCCCGCACCGTCATGCCGGCTTCGGAACGTGTCGCTCCCGTCGTCGATGTCGCCGTCCGGGAGCACGCGCGGCAGCGCGTCGGCCTCGTCGATCCGGATGGGCACCGCGACCGGCCGCATACGCCCCTCGACCCGACCGCCGATGCCGGGTAGGACGGCGAAGGCCGGGAAACCCTGCCCCGTACGGTCGAACGCGGTCCGGCCCGGAGCCACCATCCATGGTTTTGGGCCGGACCGCATTCCCAACCGGTGCCCGAGAGGGCCGCCTGTGAAAATCAGGCCGTCGTCGACTCGGCGCGCGTCCTGCGGGCCCGCCGTACCGGTCGACAAACCCCGCGTGTCAGCGGGACAGGCGCCCGAAGAACAGGCTGCCCGGGGCCTCGAGGTCCGGGGAGTAGAAGAACTCCCGCACGGCGCGGATGAATTCCTGCCGGCTGATGGCTCCGTCGCCGTCGGTGTCCAGCGCGTGGAAGGTGTCCATGGCACTGGGGTCGGTGATGTTCCAGACATCCAGGTACTTCTTGAACTCGGCCTTGCCGATGGTGTTGTCGCCGTCGGTGTCCATGATGTCGAAGACGGCGTGCGGAACACCCTCGACCATGTTGAAGCGGCTGGTGTCCACGCTCGCCGTCCGGCTGGCGTGGCGGTACTGCTCCCTGGAGAGGCGGTCGACGCCGTCCGCGTGGCGCAGCAGCTCGGCCCACTGCATCTGGTACCCGATCGTCAGCGCCTGCGCGCGACGGTCGCTCTTGTCGATCTTGTAGGTGCTCAGGTAGCGGTCGACGAGACGCTGGTAGTCGCTCCAGTCGACGGAGCCGTCGCCGTCGGCATCGGTGGCGTCGAACATCCGGTCCAGCTTGAGGGTCGTCGGATCAGCGGTGGCGGTGGTCATGATCGCCCTTTCAGGGGAGTGGTGTGGCGGTCCTCATCGGCGCGCCAGCCCGAGGCTAGGCGCTAGATCACTGCAACAGCCCACAGAAGGGTCCATGTCGGGAGCAAGTTCACCCGTTGACGCGAGCCCCCTTCACGGAGGCCCGGATGGGGCGTCCCGGCTCGACGTGGGCACGAACCGGCCTCGACCTTCGGTGTCGAAGCGAGGAGGCATTTTCCGAGGTGAGGAAATTGAACGCGAAGAAGTCGTCGAACGGGACCTGGCGCGTGCCGTCCACGTCGATGCGTGCGCCGGTGGTGCGTTCGACCTCGGCGACGGCGTGCCCCATCGCGGACTGCATTCGCACCTGGCCGTGTCCGGGACGATGGTCGGCCCGCCGGCCACGCGGTGCGCACGTGCGGCCGGCGGACCGAGTGGGAAAGCGCGGCGCTCGGCCCGTGATCACGACCGGGCAGCCGGACGACCGTCATCCCTCGCCCCGACGATCTGTCGGCGCTGTAATCCGGTCCGAGGAGCCGACGCCGCGCCCGGACGTCCCCGGCGCCTCGGCCATCGACGCCCGCGACGGCACACCCCTCCCGGGCTGGCTCGACCAGCTCACTACCAGCGGACTGCCGCCTCTCGTCGGGATCGCCACCGCCCTACGCGAAGACCAGCACGCGGTCTGCCAGGGGATCACAACGCACTACAACTCCGGCGTCAACGAAGGCCGCATCACCGACGTGAAGCTACAGAAGCGCATCATGGCAGGACGTGCCGGAGTGCCGCTCCTCCGCCACCGGGTCGTACTGATCGCTCACCTCCGCCGCCGCTACACGGCCTGAAGACCGCGTCTGAGATCTCGACGCGGGTGCGGCCACGCCCCCCGAAACCCGATTGACCTGCGGTGAATGATGGACGCGTGATTTCCAAGGAACGCGCCGTCGAGCTTGTCGAGTCCCTGCTGGCCCGAGAACGGCTGACGTGGGCAGGACCACTCCGCGAGCTCGCCGTCTGCGACGTGGAGGAGCATGCGGTCGGCTGGCTCGTCTTCTGGAACTCGGCGGAGTACGCCCACAGCCGTGATGTTCGCGACAGCCTTATTGGCAGCGGCCCTTACCTGGTGGACCGGCACGACGGCAGCATCCACCACGTCCCCGCTACCACGTGGATAGCCGAGAACTGGGAGGAGCTCTACCTCCAGCAGATCAAGGGCATCCGACCGCCCGACCCACTGGCCTCGTCCGTTCGCGCACTGATGCACTCCGCCGGGGTCGTGGCCGCGATGAGCCACCTGCGGAAGCAGGCCCCGCGGCTGAGTCTGCGGGATGCAAGGGCATACGTCCTGGCCCTTCGCGATGGTGACGAACCCTCGGAAGAGCTGGCAAGCCTTACCCGGACAGAGGAGAGCTGCCCGCCTCTGTCGATCGAAACGTTGGCTGGTCCGGTTCAGTAGCCGTGCGACCATCCAGGCCAGTGGAACGGCAGACCGCGACGCGCTTCGAGCACCCACCGAACCAAGACGATCTCCGGCTACGAAAATCTTGCCAGAGCCAACAGCTCGTCTCGATACCGACCGCCTGGAACCACCCGGAGCGCACGGACGAACGGGCAACGCCACAAGTGCCGTTCCCAGCGACGCCGGCCCTCCCACCGCGGCCTTCCGCACCACCGTCGCCCGAAGCCATCGCCACACTGCCCACACCGTCCTCGACCACCGCGCCACTTGCACCCGCCGCTGCGCCGTGCCCGTCGGCCGCGACTGCTTGACCAGCCCGAACCCATGGCCTGACGCCCTACTCGCTGCCCCCGCGCTACACCGGACGTGTACCGGTCCCGACCGAGGGAACACCCCCGTCGGCACGCGGACAACCTCTCGGCCCAAACCGGTCCCGCAGCGTCGACCCACGACCCGGCGCGGGGTCCTGCCGGTGGTCTCCACCGGTCCGATGCGAGGTCGTCGGTGGTGTCGGCTCTGTGTCGGGGTCGGGCGCTATGTTGCCCGGTCGTGGACGCCAACGATCTCGACTTCCGGGCCCGGACGCGGTCCGGTTACGTTCCGCCGGAGCTGGTTGCGCGGTTGCTCGAACGAGGCCGTGCCGACGTGGTGGAGGCGCAGGCCAGACGCGGGCAGTGGTTCTGCGCGTTGGCGTGGGCACGGGTGCTGGGTGATCGGGGCCGGGAGGGCGATGCGTGGGAGGTGCTCGCTCCGTATGTGGCAACGGGCTGGTGGACGGCCGTCGTTGCCGCGGCCGGGTTGCTGGAGGGCTGGGGCCGCGCCGACGAGGCGATCGACATCACCCGGACGCGCATGGAGGCCGGGCACCCGATGGCCTTGGACGCCTATACGAGGCTGCTCGCCCGGCACGGCCGCGCCGAGGAGGCGTTCGACCTGCTCGTGCCGTATGTCGACGACTGGGTGCTCGCCACCGCCCTGGTCGACGTCGCCTGTGTTGCGGGCCGCGACGAGGAGGCCGCCGCGCTGCTCGCCGGCCTGATGCGAGCCGACCACCACTGCGATAGCCCGTGGTGCTGCCGCGGCCTCGATCCCGACACGGCGCTCGGCCTGCTCGCGACGATCCGCGAACGCCAGGGCCGCATCGACGAGGCCGTCGCCCTGCTCCACCGCCGGCAGATCGTCTCGGTCAACGGCCGAGACCAACTGGCCGACCTGTTGGCGCGGCACGGCCGGGTCGAGGAACTGCGCGCCTACGCCGCGTGCGACGGGCATGAGGAGGCCATACGGCGGTTGGCGGAGCTGTTGGAGAAGGGTGGCGACGTGGAGGGCGCGATCGCCGTGTACGGGCCGGCCGACGGCCCCGCGGCCCGGGACCCGAACTCGGCCCACGATCTCGCGCAGCTCCTGGTCCGGCACGGACGGGGAGAGGAGGCGATCGCCGTGATGCGCGCCCGGGCCGACGCCCACCCCGGCGACGACTGGATTCTCCACGCCTTGGCCGAGCTGTGCCTGGACCGGGGCCGCCCCGCCGACGGCCTGGCCCACCTCGACGCCCTCCATTCCCGGCGCGGGGGTGAGGACGAGTGGGAGCTGTACCGGATACGGTTGCCGCTGATCGCCGCCCGCGGCGGCGTCGACGAGGCGGTCGAACACGCCCGCGCCCACTCCGAAGGTGACACCTGGTACGCGGCGGAGGACATCGCACGCCTGCTCGCCGGCGCCGGGCGCACCGAGGAGGCCGTCACCGTCCTCCAAGAGCACGACCGCGGGATCGGTCATGACCTCGCCCACCACCTCGTCGACCTCGGCCGCGTCGAGGAGGCCCTGGCCGTCCTGTTGCACACGAACCCCCCGCCACCACTCGTGCCGACGACGCACCTGTGGTCCCACGAGCCACCACGCTGAAGCCCTGAACGAGCGCCGACGATGACGGGCCATCACTCGGGGGGCGATCGATGTGGCCGCGCGCGGAGGCCGGTATCGCGCGGCTGTGGGAGGACGTGCTCGACCGGCACCTCGTCGCGGCCCGGCTGCTCTCACATGCGAAGACCGCCGACCTGCGACACTGCGGCATTCCCACGCTCGCCGCGTGGCATGGACACCGCGAGCGGGCCCGGTCGAGCGGACGAGCACGCCTCACACTCGCCCCGGACGACGCGGTGCCGGTCGGAGCCGGATTCGCCCGGCCTGGCTCATCCGGGGAGTTCGATGCCGACGTCGTGCCGGCCGGCGCCCTCGGTGATCATCGGCGATCCCGCGACGAAGCCGGGTGCGAGCGCCCGCACCAGCCGCGCCGCAGGATCGCCTTCGGCGAATCGCGGGTACGCCAGGCGGAATTCGGCCCAGTCCACCCGATCGAGCCCGAGCGCGTCCCGGGTGAACGCGCGCCCGCCGTACGTGGGGTCCCACGCCATGAACGTGGCCCGCGTCAACGCGGTGGACAGGCAGACGCGTTCTGCGAGCAGCGCTGCGTCGTGGACGTCCTTGCCCCGCGGCGGATCGTCCTCGATCAGCCACAGGAGCTTCCACGCCAACGACTGCTCGGGCGTGGCCCCGAGCAGCAGATGCGTCTCTGTCCCGTCCGACGACGGGATCTCGACCAACGCCGGTGCGCTGGGCAATCGTTCGCCGCACGCGAAGTCCAGGTGCACCGTCCCGCCCGGCAGCCTCTCGGACCGCCACCGCACACCGAGTCGACGACCGGGCATCCGGTCGTAGTCCCGGATCTCCTCGTCCGACGTCGACGTGGCGAACACCCGCACGCCGCACGGGTCCGCGGCGGACGACTCCTCGGCGCGGCGCGCGATCTCGGCGAACATCCGCGCGGTACGGCCGTCCTGCGGCCGCCACCCACTCGTGGTGACCACGAAGTCCAGATCGCCCGGGTCGCGCGCGGCGGACCCGTACCACGCCCGCAACAACACGCTCCCGCGCAACACGAGTTCGTCCACCCATCGGGACGCGGCAACCGCCGCCAGGACGTGGTCCATCGCCCGCGCCCGATCCCGGCACCACCGTGCCGTCGCGTCCGGGGCGAGCGGGAACGGCGGTGCGGCGGAGGAGGACATGGGGTCGATCCTCCACGGCGCCGGCGGCCGCGGCAACGAAGTTCCGGGCCCCGGTGCGGGTCGGGTGGCGCGGTGGGGGTCGTTCGTCGGTCGTGGATCGCCCGTAGCCACGGTTCCCGGACGGCGGGCAGCCGCGCGAGCGTATACCGGAACGCCTCTCTGGATGGCCGGAACGGGTACCACGGGGGCGGCGGCAGCGGGTCGTCCGCTCCACGCCGGCCGGCAGCCCGCCGACCACGCTGTCGGTGCGCGTTCAGCGGACGCTTCGGTGCCCGGGTGCTGTCGCAGACGGGGCCCGGGCTGCGCCGCTGTGGACGCTGACGATCTCGACCATCGGGCCCGGGCCGTATCCGGGTGTATTCCCCCGCACTTGGTCGTCCGCCTTCTCGAACCGGCGTTGCGTCGACGGGGTTGGTCGGGGATCCCGATATTCGAAGGAGTCCCGGCGGAGGGGTCCGTATTCTCGCGGAGGCGCGTGTTCGTGCGCGGAAGCGGGGGGTTCGGGGATGTTGGTGGATTTCGAGTTGATGTGGTCGACGTTCAAGCCCGGGAGGGGAACGATCCCCAGTGTGGTGTCGTCCGACCCGGTGGAGGGCGGCGTGGCGGTGTTGGCGGAGCTCGACGGTCGGGTGCACTGCGTCCACAACGATTCCCTGGGGTACGGCCGGCATCTGTGGTGGAGCGTGTTCACCCCGGCCTTCGGGGGAGGCGGGCAGTGGGGGGAGCGTCGGCGTATCGAGGTTGCGCATACGGGGACCGCGCCGGCGCTCGCGTCGTTCGGCGGCCGGCTGTACCTGGCGTACCTGACGCGGGAGCCCGACGAGGATTTCCCGGTGTTGATGTTGGCGACGTCGGGCCGCTACGGCGGTTGGGAATCGCGGGCGGTCAGTCGACTGGTCAGTGGACGGCCCGCTCTGGTGGTCCACGACGGATTGCTTCATCTCGTCTTCCACGGGTTCGACCCCTCGGTCGAAGTCCCGGACGGGGTGCGGGAGACGTCCTCGCCCCGCCTGTCGGACACGTTCGTGGGCACCGCGTACCGGTACCGGCACACCGCCGTCGTGTATCACCTGACGTTCGACGGCACGTCCTGGTCGGACGAAGCGCCCCTGCCCGTCGGCGACAGGTTCGACTTCGACCTCGCCTTCCATGGGGGCGGCTGCACATGCTGTTCCGCCGATACGACGACGACCAACGCGATGCCGCCACGATCGTGCACACCGCCGCCCAGCAGGGCGGCACCTGGTTGGAACCGGTCGTGCTCGCGCGGACCGCGGGCACGGGGCGGCCGGTCCTGGCGGTGCACGACGGCCGGCTCCACGCGGCGTGGGCGACGGGGGTCTGGAGCGGACCCGAGGACGACCCGGACGACCACGACGACCCCCAGGCGTGGGAACCGCCGGCGTACGACGCCCTTGTCAGGCTCGCCGTCCTCGAGGACGGCGCGTGGCGCGAGATCCACACGGTGAACGTCGAGGGATGGACCGCGCGGCCCCGGACCCCCACACCGGCACTGATCTCCCACACCGCGCCGGCCGGCCCGAACCGGCTGATGCTCGTGTACCCCGCCCCCGTCGCCCGGGAGCAGTAGACGTCCACGAGCGCGGACTTCTCCCCGCCGAAGACCCCTCGCCATCCGCGCAGTGCCCCCGCGACGGCGTGGTCGAGGAACGACATCCCCTCCAACGCCTGGTGGGTCCGCCCACCCGGCCATCGAACACGCCCGCCGCGATGCCCCCGGGCAACTTGATTCCGGCGACGCCGTAATCTCCGGGTGTGAGCGAGAACGGCAGGCCGACGGGAGAACCCGCTCTCGACGGGCCACCCCACCACCGCCGGATACTGGACGGCACGGACTGGGCATCCCTGGGCACCGGGCCTGGGACGGGGGAGTTCCTGCCGGAGGCGCTGGCACGCCTCCTGGACCCCGACCCGGCCGTCCGGGCCGACGCCGTGACCGACGCGCTCGGGGAGGTGACCCACCAGAACACCATCTACGAGGCCACCGTGCCCGTGGCCCGCTACGTCGCGGCCATCCTCGACCAACCCCACCTCACCGCAGGCGACTTCGACCCCGACACCGCCGCTCCGTCCCGCCGCCCGACGCTGGTGAGACTGCTGGAATGGCTCGGCGACACCGCCCGCGACGCGGACGACGAATGCGTCGCCATCGGCGAACGCCGGCACGGGGAGCGGTTCCTCCACGAGTACGAGGAGATGCGGGCGTTTCGGGACCTGCGGCCGGTGTTCCTCGCCGCTGTCCGGCCCTTCCTCGGCCACGAGAACGCGGACGTCCGCGACGCGGCTCTCGTCGCCGTCGTCCCCCTCTCCGAACACCCTCTCCTGGGCGGGCATCGCAGCGAACTGGCCGATCACGCCCGCCGTCTCCTGGCCACGAGCACCGATCCGCACAACCGGGACCGCGCCTTGGCGGCGCTGAGGGCTTGGGGTCACGACACCGGCGACCTGGAGACCGCGGACGACGTCGTGGCCCGCGAACGGTACGCCCGCGGCGCGGCCGTGGGTGGATACGACGACGACCCGCCGTTTTGAGAACTCGCCGACGAGCACGAGCCTGAGCGCATGATCCGTCGAGCAGGGCCGAGACCCTCGGGGTTCCGTTCCGACGAGCCTTCGTGCCTCGTGGTGGTGTCGGGGTGTCGGGATACGCTGGGTGGGCGATCGGCCGCGTCGAGGCCGGGTGAACACGCCCTCCGCGTCACGTGGCACGACGATTTCGAAGATGTCCCCTTGCATATGCAATCGCATATTCACCCGTGCGAGTGAAAGCCTTCGGGGATGACGGTTCGGGCCTCCGAGTGCGGTTGAGCGGAATCGACCGACGGCGCCGTCGTCCCGGCCATTCGACGTCCTCGCGGTGATCGAATTCGAAAGCGCGTCGCCGCATTTCGATTCATCCTATTTTCACGGACGCCCGTCGTGCGGGCGTTCGAGGAATTGAAGCCTGTTTGTCCAGGTGCGGGGCGTTGGGCCGAATGCGTGGCGGCCGGCCGCCCGCGCCTGCTTGAATGGCGGGGTTCGACCGAACGCAAAAGGCCCCGGGTGCGATTGAGGCGCACCCAGGGCCCAAAATCCGAACGGATATTCCAATGCTCGAATCACTGCGTCGACGATTCACGCGCGAACCGTTGCCGCCAATCGAATATATCATTCCACGTCCTCGTGGCGCGGAAACTCGCGGCATCGACATCTGGGACGTGAGGCTGCGCCTCGGCGCGGCAGCGCCCGCCGCGGCACTGTCCTGGTGGGCCGCCTCACCCGGCGGCGCCGCGCACCCCGTCGCGGTGGGGTTGGCGGTGGCGGCCGCCGCGTTCATGGGGCGCTCCACGATCCGCTGGGCGCGGATCCGCCTGCGCTGAGCCCGACGCCCCCGCCGGTCCGCCGGCACAACCTTGTCCGCCCACCTCGCCGTGCCCACCCGATCCCCGGGGCGGGCACGGCGGGGCGGGGCGCCCCGAGCGAACGGAGATGGACATGGGCGCCGGCTCCCGCGCGACCTCCACGATCTGCCCCACCTGCCGCAAGCACTTCACCCTGCCGCCCACCGGCCGGGGCCGCCCCCCGGAGTACTGCGGCAAGGAGTGCCGAGCGACGGCCGCCAACGCCCGCAAACGCGAGGGCCGCGCACGCGGCCGCGACACTCCCGACGGCACCACACCCGCCGACGTCATCCTCACCCTGGCCACATCACTGGCCAAGGCCTACCACCGCGGAGACGCGCCCCGGCAACTGAACCACCTGCACGAGCAGTTGCGCGCCGAGAACGACCGACTGGCACACCAGATCGGCGAGGCACCCCGCCCCTCCTCGCCCGACCCGCACCCCACGTCCCCGGCCACACCACCGTCGCCGTTTCCGCCCGACGACACCCTCGCCGCCGCCGTCGCGGATCCCTTCGACCCGACCGTGCCCGTGAGCGAGCGCAGCCCGGACCACCACCTCGCCGCCGCCCAACGCATCCAGTTCGCCGCCAAACCCGACACCACCGCCACGCCACCGACCACACCACCACCCCCGACGCCCTGAACACCCCCGACGGCCCGTCCCCGGGCCGCCCGACCTCCCGCGAGGACGCCACCACCCGACGACGCCCGCCCCCGCACCCCACGGAGCAGCCCCATGACCACGTCACGGCCGGCCCCACCCACCGCCTCCGCCGCGTTCACCGCGTTCCGCCTGCGCCACCACCACCCCTACCACCGCTACGCCCACACCCGCGTCCAGGACCATTACCGCGCCGACATTGCCGTCGAGCGCGCCTTCGCCGAACTCGCCGCGCGCTGGGAGGAGATCCTGCGCACCGCCAACCCCAACGGGTACGCCTGGAACGTGCTGACCGAAGCCGTCGACGCCGCCGCGACCGGCGCCCCCGACACCCGCCCCTCCCGCGACCTTCTGCACCACGCCCTGCCGCCGGAGCAACTGGACGCCCTCGTCCTGCACTACCGCCTGGGCATGACGTTGACCAGTACCGCGGACCTGATGGGCGTCGACGCCCCCACCGTCGCCCTGCACCTGGTCCTGGCCGAGAAGGCCCTGCCCGCCGCGATGATCCGCGACCTCGAACGCACCCACCCCGCCTGACGGACCGCTCATCCCGCGCACCCGGGCGACCCACACCGTCCGACGCGGACACCACGGCCCGCCCGCGGTCTCTCGCCCGACCCGCTACGGCTGGCGACGGCCGCGCGCCCCCTTTCGAGCGTTCCCGCTCCGCACGCGCGCCCGTTTCGCCGCCGCCACGCCGAAATCACCCCCGCGGGAGGGCGGTTCACTCCACGGAGTACCGGCGGTCCTGCCGGCGGGGCCCCTAGCATGGGCAAACGTCACCCTGGCGGGAGGTGGCGCGGACGTCGAGGGGACACCATGCACGAGGACACGGATTTCGATCCGCCGCCCATCGACACCAAAACCCCCAGCGTCGCCCGCATGTACGACTACTACCTCGGCGGCACCGACAACTACGTCGCCGACCGCCGCGCCTGCGAGGACCTCCTGCGGATCGTCCCCGACACCCGCGCCCTCGCCCTGAACAACCGCGCGTTCCTGCGCCGGGTGGTGCGCGTGCTCGCCGAACGCCACGGCGTGCGCCAGTTCCTCGACCACGGCTCCGGGCTGCCGACCCGCGACAACGTCCACCAGGTCGCCCAGGCCGTCGACCCCTCCTGCCGGGTCGTGTACGTCGACAACGACCCCACCGTCCTGGCCCACGGCCGCACCCTCCTCGACGAGGACGACGAGAGCACCCTGTTCCTGCAGGCCGACATGCGCGACACCGACGACATCCTCGACCGCCCGATCGTCCGCTCGATGATCGACTTCGACCGGCCCGTCGCCGCGCTGTTCGTCTCCGTCCTGCACTGCATCCCCGAGGAGGACGACCCCAAGGCCCTGATCCGCCGGGTCGCGCAGCGGCTGTGCCCGGGCAGTTTCCTGGTGGTGTGCCAACTCGTCAGCGAGAACCCCCTCGTCCGCCGGAGCGTCACCGACTTCATGGACGAGGCCACCGGCGGCAACTGGGGCGAGGTGCGGCCCCCTTCCGCGGTGCACGACTTCCTCGAAGGCCTGGAGATCGTCCCGCCCGGGCTGATGGAGGTCACCGACTGGTGCCCCGACACCGAACCCCGCATCCTCCAGGGCAAGGACTTCATCGAATACGGCGGCGTCGCCCGCGTCCGCTGACCGAACCCGCGACCCCACCCTCATCGGTCCGCGGGCCGCACCGCACGTCCATCTGCACATCGATCGCGGCTGCGCGCCGGACCGTCTCCTGCCGGGCGAGACCATCGGCTTGGGCGAGCGCGCGGACGCGGTGCAGCACTAGATCTCGAAGAGGGGTTCTGTTCCGTGCCAAGGCGGGGGATCAAGGATCGATCGCAGGTTCGTGATGCTGCGTCGCCAGCGCTCACCTTCGCCGGATTCGTCCCAAAGCTCGGCGATGTAGGACCCTTCTGCCACGACGCGGTCGAGAGCCTCCACCGCGAGAACGCGAACGTCGTCAGTGAACGCCGGCATCGGCTCTTTCGGGCCGAAGACATCGTCGACCGGCTCACCCGCGGGCTGTCGAGCCGCGATCAGGCGGGCCGCGGCGACGGCTTCCTCGAGGTGCTCCTGGGCGCGGACCGCCGCGCGAAGGACCCGACGGATGACGGCTTCGCGTGCGCTCGCGTCCGTCTCATCCAGGGTGAGGGAGAAATCCGCCGCCGTGTCGTTCTCGAACGGCCCCATGCCCCAGGTGCCCATGCCGTCGACCTCCCTTGACAAGGGGGATCCTCGCATGAGCCGCCTGATCAGTCGGGCGGTGGCCCCGGGTGCCCACGCGTCGGGCCCGGCCCGTGGTGGTGATGCCGCATTCGGTCCGGCGCGGGGCAGTGCCTCGGACGCCGGACCGGTTCTCGGGCCCCGTCTCGAACGGCTCGTTGAACGCGTTCGTCGGGCGGCCTGCTGTTCGCGGTCGCGCCCGGGTCGGCGGTGCGGGCGACGGTGGCTCCCTTGCGGGTGAGGCGTTTGGTGGTCACGGCGATCGCGGCCCGGCGGCTGAAGAACCCGAAGTCCCCGGGGAGCATCGGATAGTTCGTAGGAAGCGGGCCACGTGAAGCCGTTGCGTGAGGTAGCGGATCGCGTTGATGTCGCGGCGGTGGTGCTTCCCCCGCCGTGCGTCGTCCGGCACTCAGCCGGTGACTGCCCGCTGTTCGGCGCGGTAGCGGTCGTGGGCTTCGCGGATCATGGCCTTGCTGCGGGCCCGTGATTCCGCCGCCAGGTACAGCGATTCGAGCAGCGCGCGGTAGCGTTCGACGTCCTTGACCCGGCTCAGGTAGGTGGCAGCCTCGACGTGTTCGAGGTAGACCAACTCCTGCAGGCCGCCGTGCGCGAACCGCAACAGCGTCATCGACGACGGCGGGGTCAGCGTCGCGGACTTGGCGAAGCGCACGATCCGCACCTGGATCCGGCGGCGTTCGATCGCCTCGAGCAGGAACCGCATCTGATCGGCCATCACCGCCGGCCCGCCCACCGGACGCGCCAGCACGCTCTCGTCCAGCAACGCGACGAGCGTCTGGGTGCGTTGGCCGTTGCCCAGCACCTCCTGGCGGCCGCGCCGCAACGCCACGCGTTGTTCGATCTCGCGCGGGTCGGCGTCGGGCAGGCCGTTGCGGATGACCGCGCGCGCATAGTCGGGGGTCTGCAGCAGGCCCGGGACCACGTGGACCTCCCAGGTGCTGATCCGGGTGGCCGACTCCTCCAGGCTGATCAACCGCCGCAACCAGCCCGGGGTGACGTCGGCGTACCGGTGCCACCACGGTTTCTGGACGGCCTTGCGCAGCAGGTCCTCGACGGTGGCCAACGTGCCCGGCTCCCGCACCCCGTACGCCTTCAACAACTCCATCACGTCGCGGTGCTTGGGCGGACTCTCGCCCCGCTCCAGCCGCGAGACCTTCGACGCCGACCCGCGCACGACGTCGGCTGCCGCCTTGAGCCCCATGTCGCTCTCCAGCCGCAAATCACGCAGCATCGACCCCAACACCTTCACCGCCGCAGCCGGCCGATCGGGCAGCGGATCCGGACCGGCCTCGCGCGGCGCACCCGGGGCGGGGTCGGGGGACAGGGACACGCGGCGACTCCCAGCGGAACAAGAAAGGGGGGTGTACGCGCCAGTATTCCAAAGGCGCACACCCCCGTCCGCCGATCACACGATCACACCGCGAGCAGGTCGCTATTCGAGAAGACGGTCGAACTCGCCCGCCTTGGCCCCGGCCACGAACATCGCCACCTCCGCCCTCGTGTACACCAACGCCGGCCCCTGCGGATCCCGCGAATTCCGCACCGCGATACCACCACCGGGCACCACGCCCAGCTCCACACACTGACCCGTCGCCGAACTCGCCGCACTCTTCACCCACTCCGTCACACCCAACGAAGCCGCCGGCCCACCGTAGACACCCTCGCGCACGTCCATCACCGCTTCCTCATCCGCCGATCCGCACGCCTCGAAGGGAGGCGCCGCGCCGCCGTGCAACGCCATATGCAATTGCACGGGCCGACTGGGACGATGCTAGTCACGGAAACAGGGGAGCGAAGTCCCCCGAAAGGGTGGCGGCTTGCCCACCTGCGAACTCTGGGATCGCGGGCGCCGGGCCTTGCCGACCGGGACCCCGTCGTCGGCCGGGGCCGGCTGTCCTCCCCGCGCGCCGGGCACCTGTTCGGGACCGGGTCTGCCTGCCACGACCCGCATGGCATGGGGTGGCCCCCGGTAAGGCCCGGGGGATACGGGAGTCGTCGTGTCACGGCGGCGCCGGTTCGGACCGGTCACGTGGTCACCGAACCGAACGACGGTGTCGCCCGGTCACGGTGTGACGGCCGCATGGTCCGGACGACACCGACGACGAACTTCGTCGACGGGAGGCACTGTTCGCCGAGCGGTTGCACGGCCGGCTGCGGACTCTGCCCGGTGGCGCCCAGGGGATGCAGCGCGTTCGTGTCGGTGGCGACCGATAGCGTCCCGACGCTGCCGGAGACCTTGTTCCCGCGTGGGGGCGGCTGCTTACGGCCCTTCGTGCATGCCTGTGCGTCTTCCCCGGGCGAGAGGGCGTCGATGCGGGGGCGTTCGTGTGGGGGCGCGCCGCTCGCGCCGTGCGACCGCAGGGCCGGGCCGCGTTGCGGTGTCCGGCGTCGTCGGGCCGGCGATCGGTGCCGGAACGTCGGGCGTGGGGGCTGCGGTGGTGATCGGGACGAGCCTTGGGGACGGGTGCGGATGAACGAGGATGTCGACGTCGAGGCGTTGCACGAGGCCTGGACCGATTCGTTGCGGGAGGCCTGGGCCGGTGAGTCTTCGCAGGAGGCCTCGATCGGTGGGCCGTTGCCGGAAACCTGGTCACAGGAGTGGCGGGGGACCGAGCGGGACGTGCGCGTGGTGATGGCGCGGATGCCGGTCGAGGTGTGGGACGGGTTCGAGTTCGATCGGGTGCCGTGGTCGCGATTTCCGCACGTGTTTGGGCCCGGCGAGGAAATCGCCGAGGAGTTGGGGCGGCTTCGGTCGGCGGATGCCCCGACCGTGCTTTCGGTCATCCGCGGCTTGTGGGGTTGCGTGTGCCATGCGGGGCAGCCGTCCGCGCCGGGGGCGCTGGCGGTACCGTTCCTGCTGCGCATGGCCGCCGATCCCTCGACGCATCACCGGTCCGAGGTGTTGTGGTTGGTCGGCGGAGTGGCCCGCCGCATCCACAACCACGGATTCGGGCGCGGGGACCTGCTCGTGGTCGGCTACGCGGACGACGAGTGGGCGTTCCCCGCCTGCGGCTACCTGCAGAACTGGTCGATCGCCGCGGCACGGGATGCGATCACCGCGGACGCGGGGATCGTGACGGCGTTGCTCGACGACGCCGACCCCGAGGTGCGCTGCGTGGCGGCCTACGTCCTCGCCGCCGCCTCCGGCGAAGTCGGCCGGATTTCTGCGGCGTTGCACGGTCGCCTGCGCGTGGAGGAGGTCGCGCCGGTGCGGGCGTGTCTGGTCCTGGCAATCGCCCAACTCGCCCGGGAACACCCGGACGAGGAGGCCGTCGCATGGATGCGGACGTGCTGGGCGGACCCGGGACGGCCGGCGGAGGTGCGGGTGAGCGCGGCCCTGGGATGGCTGTGCCTGGTGGACGACCCGATACCCGACGAACTACGCGAGGCCCTCGAGACGACCGTGACCGACGAACTCGCCCGCGTCATGGCGCCCATCCCGTGGATGCACATGATCGACTCCGACGCCGGGTTGCCGCGTTGCGTGGAACATCTGCTCGCTCCCCACGCCCCTCGCGTCGCCGCCCGCAGCCCCGGGGCCTGAGCGGTCGGGTCGGCCGCCGTCGCCGTCGCGTCACGGACGCCGACAACTCCTTCATCACCGTTGAAATCCCGCATCCGGGGCCAAGGGTTCGGGCGGCGACCTCGGTGGTCGGCGCGCGGCTCGTCCGCCGTGTGTGCCGGTCGGCGGTCGAGTTCCTCGTGCCGAGCCCTCCCGTGGCGGACGTCGTCGTCACGTTCCCTTGAGGCCGCCGCCGCGCCCGTGAGCCACCCACCTGTGTCCGGGCCGGGTGTGCGGGGGCGTCGCGGGAACGGAGCGCGCGGGCGGGGACGATCCTCAAGGGCATGAGCCGCGTCCGCCGGCATGAGTTGGAGCGTGCGTACGGATCTGCGGCCGCCGTTCCCGGCGCGCTGTCGCGAGGGGCGCGGGGCGATGCCGGGACGAGCGTGAGTGCTCCGGGCGATGGGCCCCGGCCGTGTGTTGCGCGGATGCCTTCTCCGACGACGTCGTGGCCGCCGCGATAATGGACCGCCCGGTCCACCACGCCGAGGTCCCACCCTCGACGGCGACTTCCACCGAGCCCGCCGACGCCGTGAACTCCTCGCGAAGGAGCACCGTGTGTCGGCGTACATGGTGAATGCGCTCAGCCATGTACGGGTGAACGTCCTCGCCGTGGCGAAGGCGGTTGGGCGGCGGGAGGCACCGGTCGGGGTCCACGAATTCGGGTGACGCGGCTCGATTTCGTCGGGATCATCGGTCGGTTGTTCCGCCACGTCCGACTTCGGGGGTAAACCACGTCCATCCACCAAGAACTTCGAGCCTGGGCGCTGCCGTGGTCCGCCGCCGACCCGCGCCGGAACGCCTTCGAATGGGACGACGACGAGAGGGCCCGTCTCACGGCTCTGGTCGCCTCGATGACACCTGCGGCCGATGTCGACGCGACGGAGAAGTACCGCTTCGCACGCGAGGTGACCGCGTTGCTGGTGTCGCGCTACGGCCGCTGGGCCGGCGGCTGGGACTGGACGATCTACCACGGTGGACCTGTTGCCGCCTGGTACTACCACGCGCATTCGGTCGGAGAAACGGAGGAGGTCGCCGCGCGGGTCGTGGCTTCGTTGCTGGAGTGGCGTGACTGGCTGGAGGACATGGCCGAGCGGTTCGAGGATCTCGCCCCGCCTCCCGACGCGGATGCCGGGGACCGCAGTTGGCATCTGGAGCGCGCGGTGACCCGCCTGGTCACCACGGTGGTGGACCGCACGCAGGCCGAGTCGGGCTGGTACGGGCTGTGCGAGACGACGTTGACCTGGTTCCTGTCCTCCACCGGCCTGGGGCCGGAGGAGGCGGAGGAGGTAGTCGAGGCGGCGATCGGCGGCCGGTTCAAGAGCTGGGTCGAGCCCGCCCCGACGCTGGTCGACGCGGTGGGCGAGGACCTGGCGATCGACCTCAC
>NZ_JBIWJT010000055.1:0-41241 GCF_044765325.1 Embleya sp. NPDC127516 | reverse complement strand
CTGCTCCACGATCACATGCGCGTTCGTCCCACTGACACCGAACGACGACACCCCGGCACGCCGCGGACGACCCGTCTCCGGCCAAGCCCGCGCCTGCGTCAACAACTCGACCGCACCCGAAGCCCAATCCACATGGGGAGAAGGAGCATCCACATGCAGCGTCCTGGGCAGCACACCGTGCCGCATGGCCATCACCATCTTGATGACGCCACCCACACCCGCCGCGGCCTGCGTATGACCGATATTCGACTTCAACGAACCCAACCACAACGGCCGATCCCCCGACCGCCCCTGACCGTAGGTCGCCAACAACGCCTGCGCCTCGATCGGATCACCCAACCGCGTACCCGTACCATGCGCCTCGACCACATCGACCTCGTCCGCCACCAGAGCGGCATTCGCCAGGGCCCGCCGAATGACGCGCTGCTGCGCGGGCCCGCTGGGGGCGGTCAGACCGTTGCTGGCACCGTCCTGGTTGATCGCCGAGCCGCGCACGAGGGCGAGTACCTCGTGGCCGTTGCGACGGGCATCGCTCAACCGCTCCAGGAGCAGTACGCCCACGCCTTCGGCCCAGCCCGTGCCGTCCGCGCCCTCGGCGAACGCCTTGCAACGGCCGTCCTGTGAGAGCCCGCGTTGGCGGCTGAACTCCACGAACATGCCGGGGCTGGACATCACCGTGACGCCGCCCGCCACGGCCAGCTCGCAATCGCCCACGCGCAGTGCCTGCGCGGCCAGGTGCAGGGCGACCAGGGACGAGGAGCAGGCGGTGTCCACGGTGACGGCGGGGCCGCGCAGACCGAACGTGTAGGGGACACGGCCGGAGAGCACCGAGATGAAGTTGCCGGTCAGCAGATATCCGCCGGCCTTCTCGTCCGCCTCGTGCAGTCGCGGCCCGTAGTCCTGGGCGAGCGCGCCGAGGTAGACCCCCGTGCTGCTCTCGCGCAGCGCGGCCGGATCGATCCCGGCCCGCTCCAGGGATTCCCACACGGTCTCGAGAATCAGGCGCTGCTGCGGGTCCATGGCGAGGGCCTCGCGCGGACTGATACCGAAGAACTCGGCGTCGAACCCATCCGCGTCGTGCAGGAATCCGCCCTGGCGGGTGTACGAGCGGCCCGCGCGGGACGGGTCGTCGTCGAAGAGGGTGTCCAGGGGCCATCCCCGGTTGACGGGGAAGCCGGAGACGGCGTCCTTCTCGTCCAGGACGAGCCGCCACAGGTCTTCCGGTGAGGCCACGTCACCGGGGAAGCGGCAGGCCATGGAAACGATGGCGATCGGCTCGTCCGGCGCGGCAGCGGTGATCACCGGTTCGGCGGGCGCCGCCTCGGCGGCGGTGCCGGTCAGTTGCGCCGCGAGGTGGCGGGCGAGTTCCGCCGGCGTCGGGTGGTCGAAGAGCAGGGTTACCGGGAGCCGCAAGCCGGTGGCCTCGACGAGGCGGTTGCGCAGTTCCACCGCGCGGGCGGAGTCGAGGCCCAGGTCCCGGAACGACTCCGCGCCGTCGACGCCGCCGTTGGGGTCGAGCCCGACGACCAGGGCGGTCTCGGCACGCACCAACTCCAGGAGACCGTCCGTGACCTCATCCGAAGCGCGCGCGCCCGCCGTGGCCGCGGCCTGCTCGTCCGCGACCCCGCCTCGCGACGGGGCCGGGCGCGCGGGCAGTTCGGTGAGCGCGGAGTCCGGGCCGAACGCCGGCCGCCAGTCCACGGTGACGCCGCCGGTGTGCAGCCGCGCGAGCGAGGCGAGGAAGCGGCGTGCTCCGGGTTGGTTGCGGCGCAGCGACTCCACCAGGATTGCGTCGGACCCCAGGTCGTCCAGGGTCTGCTGGAGCGCCATGGTGATGACCGGGTGCGGGCTGACCTCGATGAAGACCT
The DNA here is from genome assembly GCF_044765325.1 of Embleya sp. NPDC127516. Classification (NCBI taxonomy): domain Bacteria; kingdom Bacillati; phylum Actinomycetota; class Actinomycetes; order Kitasatosporales; family Streptomycetaceae; genus Embleya; species Embleya sp. NPDC127516. Next base: position 39,373 of record NZ_JBIWJT010000055.1, on the reverse strand, counting down.
GGTGGTCCGCCTCGAGTGCGCGCACGGAGCGCTCGAAGCGCACGGTGTTGCGCAGGTTGGCGTACCAGTAGGCGGCGTTCAGCGCGGTGGTGTCGAGGAAGTCGCCGGTCACCGTCGAGTGGAACGGCACGGTGGCGGTGTGGGGCTCGATCGGCGCCAGTCCGGTGAGCATCTCCTCGCGCAGTGCCTCGATGTGCGGGGAGTGGGCCGCGAGGTCCACCGGGATCCGCTTGGCCGCGATGCCCTCGGCGGGGAGTTCTTCGAGCAGCCGGTCGATGACGTCGCGGTCGCCGGACAGGATCACCGCCTGCGGTCCGTTGACCGCGGCGACGGCGAGTCGGTCGCCCCACTCGACGAGTTTCGGCTCCAGCGAGGCGAGCGACGCCGCCACGGAGATCATCGCGCCCCGGCCCGCGAGTCGTGCCTGGGCCTTGCTCCACAGTGAGACGACCCGCGCCCCGTCCTCCAGGGACAGGCCGCCTGCGACGACGGCGGCGGCGATCTCGCCGTTGCTGTGTCCGAGCACGGCCGCGGGCCGCACCCCGAAGGACTTCCACAGTTCGGCGAGGGCCACCATCACCGCGAACAGGGCGGGTTGCACGACGTCGTCACGGTCGAGGGACGCGGCGCCGGGTGTTCCGCGCAGCACGTCCTCCAGCGACCAGTCGATGTGCGGGGCGAGTGCCCGGGCGCCGGCCCGGATGCAATCGCGGAACACGTCGGAGTCGTCGAGGAGTCCGGCAGCCATGCCGATCCACTGGGAGCCCTGGCCGGGGAAGACGAAGACGACCCGGTTTCGCGCCTCGGCGTTGCCGCTGATCCGGGTGGCGCTGCGCTCGCCGTGGGCGAGCGCGGTCAGTTCGTCGGTGAGTTGCCGGCCGTCGTCGGCCCAGGCGACGGTCCGGTGGCGCACGGCGGAGGGTTCGGAGTCGGCGTGCGCGGCCGCGAGGGACAGGGCGAGGTCGCGTGGCGCGGACCGGTTCTCCTCGCGGTGCGCGAGCAGGTGACGTGCCCGCTCCCGTACGTCGTCCTGGGTCGCTCCGGAGACGATCAGGGGCAGTGTGGCGGTGCGAAAGCCCGGGCGTCCGGTGGCGAAGTCCCCTTCCGCGGCGGCCTCGACGAGGATTCGGCAGCCCGCGCCGCTCGTGCTCGACGAGGACCGGCCGTGCCGGACGGACAGCACGGCCTCCAGCAGCGCCGCCATGCCGGATGCCGGGCCCGACTCGCGTGGCGCCCCGTCCGGTCCGTCCGTCGCGTCGGTGTCGTCGGCGTGCAGTACCGCGTGTACGTGATCGCGGTCGGCTCGGGCCCGGGTGAGCGTCTTGAGCACCAGTACGACGCCGGCGGTGCTTTCGGGGCCGTCGACCCCGCCCGCGAGCGCCACGTCGGTCCGGCCCTCGCGCAGGCTCCGCGCGGCCAGGAGTACGGCCCGCGGCGCGGACGCGGCGCCGGTGGTAACGGTCGGCTCGAGTCCGCGCGGGCCGACGGTGCGGCCGGTGTCCGGCACCGCGAGGAACAGTTCGTCCCCGCCGCCGCGGAAGTCCTCCGGCGCGATGCCGGCGGTCGCCAGTGCCTTGCGGACCAGGGTGCGGAGCCGTCTGCCGGCGCCGGCGGTGGAGCCGGGCTTCGGGGCCGGCACCCGCCCCTGGGTGAACAGCTTCCAGTAGGACTCCGGGTCACGGGCACCGGGGAGGCTGCAGGACATCCCGACCACGGCCACGGGGTCCCCGGCAAGTCCTGCCGCGCTGCGGGTGTCGTCAACAGACATGCCATTCCTCACTGGTGGTCAAGTGGTGTCCGGGGAGGGCCCGCGGCGGGCGGTTCGCGGCCGGCGGGGCGGACGGGTGTGTTCCGTCCGTGCGGCGCGGACCGGGTTCCGCACCGCGGCCCGCGTCGGGTCCGGGTGCTCCCCGTCGGCATCGACGACCGCGGCCCCCGGGATGTCCCGGTGTCCGCCCCGGTGGACCCATCGGGTTCGGTGGGCCCACCGAGGGGCGGGGCCGCGCGGTGTGCCGCGTGGCCGGACGACTCCGGTCGTTCCGCCGCGGGCGGCGGACGAGCCGGTTGCGGGGCGGCTGCTGGGTGCAGCGGCCGCCCCGGGTTCGAGGGCGACGACGGCGGGGACTCCCGCACCGTCGTCGCCGGAGCGGGCCAACCCGTCGCGGGCGTCGAGGAACCAATCCGAGGTCGCGGTTGCCGACAGGGACCGGAATTCATCCGGGTCGTGCGCGCCGGGGGCGTCGCACGACATCGCGGTGTCGGTGATGTCGGTGGCCGTGGCACACATGCGAACCCCCTTCCGGTTCCCTCGACGTACGGCTCTCACGGGTTGTGCTGTGGTCACCGCCGGGAGGCCAGCAGCTTCAGCAATGCGTCCGGCGCGTGCATGAAGTCGTGGTGGCCGCCGTCGACGACCCGGATGTCGACCGAGTCCGAGTACGCCCGCCATCCCTCGAGTTGGTCGAGGCTGACGTCGGGGTCGTCCCGCCAGTGCAGTACGACGATGGGACAGTGCAGCACGACCGGCTCCACCCGCCGGTACTCGCGCGCCGCGGCGAGGTCGCGCAACAGCACGGCCATGCCCAGGTCGACCATGTCCGGCCGCGGCTCGATCCCCCGGCCGCGCACGACCGACTCCAATTCGGCGCGCAATCGGGTCTCGCTCATGGTGAGCATCCGGTCGTTCGAGGCGTCGTGCGGTGCCGGCTGGCCCGACACGAACAGGCACTCCGGTCCCGGCAGGCAGCGTTCGGCGAGCCGGATCACGGTCTCGAACGCGGGCAGCGCGCCCGCGCAGTGCCCGAAGAACGCGAACGGCCGGTCGAGCCGCGGCACCAGGGATTCGGTCAGGTCGGCGGCGAGGTTCTCGTAGGTGTCGTAGTGGGGTTCGGCCAACCGATTCTCCCGGCCGGGGAACTGCACCGGGCAGACCTCGACGTCGTCGATGGCGGCCGGCCAGGCGCTGAAGGCCGAGGCTCCGGACCCGGAGTAGGGGAAGCAGAAGATCCGGGCGCGGTGGTCGCCGGTCTGCGGTCGGACGAACCACGGCGACGGGGCGGCGGAACCGGAGGTCATGGCGTCGTTCGTTTCTGGGCGACGATGGGGAGGTGGGTCATCCCGGCGATGAAGTACGAGCGCAAGTGCTGCGGTTCACCGCCGAGTTCGATCGATCCGAACCGTCGGAACAGTTCCTCGAAGAAGATCCGCAGGGTCATCCGGGCCAGCGGTCCACCGATGCAGTAGTGCGGGCCGAAGCCGAACGCGACCTGACGGCTCGCGTTGCGCGTCACGTCGAAGGTGTGTGGGTCGGTGAACCGGGTCTCGTCCCGGTTGGCCGACCCGATCCACGCGACGGTTGCCCCACCGGCCGGGATCGTGCCCTCGCCGATCCGGGTGTCGCGCACCGCGTACCGCATGAAATTACAGGCGGCCGAGGTCCAGCGCAGCCCTTCCTCGACCAGGTTCGGTACCAGCGACGGGTCGGCCCGGACCTTGTCGAACTGTTCGGGCCGCTCGATCAGCGCGAGCACCGTGCCCGAGACGGTGTGCGGCGTCGTCACGTTGGCGCCCAGGAGGATGCTGTAGCCGTCGAGGGCGATCTCTTCGTCGGTCAGCGGCGCGCCCCCCGCTCGCACGCTCATGAGGTGGTCGAGCAGGCTCCCGTCCTCACCCCCGGTGGATCGCCGCCGTTTGACCCGGTCCGTGACGTAGGTGACCAGTTCGTGGTGGGAGATGGCCAGGGTCGCGGCTTCGCTGCCGTGCTTGAAGTGCGGATCCGAGGGCGCCGTCACCATCGCGGTGAGCTGCACGAGCTCGTCCCAGTCCCGCTCCGGGATGCCGAGGAGCGGCCCCGTGACGATCGCCGGGAGGCGCAGCGCCTGTTCGGCCAGGTCCCAGGTGCCGCCGTCGAGCGCGGGTTCGAGGAAACGCGCGACCGACTGCCGGATCCGGTCCTCCCAGGGCGCCACCGCGCGCGCGGTGAGCTTGGCGCCGATCGCCCTGCGGACCTGGGTGTGTCGGGGCGGGTCGGTGGAGGTCAGCAGTTTGCCTGCCGCGACGTCGTCCACCCCGAGGTGGGTGACCACCGTGCCGCGCTCCGAGGTGAACTCCCGGTGGTCGCCGAGCACGCGGCAGACATCGTCGTAGCGGGTCACCGACCAGAACTCCCGGCCGTCCGGCAGGACTTGGTGGTGCAGGGGGGCCTTGGCCCGCATCACGTCCCAGATCGGGTGCGGATCGCCCGAGGTGTACAGGTCCAGGTCGAACAGGTCGACCCGGTCGAGGTCGACGTCGCGTGCTGCACCCGGCGTCAGCCTCACGTCCCTCCCCTCCCCCGCTCGATCAGCGCGGCGACCCGGGAAGGGGTCTGCGCCAGGTAGAACTCGCGCACGGACAGTGCGACGCCGTAGTCCTCGGACACCCGGTCGATGATCTTGATCCCGATGAGCGAATTGCCGCCGATCGCGAAGAAGTCGTCATCCGCCGCGACTTCGCGACCGTCGAGATATTCGCTCCACAACGCGGAGATCTCCCGCACGAGTGACTCCGGTGCGCTCGAAGGCGCGGCTTGCCCGTCCGATGCCTCGTCCTGCCCACCTCGCCGATGGACCTGCGGCGACGATTCCATTGCCAGCCTTTCCTTTCTCCGCCGAACCGGAGTGCCCACCCATGCCATTACCGGCACCATCCATCGGACCGTCACCGCCTTCGCGGCCGCCGGGGTCCCTTTTCCCTGTCGGCCCGGCGAGACGAATTCTCTTGAACAGCCGGGCGAATGTCTTGCGAATGTCTTCCGCGCACGCCGTGCCGGTGGTGTTCGGCGGTCGGATCACGCCGCGGTTTCATCGGTGCGAGTTTTCGACCGCGCACCGGGGTCATCGTGCGGCCAACGTATTTGGCCGGGAAAGCCAGGGCAAGAGACGTAGGTACGGACCCTGCTCCGGACACCTCTTGTCCCGCCGACGGGACATGCCACGTGGCACCGATCCCCGACCCGCCGTGAAGTCGGCACGAATCACCCGGGTATCGAATCCGACACCGCCGCCTCGATCCGTCCTCCGGCCGGAGCGGTGCCGTAATCCGTCCGGAAATTCACGATGTCGCGCCGATGGCGGGAATCGGGGTGTCACGCATACAGTCGGAGCGGATGGCGCAGGAAGAAGGCGCCTAGCGGGCCGTCTCCCGGGCCGTGGCGGAGAGGCCCCGGACGGTGCCGGAGATGAGGTCGGTGACCTCCCGGCTGTGCTCGTCGAGGTAGAAGTGGCCGCCCTGGAAGACGTGCAGGGCGAACTCGCCGGTGGTGTGCTCCCGCCAGGCTTCGGCCTCGGCGATCGTGGTGTGCGGGTCGTCGGTGCCGACCGACATCGTGATGGGACAGTCGAGCCGGACATCGACGACCCGGGGGTGCGTCTCGATGGCCGCGTAGTCGCCGCGGACGGCGTACAGGATCGAGGCCATCATGTGTTTGTTCTCCAACCAGACGGGGTCGGTGCCCCCGACGGAGCGCAGTTCCTCGAGGATGCCGGCGTCGTCACGACGGTGGACCGTTCCGCCGCGCAGTCGCGAGGGCGCGGGGTAGCCGGAGGCGAACAGCCAGGCGGGCGGGGCACCGGTGTCCTCCTGGAGGCGGCGGGCCACCTCGAAGGCGAGGGTCGAGCCCATGCTGTGGCCGAAGAAGACATTGGGCCGACCGTCCTCGCAGCGGCGCAGCGCCGCGTAGGTGAGGTCGGCGAGTTCGGCCACGCTGTCCACGCAGCCCTCGGCACGCCGGTCCTGCCGTCCGGGGTATTGGATGGCGAGCACGTCCAGTTCCGGCGAGAGGGCTTTCGAGAGTGTGTAGTAGTAGCTCGCCGAACCCCCGGCGTGCGGAAAGCAGACGACTCGGAACTCGCTGTCGTCGCGGGGATGGAAGCGTTGGATCCACTCCCCTGTGAATTTCGCCGATCCCGTCATGCCCAACCCTTCCGTGAGTCTGCCGATTTCGCTGTGCGGCCCCGCCTGTCGGCGGCGGCTTCAGGAGGCCCGGTCGGCCGAACGGGCGGCCTGCTCGTCCAGGAGGGACGCCACCAGGCGTGGCTCGACGTTGCCGCCCGAGACCAGTACTCCGATGTCTCGGGCGCGCCCGTCGGCGGCGAGGCGCAGGGCCCCGGCCACGGCCGTGGCGGCGGCGGGCTCGATCAGCAGTCGGGCACGCAGAAGCACCAGGCGCATCGCCTCGGCGATGGCGCTCTCCTCGATCGTGAAGACCCCGGCGACCGTGTCGTGGACCAAGTCGTAGGGCAGTCGGCCGATCCGGTCGGGGCGCAGTCCGTCGGCGATCGTGGGCTTCGCGTCCACGGTGACCGGTCCCCCGGCGCGCAACGCCTCGGTCAGGGCCGGTACGGCGCCGGGCTCGGCACCGTAGACGTCGATGCCTCGGCCGGCGGTGGCCAGGCAGGCGCCGGCCACCGCGCTGCCGCCTCCGACGGGCACCACCACCGCGTCCAGGCGGCCGTCGGCCGCGGCCACCTGGTGGATCAGTTCCGCGGTGGCGGTTCCCTGGCCGACCACCACGTCCGGGTTCTGGTAGGGGTCGATCTCGTCGTAGCCGCGGGTGTGCCCGAGTTCCTCGACCACCGCGATCCGCTCGGCCAGGGTGGTGCCGGCCAGGAGCACCTCGGCGCCGGTCTCACGAATGCGCCGCACCTTGGTCGGCGCGGCGTCGGTGGGCAGTACCAGCACGGCCGGCAGTCGGCATCGGGCGGCGGCCAGGGCCACGGCTATGGCGTGGTTGCCGGTGGACTGCGCGACCACGCCGACGCTGCCGGCTCCCGTCAAGCGATCCATGGCCAGGAGCGCGCCGCGTATCTTGAAGGAGCCTCCACGCTGGAGGTTCTCCGCCTTCAGCCAGAGCCGGGCCCCGGTCGGCCGCTCCAGTTCCTCGCTGCGGACGACGGGCGTCCGCGTCACGCGGCCGGCGATTCGCCGCCGAGCGTCCTGCACGCCTTCGAAGCTCAGCAGCGGTGGCTGGTCGGTGACGGCCACGGCGTCCCGGCCGATCGGCATCACGCGTCTCCGTTTCGCCGCGACGTCGAGGTGTCCTTCGCGGATCCGACGGAAACGACCCGGTGATCGCGGGCGGATTCCGCCGCTATCACCTCCAGCACCTCGCGGCCGAGATCGACCAGGTACATGTGGTCGCCCGGGAACTCCACATAGCTGAAAGCGCCCGTGGTGGCGTCCCGCCACTGGCGGGCCTCTTCGGCGGTGACCAGGCCGTCGGAGTCGCCTCGCAGCGAGCAGATCGGCACCGACACGGGCTCGTCGACGCTCGGGACGTAGTTCTCGTGCATCTCGCAGTCGGCCTGCAGCACCGGCAGGATCAGTTCACGCATCTCCGGGTGGTCGAGGGCCTCGTGCCTGAACCCCGCGAACTCCTCCACCCGGGCCAGGAATTCCTCGTCGGGGAGCCCGGTCGCCCGCCGCTCCCGCTGTGTCCACGGCCCCGGCGAACCGCTGACGACCAGCCGCTCGACGTGCACGTCGCGCTTGCTCAGCAGATGCACCAGCTCGTACGCGAGCACCGCGCCCAGGCTGTGCCCGAACAGCACCACCCGCGCCCCTTCGCCGAGGTCCGCGACGATGCCCTCGATCTCGTTCTCGGCCGCCTCGACGACGTTCCGGTACGGCGTCTCCAGGATCCGTCGCTCCCTGCCGGGCAGTTCGACCGAGAGCACGCGCCACCGGTCCGCGGCCGGCGCCCGCCACGGGTGGAAGAACGACGGTCCCGCTCCCGCGAACGGCACGCACAGCAGCGCGGTCCGGTCCCCGTTGTCCGCGGACATGCCGGGTTCTTTCACCCCGACCAACCCCAATCATGCATTCGATGGTTCGGCGAATCGGTTCCGGGAAATCGTTGTCCGGTCATTCCGCCAGCTTGCGGACGATGACCTCCATGGCTTCGGCCACGGGTGCGGGCATATTCATTTCGTGGTGCGAGGCGTGCACGTCGTGCACCTCGATGGAACCGAGGACGTACGGCCGCCACAGGTGCGCGTACGAACCTTCCTGATCCGTCGCGCTGAAGAACAGCACATCGCCGCGGTAGACCGGCGATTGGAAATCCATCATCAGGTTCGTGTTGTTGGCCAGCACCTTCGACATGGTGTCCAGGGCGGATTGCAGATTGTCGGTGCCGATGTATTGGCCGAAGTAATCCTCGAGTTCCGCCCGGTAGTCGGAGAGGGTTTTGCCGGCGTGGATCTCGGTGAACCCGTGCCCTCCCGGTTGGGAGTCCAGGATGGCCGTGAGAGCGACTCGGTGCCCACGCCGGTCGAGCCCCTCCGCGACGGCTTGCACGAGTGTGCCGCCGTAGGACCAGCCGACGAGGTGGAAGGGCCCTTCGGGCTGGATCTTCAGCATCTCGGCGATGTAGTCGTCGACCATCTCCTCCACGGACCCCACCGGCGTGTCCACGCCGTCGGAACCGCGGGACTGCAGGGCGTAGGCCGCCCGGTCCCGCACGTACGGCACGAAACCGAAGAACGCCCAGCCCAGCCCGCCGCCCCCGTGGAAGAACCACAGCGGCGGCTTGCCCGTGCCGGGATCGTTGTTCAACGGCAGCACCACCGCGAACGGGTCGGGGTTGTCCACGGGTATGCCGCCGATCACCACCAGCGAGGCCAACTCGGCCACCGTGGGGTACTTGAGGATCGTCCTGAGCGGCATGTCGACGTCGAATCGACTGCGGATGCGGTCGCTGAGCCGGGTGGCCAGGAGCGAGTGCCCGCCGAGCGCGAAGAAGTCGTCGTCGATCCCGACCCTCTCGATGCCGAGCAACTCGGCGAAGAGGGAGCACAGTTCCTCTTCGTGGGCGTTGCGCGGCTCGCGACCGACCTCGGTGTTCGCATCCTCGGCCGGCAATGCCTCGCGGTCGAGTTTCCCGTTCGGGGTCAGCGGGATCTCCGAGAGCGGAATCACCGTGGCGGGCACCATGTACTCCGGGAGGCGCCCCCGCAAGTACTCGGGCAGCTCGGCGAGCAGCGCCTGCACGCCGTCGTCGGCCTCGGCCGGCTCGGGCATCACATAACCCACGATGCGCTTGTCGCCGTCCTGGTTCTCCCGCACCACGGCCGCCGCCTGGGCCACGCCCGGATGTCCGGTCAGCACATGTTCGATCTCGCCCAGCTCGATCCGGAAGCCCCGGATCTTCACCTGGAAATCGGTGCGCTCGATGTAGTCCAGCAGACCGTTGCCGTCCCAGCGCACCACGTCCCCGGTCCGGTACATCCTCGCGCCGGCCGGGCCGAACGGGCACGCCACGAACCGCTCCGAGGTCAGCTCGGGCCGACCCTGGTACCCGCGGGCCATTCCGGCACCGGCGATGTACAGCTCACCCCGCACCCCGGGCGGCACCGGATGCAGCCGCGAATCGAGCACGTACACCTGGGTGTTCCCGACCGGCAGTCCGATCGGCACACCGTCCCCCACCTTCAGGCGCGCCTCGGTGCACCACGTCACCGTCTCGGTCGGGCCGTACATGTTGAACACCTCGGCGGCCTGGGCCGCCAGGGTCTCGGCCAGGCGCAGCGGCACGGCTTCCGCGCCGATGATGATCCGCAGGCCCTTCGCGGCGGTCGGCTCGTGCATCAACAACATCTGCCAGAACGCGGGCGTGGCCTGCACCGCGGTGACCTCGTGCCGGCGCAGCATCGCCAGCACGGCCGACGGATCGGTGACGGTGTCCTTCCCCGCCATCACCATGGTCGCGCCCGCGATGAACGGGAGGTACAACTCGGTGTTCGCCATGTCGAACGCCACCGTCGTGCTGAACAACATCCGGTCCGCGGCCGACAACGGGAACCGCCGCTGGGTCGTGGCCAGGTAGTTCGCCACCGCGCCGCGCGGGATCGCCACCCCCTTCGGCTTGCCCGTCGACCCCGACGTGTAGATCACGTACTGGGCGTTCTCCGGGCGCACGACCACCTCCGGTGGCGCGTCCGGATACCCCGAACAATCCGCGCCGGCCAACGCGTCGGCGTCGAGCACCAGCAGCGGGTCCGCGTGCTCGAGGATGAAGTCGATCCGGGAACGCGGGTGATCCGGATCGATCGGCACGTAGGCGCCACCGGACTTGAGCACCGCCAGCAGCGCCACCACCAGATTCACCGTCCGGGGCAGGAGGACGGCGACCCGCGACTCCGCCCGCACACCGCGCTCGACCAGCCAGTGCGCCAGCCTGTCGGATCGCGCGTCCATCTCCCGGTAGCTGAGCGACTCCTCTTCGCCGATGATCGCGAGTGCCTCCGGGGTCGCCTCCACCTGCCTGCGCACCGCCGCGATCAGGCCGTGCTCCAGGGTCGGTTCGGCGGTGTCGTTGACCTCCGTCACCAGCCGCTGCCGCTCGCCCGCACTCAGTACGTCGACATCCCCGACGCACATGCCCGGATCAGCGACCGACTGCTCCAGGACACGCACGAACCGGGCGGCGATGGCCTCGACCGTCTCCCGCTCGAACAGGTCGGTCGCGTACAGGATGTTGCCCCGCAGCGCCCCCGATTCGTCCGCGATCACGTTGAAGAACAGGTCGACCTTGGAGGTCGACGGGAGGGCCTGCTCGGCCTCCAGGGTGAGCCCGGCCAGTTCCAGGTCGGGCCGCTCGTAGTTCTGTAGGCCGAGCATCACCTGGAACAGCGGCTGGTAGGCCGCGGAGCGTTCGGGGTTGATCGCCTCGACCACCATGTCGAACGGCACGTCCTGGTGCTCGTAGGCGGTCAGCGCCTTGTCCCGCACCTGCGCGAGCAGGTCGATGAACGACGGGTCGCCGGAGAGGTCCACCCGCAGTACCTGGGTGTTGACGAAGAACCCGATCAGATCGGCCAGCGCTTCGTCGGTCCGCCCGGCGATCGAGCTGCCGATCGTCACGTCGTCCCCGCCGCCGAGCTTGCGCAGCAGCACCGCCAACGCGGCGTGCAGGACCATCGACATGCTCGTCCCGCGCTCGTCGGCCAGCTTCTGCAGCCCCTTCGCCACCTCCGGCTCCACCACGAGGTCGACCATGGCGCCGCGCCCACTCGTCTCCGCGGGTCGCGGGCGGTCCAGCGGCAGGTTCAACGGCTGTGGCACTCCGGCCAGTTCCCTGCGCCAGTACTCGACCTGCGTCGCGGCGAGACTGTTCGGGTCCGTGACGTCGCCGAGTACCTCCCGCTGCCACATCGTGTAGTCCTTGTACTGCACGGGCAACGGCTCCCACCGCGGCGCCTCGCCGTCGCGGCGGGCTGTGTAGGCCGTGGCCAGGTCCCGGGCCAGCGGCGCGCCCGAGCTGCCGTCCGAGGCGATGTGGTGAAGCACCAGGACCAGCACGTGTTCCTCCGGCGCGCAGCGGAACAGGCGCACCTGAAGCGGTGGTTCGGCGGTCAGGTCGAAGCGGTACGCGATCGCCTCCTCGATCGCGCCGGCCATGTCCTCCGGCGCCACCTCGACCACCGACACCTGCGGCGAGGCCGCGGCGGTCGGGAGGATCCGTTGCCCGAGCTCACCGTCGTCGTCCGTCACGTAGATGGTGCGCAGGATCTCGTGCCGCTCGACCACGTCGCGGATCGCCGCGGCGAGGGCGGCGTGGTCCAGGGGTCCGGTCAGCCGGAAGGCCGCCGGCATGTTCCAGTTCTCCGACCCGCCCTCCATCTGGTGCAGAATCCACATGCGGCGCTGGGCGAATGACAGCGGAATCATGGCTTTTACTCCTCTACGAACATCTTGCGCAGCCCGGGGCGACGGGGAGCGGCCGATTCCTCCGACCACGCGGCGAGCGCGGACACGGTCGGCAGGTCGAAGATCTTGCGGATGGGGATCTCGATCCCCAGTTCGGCGCGGGCGCGGCTGATCAGCCGGGTGGCGAGCAGGGAGTGCCCGCCCAGGTCGAAGAAGCCGTCGTCGAGGCCGACCCGGTCCACGCCGAGCACCTCGGCGAACAGCGCGGCCAGGGCTTGTTCCCGGGCGGTGCGGGGGGCCCGGTAGGCGGCACCGGTGTACTCCGGCTCGGGCAGCGCGGCCCGGTCCAGCTTGCCGTTCGGGGCCAGTGGCCACCGGTCGAGGACGACGAAGGCGGACGGCACCATGAAGTCCGGCAGCCGCTCCGAGACGAAAGCGTGCAGGTCCCTGGGATCCGGGCCCAAGGAGGCCTCGGACGTCGTGCCGTCGTCGGTGACCGAGGGCACGACATACGCGACCAGTCGCCTGCCGGTGTTGCCGCCGCGCCCGTCACGGGCGATCACGGCGGCCTGTGCGACGGCGGGGTGTGCGGTGAGCGCGGCCTCGACCTCGGCGGGCTCGACGCGGAAGCCGCGCACCTTGACCTGGGTGTCGCCGCGACCCACGTATTCCAATTCGCCGTCGCCGTTGACCCGGGCCAGGTCACCGGTGCGGTACATGCGTGTGCCGGCCGGACCGAACGGGTCGGCGACGAAGCGTTCGGCGGTCGGCGCGCCGCGGCCGTGGTAGCCGCGGCCCACGTTCCCGCCGACGTACAGCTCGCCGATCGCCCCCGGCGGCACCGGAGCCAGGCCGGGGCCCAGGACGTAGGTGCGCATGTTGCCGAGGGGGGTGCCCACCGGCGCGCTGCCCGACCGGCCCCGGGGATCCGCGTCGACGGCGCAGGTGGTGGCGTAGAACGACTCGCTCTGCCCGTAGGCGTTGACGATCCGTACTCCCGGGAAGGCGGCCCGGGTCCTCTCCACGAGCGACGAGGGCAGGGCCTCGCCGGCGAAGACGACCGTCTCCACGGCGGTGCGATCGGAGATCTCGTCGACGAGTTCGGCGAAGGCGGACGGCACGGTGGAGATGACGCTGCCGCTCCAGCCCTTGCGGTCGCCCAGGACCAGGACGTCCTGGACGACGTCGACGACGCCGCCGGTGGCGAGGGTCGTAAAGATCTCGAAGGCCGAGACGTCGAAGTTGATCGACGTGCCCGCGAGAAGCCGCTTGCCCGGCCCCATGCCCACACGCGCGGCGAGCCGCAGCACGCCGTTGACCACGTTCGCGTGCGTGATGGCGACGCCCTTGGGCTTGCCGGTGGAGCCGGAGGTGTACATCACGTATGCCAACTGCTCGGCGTGGATCCGACGTTCGAGATCCGGGGCGTCCTGGGAAGGCTCGAGTGTGTCGAGGAGCAGATCCGGGGCGTCGTGCTCGGGCAGCACCGCGACCGTCGCGGAGTGCGCCACGACCAGGTGCGGCCGCGCCTCCTCGAGGATCGCGACGAGGCGGTGGCCGGGATACCTGGGATCGACCGGCAGATACGCGCCGCCCGCCTTCAGGACCGCGAGCAGTGCGATCACCAGGTCCGCCGTCCGCGGCAGCGACACCGCGACCAACGCTTCCGGGCCCACGCCACGGTCGACCAGTTCGCGCGCCAGGCGGTCGGCCCGGGCGTTCACCTCGCGGTACGTGAGCGACTCGCCCCCGGCGACCACGGCGACCTCGTCCGGGGTCCGCGTCGCCTGTGCTTCCACGAGCCCGGCGATCGTGACGTCCGGGGTCGGGACGGCCGTGTCGTTGAACTCGACGAGGAGTCGGTGGCGTTCGGCCGGGTCCAGGACGTCGAGCTGCGCGATCCTCAGCTCGGGCGTGGCCGCGAGTTGTTCCAGGACGCGCACGAATCGGTCCGCGTACACCTGCACCGTGTCCCGGTCGAAGACACCGGGCGCGTACTGGAGGAGGAACTCCAGGCCCGGATCGGCCGCCGCCATCAGCGCCAGGGGGTAGTGGGTGCCGTTGGACGGGCGCATGCCGAGGAAGGCGATCCCGTCCGCGGCCTCGGTGGCGGCGCCGATGCCCTCCCGGTCGACCGGATAGGACTCGAAGACGACCAGCGTGTCGAAGAGGGTCTGCAACCCCACCACACCCTGGATCTGGGTGAGGCTGTAGTGGTGGTGCTCCAGGAGGCCGGCCTGCCGGTGTTGAAGGCGGGTGACGACCTCGGCGAGGGTGTCGCCGGGCGCGTACTCCACACGCACGGGCAGGGTGTTGATGAACATCCCGACCATCGACTCGACCCCGGTCACCTCGGCCGGGCGCCCGGAGACGGTCGCGCCGAACACCAGGTCCCGGCGGCCGGTGAGTTGGCCGAGCAACAACGCCCAGGCGGCCTGGACCACGGTGTTGATGGTCACGCCCAACTCGGACGCGCGCCGGTTGAGTCGGCTCGACAAGTCGAGGGAAAGTGCGAACTCGACCTGGTCGAGGCCGTCTTCGCTCGCGCCCTTGGAGCCGGGAGCCAGCAGGGTCGGCTCCTGGACCCCATCGAACTCGGCCGCCCACGCCCTTGCCGCCTCGTCCTGGTCCTGTCGTGCGCGCCAGGCCAGGAACTCGCCGTAGCTCCGCGTTTCGGGCAGCTCGACGCGGTCGCCGTCGGCCGCGTAGAACAGCAGCAGTTCGCGCATCAGCAAGGGCGTGGACCAGCCGTCGTAGAGCGCGTGGTGGGTGGTCAGCACGAGTTCGGCCCGATCGGGCCCGAGCACGACCAGCGCCAGCCGCGTCAGCGGCGGGTTCTCCACGTCGAAGTGGGCGGCCCGATCCCGGACGAGGAACTGCTCCAACGCCTCGGTTCGCTCCGCCTCGCCGCGCCCGGTCAGGTCGAGGTGCTGCCACGGCAGGGTCACCCCGGCCGCCGGCACCACCTGCACGAAGTCGCCGTCGGATCGGTTGACGAACGCCGCACGGAGGTTGGCGTGACGCTCCAGCAGTGCCTGCCCGGCCCGGCGCATCCGCTCCGGGTCCACCGCACCGGCCAGGTGGAACGCCATTTGCACGTGATAGGCGTCGAACGAGGATCCGGCCAGCATCGAGTGGAAGAGGATCCCGGACTGCGCCGGGGTCACCGGCCACACCTCGGCCAGCCGGCCGAATCGGGCCTCCCAGGCGTCGATCTCCCCCTGGCTCACCCCGACCAGGGGCGCGTCCGTCGGGGTCATCCCGCCCGCGTCGGGGCTCGCGGCGTGCCGGGCCAGGGCGGTCAGTGCCTCGACCCACAGCCCGGCCAACTCGGTCGCCTCCTCGCGGGAGAGCACACCGGTGGGGAAGGCGAACCAGGCGGTCAAACGCTCGCCGTCGGGGGCGCCGGCGGCCACCGCGTTGATCTCCAGCGCCGACAGCGCCGGCATGTCCGCGTCCGGCGCGGCGATCAGGTCCGGCTGTGTGGTGTCCGGTGCCCAACCCAGGCCCCGCAGTTCCTCGGGGATGTCCGCGCCGGAAGTCCGACCGAGGTAGTTGAACCCGATCTGCGGTTCCCGTTCCGCGGCCAGCGCGGCGGCGGTCTCCGGGTTGAGCCGGCGCAGCAGGCCGAAGCCGATCCCGTTGTCCGGAACCGCCCGCAGTTGCTCCTTGACCGCCTTGATCGCCCGACCGGCGGCCGGACCGCCGGCGAAGGCTTCCGCCACGTCGACGCCGGCCAGGTCCAGCCGCACCGGATACATCGCGGTGAACCACCCGATCGTGCGCGAGAGATCCGCGCCGGGCACCACCTGCTCCTCCCGGCCGTGCCCTTCCAGGCGGACCAGCGTCGAGGAGGCGGGCACGCCCCGCGTGCGACGCCAGTGGGCCAGCGCGAGCGCCAGAGCGGCCAGCAGCCCGTCGTCGACGCCGCCCCCGAAGATCGCGGGCACCGTGTTCAGCACTGCCTCGGTGACCTGTGCCGGTACCTGGACGCGCACCGTGTCCACGGTGGCGGCGACATCCCGCGCCGGATCCGGCTTCCGTGCGCCGAGCACCGGCTCGTCATCGCGCAGGATCCGCTGCCACAGGGGCAGTTCCGCCACCCGCTCCGGGTTGTTCGCCTCGTCGGCCAGCGCGTGTGCCCAGCGGCGCAACGAGGTCCCCACCTCGGCGAGTTCCGGCGCACGACCGTCGCGGACCCGCTCCCATGCCGCGACCAGATCCGGTAGCAGGATCCGCCACGAGACCCCGTCGACCACCAGATGGTGCAGCACGATCAACAACCGGCCCGCGTCCGTGGGCGAGGTGAACCACACGAACTGCGCCATCACCCCCGCGTCCGGATCCAGCCGACCCGCCGCCGCGTGCAGCTCGGCGAGAGCCGCGTCCGCGGCCGTGCCGGTGTCGCCCACGGCGACCTCCCGCAGCAGCGTGTCGGCGTGCACTCGGCCGGGCGATTCGATCCACAGGCCCGACCGCGCCCGATCGAGCCGCGAACGCAACACGTCGTGCCGGTCCAGCACGGCCTGCACCGTCGCCACCAGCCCCGCCCGGTCGATGTCCTCGGGCAGGGTCAGCATCGCGGTCATGCAGAGCCGGGACAGGCCACCGCCGAGCGCGAGCACGTGCTCCGCCGTCGGGGGCAGCGGAGCCCACCCCGTGCCGCCACCCGGCAGTTCCGCCAAGCTGAGGCGTTCCTCTTCGCGTCCTTCGACCAGTTCCGCGAGCCGAGCGACCGTGCGGTGCTCGAAGATCTCCCGTGTGTTGATGTCGATGCCTCGGGCCCTGGCCCGCGCGACGATCTGGATGGAGCGAATGCTGTCCCCGCCACTGGCGAAGAAGTCGTTGTCGACGCCGACGCGCTCGACGCCGAGCACTTCCGCGAACAGCGCGCCTAGGGCCTCCTCGTGTTGACCACGCGGTGCCCGGCCGGTCGATACCCGCGCGTATTCCGGCGCGGGCAGAGCCCGGTGGTTCAGTTTTCCGCTCGGAGTCAGCGGTAGCGCCGAGAGCGGCACGATCGCGGTCGGCAGCATGTAGTCGGGGAGACGCCCACGCAGGTATTCGGGCAGTTCGACGAGCAACGCACCGATCGATCTGGCCAGTGCGGGGGCGTTCGCCCACGTGCGCCCGCCCGCACCGGTGGGAACGAACGAGCCGGAGACGGTGCGCGGTCGGATCTGCCGCTCGGGCAGCAGCACCGCTTCGAAGCAGCGCGCGTCCTCGCCCGACCAGGTGAGAATCGCGTCCCGACCGTTCTCGCGTGCCCACCGGAGCAGATCCTGCGGATCCACCGGTGCTCCCGGCGGGGACGCCGAGTCCAGGAGACCGGCCGCGACGGTCACGGCGACCTCCTCGACCAGACGCGCGTTGGGTATCCCGCTGACCCGTACCGGGCCCTGTGCCGGGTCCGCGTGGCGGGCCAGGTCGGCCAGGTCGGCCGACTGCCCACCCCACGGCACCGACCGCACGCCGGCCAGGTCGAGGACGTCGGCCGGTTGCTTGTGCAGGACGACCTCGTAGCGGTGCCGGGTCAGCTCGTTCTGCGCCCGCCCGGGCTTCAACCGGATGTCGACCGCGACCGGATCGCCTCCCGCCCACTCGGTGAACCACTCCGGAGCGATCACCAACTCCTGCTCGGCGAGCAACGCCTTCTCCACCAGCCGGCGCAGCTCCTCATGGGAGGCGTGGGGGTTTTCGGCGTATTGCACGGCGGTCAGCAGCAGGCGGCGGGTCGTGGCGTTGCGGACGTCGCCGACGATGACGCGGCCGCCGGGCACGAGGAGTTCCATCACCTGGCGGAGCACCTGGTCCAGGTACTCGATGCTCGGGAAGTACTGCACCACCGAGTTGAGCACGACGGTGTCGAACCGGCCCCGGGGCAGCCCGGAGACGTCGTCGGCCGGTTGGGCGCTCAACCGGACCCGGTCGCCGTATCCGGCCTGTTCGGCCTGCGCCCGGACCCGGTCCACCACCGTGGCCGAGATATCGGTGCCCCAGTACTCCTCGACTTCACCGACGATCTTCCCCAGGAGCAGACCGGAACCCACGCCGATCTCCAGCACCCGCCGCGGCGCGTACCGCAACACCTGTGCGACCGCCGCGTCCTGCCACTCCAGCATCTGCTCGAGCGGGATCGGCTCACCGGTGTAGCTGGAGTTCCAGCCTCCGAAGTCCTCGCCCAACACCTCGTCACCGGAACCGGCGTAATTGTCGTCGTAGAGGTGACGCCACTCGTCCACCTGGGCGCCGGCATCGGCCGGCGCGGCATCCGGCCTGGGCACCACGTATCCCACGAGCTGCTTTTCGCCCTGCTCGTTCTCCCGCAGCACGACCGCCGCCTGCGCCACACCGGGATGGCCCGCCAGCGCGTGCTCGATCTCCCCCGGCTCGATCCGGAAACCACGGATCTTGACCTGGAAGTCGGTGCGGCCGAGGTATTCGACCTGGCCGTCCCGGTTCCATCGCACCAGGTCCCCGGTGCGGTACATCCTGCTTCCCGGTACACCGTAGGGGCACGCGACGAACCGATGCGCGGTCAGATCCGGTTGCCCGAGGTAGCCCCGGGCGAGCCCGACGCCGGCCAGGTACAGCTCACCGGCGACCCCGGGCGCGACCGGGCGCAGCTCCGTGTCCAGCACGTACACCCGGGTGTTCCAGATCGGCGCGCCGATCGGCAGCCGGTCCGAACCCGGTACGTGCTCTCGCGCGGTGACCTCGACCGCCACCTCGGTGGGGCCGTAGAGGTTGTGCACGGCACAACCCGGCAGCAGGTCGGCGACCTTGTCGGCCAACTCGGCGGGGAACGCCTCACCTCCCGCCTCCACCCAGCGCAGCCCGGAGCACCGCGCCGCCGAGGGCTCGGCGACGAACACTTCCAGCAGCGAGGGAACGAAGAAGGCGCCGGTCACCCCCTCCCGCCGGATCAACTCGGCCAGATACGCCGGATCCCGGCGCCCGTCCGGTCGCGCGATGACCACGGCCGCACCGGCCAGCAACGGCGTGAACGACTCCGGCACCGAGGCGTCGAAGCTCGCCGACGAGCTCACCAGCACCCGGTCCCGGACGCCGATCCCGAAATAGGCCAGGCGCCACGCCATCAGGTTCATGATCGACCGATGCGAGACCTGCACACCCTTGGGAGCACCGGTGGACCCGGAGGTGTAGATGACATACGCGGGGTTGTCCGGCGACAACGACCGCTGCGGGTTGGCCTCCGAGTACCCGGACACCTCCGGAAGCTCTTCCTCGAGCACCAGCAGCGGCCTCGCGGTGTCCAGCAGATACCGCACCCGGTCCTCGGGCAGTTCGGTGTCCACCGGCAGATAGGCCGCGCCCGTCTTGATCACCGCGTAGATCGCCACCAGCAGATCCACCGAACGCGGGATCCGCACCACCACCAGCCGCTCCGGACCCGCGCCCTGCTCGACCAGCCAATGCGCGAGTTGATTGGCGCGCCGGTTGAACTCCCGGTAGGACAGCGTCTCGTGCTCGCCGATCAGCGCCACCCGGTCGGGCTCGCGCGCCACCTGGGCCTCGAACGCGCCCGGCAGGGTGTCCGCGACCACCGGATGCGCCGTGTCGTTGACCTCCCCTATCAACCAGTCCCGTTCCTGTGTCGACAGCACCTCGATGGCGCCGACCGGCAGCGTCGGGTCCTCGAGCACCTGCTCGAGGATGCGCACGAACCGGTCGACGATCCGCACGGCCGTGCCGTGCTCGAACAGGTCCGTCGCGTACTCCAGGAGCCCGAGCGCGCCCCCGGACGCCTTCGGGACGATGTTGAAGAACAGGTCGAACTTCGCGGTACCGGTGCCCGCCCCGACCGGGGTGACCCGCAGACCCGGCATCTCGATCTCCGGCCACACGAACTGCCAGCCCAGCACCGTCTGGAACAACGGCTGGTACGCGGTGGAGCGATCCGGGTTGAGCAGCTCCACCAACCGTTCGAACGGAATGTCCTGGTTGTCGTACGCGGCGAGGGCCTTGTCCCGTACCTGCTCCAACAGCTCGCCGAACGTCGGGTTCCGCGACAGATCGGCGCGCAGTACCCAGGTGTTGACGAAAAACCCGATCAGGTCGTCGAGTTGCTCATCGGCGCGCCCCTCGATCGGACTGCCGATCGTCACATCCTCCCCCGCGCCCAGCTTGTGCAGCAGCACCGCCAGCGCGGCCTGGGCCACCATCGGCGCCGTGCCACCGTGGTCCACGGCCAGCTTCTGCAACCCGGACAACACCTCGGGTGCCAGCTCGAAGTGCACTTCGCCGCCGCGATAGCTCGCCACCGTCGGCCGCGGCCGATCCAGCGGAAGTTGCATGGGCTGCGGAACTGCGGCCAACTCGTCTTTCCAGTAAGCGAGTTGCGCTGCGGCTACGCTCTCCGGGTCGGCTTCGTCACCCAGCACCTGCCGCTGCCACAGCGTGTAGTCCTTGTACTGCACCGCCAGCGGTGCCCACTCCGGCGGCCTCCCCCGGTGGCGGGCCTCGTACGCCGACATCAGGTCCCGCAGGAACGGCGCCATCGACGCCCCGTCCGCGGCGATGTGGTGGAACACGAACACCAGGACGTGCTCCTGCGGAGCGATCCGGAACACACTGGTCCGCAAAGGAAGTTCGGTGACCAGGTCGAACGGCTCGCGCGCGAACTCGTGCAGCGCGGCATCCACCGCGTCCGCGGCCACGTCGACCACCCGAAAGGGCAGGGTGGCCTCCTCCGGAGACAGGATCCGCTGCTCCGGCGTACCGTCCGCGTCCTCGACGACCAGGGTGCGCAGGCTCTCGTGCCGGGTTGCGACATCCGTCACGGCCGCGGCCAGGATCGTGGTGTCCAGCCGTCCTTCCAGGCGCAGCGCGAACGGCACGTTATAGGTCGCGGAGGGGCCTTCCAGGCGGTGGAGGAACCACATCCGACCCTGGGCAAAGGACAACGGGATCATCGACGCTTCTCCTCTATGGTCATCTGTCGCAGCTGGGGGCGCTTCGATGTGGCCAACTTCTCGATCTGCTCCGCCAGCTGGGCAACGGTCGGATTGCGGAACACCGTCGTGACCTTCACGTCGACGTTGAGCTCGCCGCGGATGCGGCCGGTGAGCCGGGTGGCCAGCAGCGAGTGCCCACCGTGCTCGAAGAAGTTGATGTCGATGCCGACCTCGTCCACCCCGAGCAGCTCGGCGAACAGTCGGCACAGGACTTCCTCGGTGTGGTTGCGCGGCCCTCGCCCGGCGGCGACCTCGGCGTGGTCGGGTGCCGGCAGCGCCTTGCGGTCGAGCTTCCCGCTCGATGTCACGGGGAACTCGGCGAGCGGCACGATCACCGAGGGGACCATGTACTCCGGCAACCGCTCCCGGGCCAGCTCCGCCAGGCCGATGAGGTCCGGCTCGAACGGTTCCGCCTTGCCGTTGCCCGGCACCACGTACGCGACCAACCGCTGGTCGCCGGAGCGCTCCTCGCGCACCACGACCACCGCGTGCTCGACGTCCGGGTGCGCGGTCAGCGCCGCCTCCACTTCGCTCAGCTCGATCCGGAAGCCGCGGACCTTGACCTGGAAGTCGGTACGTCCGAGGTACTCGACCCGGTCGTCCTCGTTCCACCGCACCAGGTCCCCGGTGCGGTACATCCGGGTTCCCGGTGCTCCGTACGGGCAGGCGACGAAGCGGTGTGCGGTCAGGCCCGGTTGCCCGACGTAGCCCCGGGCGAGTCCGGCACCGGCCAGGTACAACTCGCCGGCGACCCCGGGCGGGACCGGGCGCAGCGCCGCGTCCAGCACGTACACCCGGGTGTTCCAGACCGGTGCGCCGATCGGCACCCGGTCCGCGCCGGGCACGTGCTGCCACGCGGTGACCTCCACCGCCGCCTCGGTGGGCCCGTAGAGGTTGTGCACACCACACTCCGGCAGCAGTTCCGCCGCCCTGTTCGCCAGCGCGGCCGGGAACGCCTCGCCCGCGACCTCGATCCAGCGCAGGCTCGTGCACTGCTTGGCCGAGGGCTCGGCGACGAACGCCTCCAGCAGGGAGGGCACGAAGTCCGCGCCGGTCACCCGCTCCCGGTGGATCAACTCGGCCAGATAGGCCGGATCCCGGCGGCCGTCCGGGCGCGCGATCACCACGGCCGCCCCGATCTGCAGGGGGGCGAACAACTCGGGCACCGAGACGTCGAAGCTCGCCGAGGTGCTGAGCAGCACCCGGTCCTCGGCGCCGACGTCGAAGTGCGCCAATCCCCACTTCAATCGGTTCATGATCGAGCGGTGCGACACCAGCACACCCTTGGGGCCGCCGGTGGAGCCGGAGGTGTAGATGACGTACGCGGCGTTGTCCGGCGACAACGTCCGCTCCGGATTCACCACCGGGTAGCCGGACACGTCCGGGAGCGCCCGGTCGAGCACCAGCAGCGGCTCGGCGCTGTCCAGCACGTGCCGCACCCGGTCCTCGGGCAGGTCGACGTCCACCGGCAGGTAGGCCGCACCCGCCTTGACCACCGCGTAGAGCGCCACCAGCAGGTCCACCGAGCGAGGGATCCGCACCGCGACCGCGCGTTCCGGACCGGCGCCCTGCACGACCAGCCAATGCGCGAGTTGATTGGCGCGCCGGTTGAACTCCCGGTACGTCAGCGTCTCGTGCTCGCCGATCAGCGCCACCCGGTCGGGCTCGCGCGCCACCTGGGCCTCGAACGCGCCCGGCAGGGTGTCCGCGGCCACCGGATGCGCCGTGTCGTTGACCCGCCGCACCAGCCGGTCCCGCTCGTCCCGCACCAGCACCTCGAGGGCGCCGACCGGCGCCGTCGGGTCCTCGAGCACCTGCTCCAGCACACGAACGAGCCGAGCCGCGATGAGCTGGGCCGCTTCCCGGTCGTAGAGGTTGTTGCGGTAGTCGAGGGAGAGCCTCAGGTAGGGGTCGGACGCGTTGAGGGTCAGGGCGTAGTGCGAGCCCGCGAACGGCCGGATGGCGTCGATCGTGAACCCCGCCGCGGTGTTCGCGTCGACGATGCCCTCGCGGTCGACCGGGTAGTTCTCGAACACGACGATCGTGTCGAACAGGGCGGGCAGTCCGACGCCGCGTTGGATGTCGGCCAGCCCGTAGTAGTGGTGGTCGAGCAGCGCGGTCTGCCGCTCCTGCAATGCGGTGACGATGTCGCCCACGCTGTGGTCCGGCGGGCAGAACACCCTGGTCGGCAGGGTGTTGATGAACAGGCCGACCATCTCTTCCGAGCCGGGGAGATCCGCCGGGCGGCCGTTGACCGCGGCGCCGAACACCACGTCCCGCCGCCCGGTCAGCTTCGAGAGCAGGATCGCCCACGCGCCCTGCAGGAGCGTGTTCAGCGTGACCCCGAGTTCCGCGGCGCGCCCGGCGAGTTCACGTCCCTGGTCGATCGACAGCGGTACCTCGACCCGCCCCAGGGCCGCCGCCTTCTCCTGGAGGGGAGCGTCCGGGGCCATCAGGGTCGGCTGGTCGAATCCGGCGAGCTCGGCCCTCCACCGCTCGGCCGAGGCCGCCCGGTCTCGTGTGGACAGCCAGGCCAGGTAGTCACCGTAGCTCCGGACCGGAGCAAGTTCGTGGGTCCCGGAGTACAGCCGAATCAGATCCTTGAACACCAACGGCGACGACCAGCCGTCGAACACGGTGTGATGCGCGGTGATGACGAGTTTGCCCCGCTGCGCCCCGCAGGTGAGCAGTGCCAGGCGGAACAACGGCGGCCGGGTGGGGTCCAGCCGGTCGGCCCGATCCTCGGCGAGGACGTTGTCGAGCACCGCGTCCTGCTCGGCCACGCTGCGATCGCCCAGCTCGATGTGCCGCCAGGGCAAGGCGACGTGTTCCGCCACGACCTGCACCGGATCGCCGCCGGCCCTGATCAGGAACGCGGAGCGCAGGTTCGGATACCGCTCGAGCAGCGCCTGCCCGGCCGACCGCATGCGCTCCGGGTCCACGTGCCCGGACAGGTGCAGCACGAACTGCATGTGGTAGACGTCGAAGGAGCCGTCGGCGATCGCGGCCTGGAACTGGATCCCGGACTGGCCCGGCGCCTGCGGCCACACCTGGGTCAGTCGGCCGTAGCGCTCTTCCCACGCCTCGATCTCGTCCTGCCGCACCGGAACCAGCGGGGCGTCCGACGGCGTGAGCCCGCCCGTCCGCGGCTGTGCGGCGTGCCCGGCCATGCCGTGCAGCACCTCGACCCACAGGTCGACCAGTTCGCGGACACGCTCGCGGGAGAGCAACCCGGTGGGGAACATGAAGGCCGCCTGCAACCGGGCGCCGTCGGCGGTGTCCGTGGCGACCGAGCCGACCTCCAGCACGGACAGCGCGGGCAGGTCCGGGTCGGGAGCCGGGATCAACTCGGTGGACCACGACGCCGGTCCCCATCCGTGCGCGCGCAGGTGTTCGGGCACATCGGCGTCGGAGATCCGGCCGAGGTAGTTGAATCCGATCTGCGGCGCCGGGTGCTCGGCGAGTTGCGGGGCGGTCTCCGGGTTCAGATAGCGCAGCAGTTGGTAACCCACGCCCTTGTCCGGGATCCCACGCAGTTGCTCCTTGACCAGCTTGATCGCCTTCCCGGCCGCGGGTCCGCCCGCGAGCACGTCGGCCGCGTCCACCCCGCGCACGTCGATCCGGGCCGGGTACATGCTGGTGAACCACCCGACGGTCCGGGAGAGGTCGGCCCCGGGAACGAGGTCCTCCGCGCGACCGTGCCCCTCCATTCGGACCAGGGTCGAGTCCTCCTTGCCGCGCCACCGGTTCACCGCCAGAGCGAGCGCGGCGAGCAGCACGTCGGTCCCGGTGCCCCTGTACGCCGCGGGAAGCCTGGTCAGCACCGCGTCGGTGACATCGGCGGGCAACTGCACGCGCACGCTGTCCACCGTGGACATCACATCCACCGCCGGATCGAACGCCCGCGTGCCCAGCGGGGGGTTCGGCGCGGCGAGCAGGTCGCGCCAGTACGCCACTTCCGCCTCGCGCTCGGGGGCGAGCGCCTCGCTCTGCAGCGCCGACGCCCAGCGCCGGGCGGAGGTCCCCACCGCGGGCAACTCGGGCGTCCGGCCGGACCGGACCTGCTGCCACGCCTCGGCGAAGTCCGACATGAGGATGCGCAGGGAGACGCCGTCCACGACCAGGTGGTGCAGGACCACGAGCAGCCGGCCCGCACCCGACTCGGGGGCGAACCAGACGAAGTCCGCCATGGTCCCGGCTTCCGGGTCGAGTCGCCCGGTCGCCTCGTCCAGTTCCGCCTTCGCCGCCTCCACCGAGGACGGCTCGTCCCACCGGCCGGCACAGGAAACCCGGCGGATCAGATCCGCGGCCCGTACGGCGCCCACCGGGCGTACGACGAGCGAGGGTTCGTCGCCGCGCACGAGTCGCGCGCGCAGCAGGTCGTGCCGCTCGAGCACGGCGTCCAGCGTCGCGGCCAGACCGCTCGCGTCGATGCCCGCCGGCAGTTCCAGAGCCATCGCCATGGCGAACCGGTTCGTCCCGCCGCCGTTTTCGAACACCTGGCGCGCCACCGGCTGCAATGGCATCGGGCCGATGCCGCCACCCTCGTCCTCGGCGAGCGCGGGCGTGCGGTCCCGGCGGGCCGAGGCCACTTCGGCCAGCCGGGCCGCCGTGCGGCACTCGAAGATCTCCCGCGTGGTGAGGTCCAGGCCCCGGGCCCGGGTCCGCGCGACCACTTGCAGCGACCGCAGACTGTCCCCACCGACCGCGAAGAAGTCGTCGTCGACACCGACCCGGTCCACACCGAGCACGTCCGCGTACGCCGCGGTGATGATCGCCTCGGCCTCGGTGCGCGGCTCCACGTAGGTCTCGCCCACGAACTCCGGTTCGGGCAGCGCCGAGCGGTCCAGCTTGCCGGTCGGCCCGTACGGCATGCGGCCAAGCGTCACGAACGCCGACGGCACCATGTAGTCGGGCAGCCGTGCCGCGACGAACCTGCGCAGTTCGGCTGCCGAGGCGCCGGCCAGGAGTTCCACATCGCCGATCCCACCGGCGCCGTCGTCACCGACGGCTCCGTCGCCGGCGTGCACCACGTACGCGACGAGCCGACGCCCGCCCGAGGGCACCTCCCGGCTGATCACCACCGCCTCGCTGATCCCGGGGTACAGCGCGCACGCCGCCTCGACCTCCGCGGTTTCGATCCGGAAGCCGCGCACCTTCACCTGGCCGTCGACCCGGCCGACGCACTCCAGTTGCCCACGGGCGTTCCAGCGGGCCAGGTCGCCCGTGCGGTACATCCGCTCGCCCGAGGGGCCGAACGGGTTCGCCACGAACCGCTCGGCGGTCAGGCCCGGAAGGCCGTGATAGCCGCGGCCCAGGCAGATCCCGACCACGTACAGCTCACCGATTACGCCCTGCGGCACCGGGGCGAGTCCCGGGCCCAGCACGTAGGCGCGCATGTTCCCCAGGGGGGTACC
This sequence comes from Embleya sp. NPDC127516, assembly GCF_044765325.1. Taxonomy (NCBI): domain Bacteria; kingdom Bacillati; phylum Actinomycetota; class Actinomycetes; order Kitasatosporales; family Streptomycetaceae; genus Embleya; species Embleya sp. NPDC127516. The sequence continues at coordinate 13,290 of NZ_JBIWJT010000055.1, read as the reverse complement.
GATCGGCACAACGTCGTTCTCCGCCCATTCCTCGGACCCCGCGAGGGAGAACGTGGTGGCGTAGAAGCTCTCGCTCTGCCCGTAGGAATTCACCACCTGCACCCCGGGCAGCGCCTCGCGCACCTGGCGCACCAGCCGGGCCGGGAGCAGGTCGCCCGCGAATACCACCGTGCGCACGTCGGGCGTCTTGCCCAGGTGACCCACGAGTTCCCCGAGCACCGAGGGAACCGCGCTGATCACGTGACCGTCCCAGCCGTCCCGTTCGCCGAGCGCCAGTGCGTTCGGCACCACCTCGGCCGTGCCGCCGGTGGACAGCGTGGACAGCAGTTCGAAGACCGAGACGTCGAAGTTCACCGAGGTACCGGCGAGCATCCGCCACCCGGGCGGCGCGTCCAGCACGCGCACCAGTTCCCGCACTCCGTTGACGACGTTGCGATGCGTGATCGCGGCGCCCTTCGGCTTGCCCGTGGAGCCGGAGGTGTACATCACGTACGCCAGGTTGTCCGGACCCAACGGCGAGATCCGGCTCGCGTCGTCCGGCGCCCCCTCGGGCGAGTCCCATTCCGCGCGCAGGTCGAGGTCGACGGTCGAGATGTCGTTGCGCGGCAGGTTCCGCCATGTCCCGGTGTCGGTGACCGCGAAACGCGGAGCCGCCTCGGCCAGCACGCTCTCCGCCCGCCCGCCGAGATACTGCGGGTCCATCGGCAGGTAGGCGGCACCGGACTTGAGGATCCCGAGCAGGCCGACCACCAGGTCCTCGGTGCGCGGCAACGCCAGCACCACCAGGTCCTCCGGACCGGCACCACGCCGGATCAGTTCCCACGCGACGCCGTTGGCCCGGTCGTCGAGTTCCCGGTAGGTCAGCGTGCGGTCGGCGCAGACGATCGCCGGGGCATCCGGCGTCCCGGCCGCCCGGCGTTCGAACAGTTCCGGGATGGTTGATTCGGACACCGTCGCGGCGGTGTCGTTGTAGCGGGTGAGCAACCGGTCCCGCTCGGCGTTGTCGAGCACGTCGAGGCCGCCGATCCCGCGTTCCGAGTCGGCGACGAGCCGGCTCAGCACGCGGACGAACCGGTTCGCGATGCCCTCGACCGTCTCCCGGTCGAACAGGTCGGTGGCGTACTCCAGACGGCACGCCGCCCCGCCCGAGCCGTTCGGGATCATGTCGAAGAACAGGTCGAACTTGGCGGTTCCGGTCTCGAGCCGCTCGGCCCGGACCTCGAAGCCCGGCAGTTCCAGATCCGGTACGGGCGGCTGCCAGGAGAGCATCACCTGGAAGAACGGGTCGTAGGCGGTGGACCGGTCCGGGTTCAGCAGCTCCACCAACCGCTCGAACGGCATGTCCTGGTTGTCGTACGCGGCGAGGGACCGGTCCCGCACCCGCCGGAGCAGTTCGCGGAAGGTCGGGTTCCCGGAGAGGTCGACGCGCAGTACCCAGGTGTTGACGAAGAACCCGACGAGGTCCCGCAGTTCCTCGTCCGTCCGCCCCGCGATCGGCGCGCCGATGGGGACGTCGTCCCCACAGCCGAGGTGGTACAGGAGGACACCCAACGCGGAATGCATGACCATCGAGACCGTGGTGTCCGCTTGCGCCGCCACCTTTTCCACGGACCGGAGCAGGTCGGGGTCGATCGAGAACGGGACCCGATCGCCGCGGCGGCTCATCGCCTTCGGACGCGGGCGATCGGTGGGTATCGCCAGCGGCTGTGCCAGGTCGGCCAACGCCTCGCGCCAGTAGGCCAGTTGCCTGGCCGCCAGGCTGTCCGGATCGGACTCGTCACCGAGCACGTCCCGCTGCCACAGCGTGTAGTCCGCGTACTGCACCGCGAGCGGCTCCCACGCCGGGGCCCTGCCCTCCCGGCGGGCCGCGTAGGCCGTGGCGAGATCGCGGAACAGCGGTCCGAAGGACTCCCCGTCCACGGCGATGTGGTGCACCACCAGCACCAGGGTGTGGTCACGCGGTCCGCACCGGATCAGCCGGGCACAAATCGGCGCGTCGGCGGCCAGATCGAAGGTCGCGGTGGCCACCTCGTCGATCGCCGCCGCCCGTTGCTCCTCCGCCGCGACCTCGACGACCGGCAGGTCGAACGGCTTGCGACCGGATGGCAGCACCTGTTGGTGCGGAACGCCGTCGTCGTCCTCGACGATCACCGTGCGAAGGGCCTCGTGCCTGTCGATGACATCGTGGAGCGCCGACTCCAGCGCACCCACGCTCAATTCACCGGTCAGTCGCAGGGCGGACGCGCCGTTGTAGGTCGGCGAAGGGCCTTCGAACCGGTCCACGAACCACAGCCGACGCTGCGCGAACGACAACGGGATCATTGTTTCTCCAAATCGGCAGGACCACGAGGGAGCGAGCCGTCACTCAGCTCTGATCGAGCACCGTCAAGAGGTCGGTGTTGTAGAAGTCGTCGATGGAAATGGCACCCGACAGCGTCGAGAAGTACCGATCGATCAGCTCCTGGTGACCGACCAGGTTGCGCAGCAACTCGGCCCGCCCCTCGGGCTTCAACTCGGCCACGTTGAGCGCGCCCTGGTAGAAGCCGGAGAAGGTCTCGTCCAGGTCTTCCTCGTAACGCTCCAGCGCCTGTTCGAGCGCCGCGTCGTCGTGCAACCGCTGACCGATGTGGCCGGTGAGCGACTGGGCCTGGACGAAGGCGTCGGTGATGCCGCGGGCGGTGATGGAGTCCTTGTGGTGCACCGCGTCCCCGAGCAGCGCCCAACCGGGCCCGAACGCCTTCCGGAAGAAGTTCTCCTGATGGCCGGTGCCGTACAACTGCTCCACCCGCCGGCCCGCCGACATCCGCTCGGACAACCGGGGAGCCGTCGAACGCACGGCTTCGAGGTAGGCGGGCTCCACCGCGGTACGGACGTCGGAGAACTCGTCCTGCGGGAAGTAGGTCATGATCAGCGTGAGGTCGTCGTTGGTGGGGATGACACCGATCCAGCGCCCCTGCCGTTCGTACAGCTCGAAGTGCGCGGGAACGTCCGCCCAGTAGCTGTAGTAGGTGCAGGTCATCCGGGGGTGCTCGACGACGTTCGGTGCGCCGACCTTGCGGGCCACCAGCGAGCGCATGCCGTCCGCACCGACGACCAGCCGCGCCCGCTCGCTCGCCTCGGCGCCGCCGGGCGTCGTGTACCGCACCCCGACGACCCGATCGTCGGCGAACACCAGATCGGTGACCGAGCAGGACTCCCGGAACTCCACACCGGCCGCCACGGCGGCGCCGGCGAGGATCGGGTCGAGCACATACCGCCTCGGGGCGTACGTGGTCCGTTGGCCGTCGACCGGCAGGGAGAAGCCGTCCAGCCGCACACCGGGCGCCTCGTAGCTCTGGTGGTCGATCGGCCGGCAGCCCGCGTCGCGGAGTGCGTCGAGCAGCCCCCATCGTTCCAGCAGCGCCACGCCCGGCTGGTGGATGTAGTGCGAGGACAGCGTGTCCTGTGGGAAGCGCGCTTTCTCCAGGAGCAGGACGCGATAGCCCTGCCGGGCGAACAACATGGCCGCCGGCGAACCCGCACAACGGGCACCGATGACAATGACGTCGTACATGGCGCCTCTCTTACCGATTGGTAATTGGATCACAATGCGGCAGCGGTCGGATAATTCGCGGTGATCGAGCGCGCCGGCGACGCAGCGGGCGGAAAACCGCTGCCGAGCACGAATGTGATGCTAACCGTCCGGGCCCACGGGAGAAACGACCCGGCAGCGCGGGCCCATTCTCGCGACTCGAAAAGGAAATTGTCGGGATGGCCGTCACGAAGTGACTTCGAATTGGAAATCGTCGGCCCGGGCGACGCCATAACCGTCACGCGGCGACTCGGAATCGGAAATCTCCGGCCGGGTGCGGGGCTCGCCGTTCGACGTCGTCCCGTCGACGGGACACCCGGCATCCACAGCCGGCCCGGAATGCCGACGCCACCGTAGGTCTCGACCGCCGAGGGTCACAAGGGAGACAGGATCGCCGACTTCCCGGCCGAACGCCGTCCCCCCGGGCCCCTGATCCCGGCACGAGCGGGCGACGGCCTGTCGTCGTCCGCGCGACCGCCCGCATGCACCCCACGCGCGACACGGGTGATCTACGCTGCCGCCGACGGACCGCGCGGGTACGGCACACGGCCGAGTACGGACGACTCCCAGGAGCGCGCAATGACGTTACGCAAGAGATCCAGGGCCGCCGCGATCGGCGTGGCGGCGGTCCTGATGGCGGCCACCGCCTTCACCGGTTCCGCCCAGGCGTCGCGGGACGCGTCCTGCCCGCCCGGCGACCACCGGGCGACGCAGCGCGCGATGGACGCGGCCGTGCGGGCCGGTGTTCCCGGCATCACCGCCCAGGCGCGAGACGGCGACCGGGTCTGGAAGGCGACATCGGGCGTGGGCAACCTGAGGACGGGTGCGCCGCGCGGCAGGAACGACCGGTTCCGCATCGGCAACATCACCGACACCTTCGTGGCGACCGTCCTGCTCCAGATGGAGGCGGAGCGAAGACTCGCTCTCGACGACGCCGTGGAGCGCCATCTACCCGGCTTGGTGCGAGGCAACGGCAACGACGGCCGCACGATCACCGTTCGGCAGCTTCTCAACCACACCACCGGCCTGTTCGACTACCTTGCCGACAAGGAGTACGGCGAGACGTACCTGGAGGGCGACGGCTTCCTCCGGCACCGCTATGACACCCTGACGCCCGAGAAGCGCGTGGCGGTGGCCTTCTCCCACGCACCGCTGTTCGCGCCCGGCGCCAGACACTCGTTCTCCGGCACGAACGACGTCCTGGCCGCGCTGATCGTCGAGAGGGTCGGCGGCAGGTCGTACGAGGACGAGGTGCGCGATCGCATCATCGAACCACTGGGGCTGAGGGCGACGTCCCACCCCGGCGACAGCGTCCACCTGCCCCGGCCGAGCAGCCGCGCCTACTCCAAACTCTTCAGGTCGCAGCCGGATCGGATCGAGGACGTCACCGCGATGAACGGGTCCCAGACCTGGGGCAACGGCGACATCATCGCCGACGCCGAGGATCTGAACGTGTTCTACCGGGCCCTGATGCGCGGGAGACTGCTGCCGTCGCGGCAGCTCGAGGCGATGATGACCACCGTCGACAATCCCGACTTCCCCGGCGCGTCCTACGGACTGGGCATCGAACGGTTCACGCTGGGCTGCGGTACGACCCTGTGGTACCACGACGGAGGCACCGCGGGGTCGACCTCCCTGGTCGCCACCACCGAGGACGGCCGCCGGCAGATCGCGATCAACTACAACAGTGACTGGGGAGGAGAGACCGGCCTGGCGATTCTGAGCGCCGAATACTGCCCGTCCTGACCACCGGGCACCCGAGACCGCGTGCTTGCGCTCGCTGTACGCGAATGCCACGGTGCCATGATGGCGCCATCACCGTCGACCATGGCCACAGGCCACTCGAACCACCCTCATCCGGCAGCCCGCAGAAATGCGAACGATGACCACCGGCCCATCGAAACGCCGTGTTCACCCGGACGCGAGGGCCGCGGAAAACTACCGGGCCAGGCAGGCGCCGCGCGGCGCAATCAACGTGCCATCATGATTCCATGGAACTACGGGAGTACGTCGAGGCGCTGCGCGACGAGCTGGTCACGGCCTCCGCGGCAGGGGATGCCGAGACCCGCGCGGTCGCCGAGCGACTCGTCGCTCCGCTGGAGTCGGCCGTCCGGCTCACGTTGCTCAAGGTTTTGTCGGCCGCGGCCGACGAGATCACCCGCGACCTGGCGCCCGGCTCGGTGGACCTGCGCCTGCGGGGGATGGAACCCAGTTTCGTGGTGACGGCGCCCTCGGGCAACGGCGCGGGGGAAGGCGCCGCGGAGGAGACCGACGACGCGGCGGGCGACTGGTCGACCGGTACGGCGAGGGGCGGCGCCACGGCCCGGATCAATTTTCGGCCTCCGCAGGAGATGAAGGACGAGATCGAGAAGGCGGCGTCCCGGCAGGGCATCTCGGTCAACACGTGGATGGTCCGAGCCTCCGCCGCGGCCCTGTCCAACAGCAGGCGATCCCACCGCGGCAAGCAGCAGTTCAGCGGCTGGGTGCAGTAGCCGCCGCGAACGAGCACCAACCGAACCCGGCCGGCCGACCGCACACCCACCCGTTACCGACGGGATGCGTGTGCGGTCCGCATCCCGTCGACGGCCGGGGAAGACTTGACGAAGGGCCGCCCCGTCCCGCGCGTCGCGTCGTACCCGCCGTCCCTTCGACGAGAGTCGTTCGTCAGGCGCGGTGGATCGTGATGTCTCCGTAGGAGGAGTGCGCCCGCACCTCGATGCCTTCCTCGGACGACGCGGCGACCTGCTCCAGCATGTTGTTCACCCGCCCGTATCCGGTGGCCACATCCAGCTTCGCCGGGCGGTCCCCGCCGATGCCGACCTCCAGGTCACCGGAACCGGTCTTGAGCACGACCTCGCCGCGACTGACCTCCGCGATACGGATGTTGCCGTTGGAGGTCTTGGCGTCGGTCCTGGACCCCGAGGCGTGGTCGATGGAGATGTCGCCGTTGGAGTTGCGGACCTGGACGTCGCCGGTGACCGTGCCGATCTCGGTGTCGCCGTTGGAGTTCTTGGCCTTGATCGAACCGTCGATCTCGCCGATCCGGATCCGTCCGATGGAGGTGCCGACCTCGGCGTCGCCGTCGACCCGGCCGACGGTGATGTGGCCCGCCGAGTTCAGGCGCAACGGGCCGACGTGGTCGAGGTGGACGATCGCGGTGGAGGTCTTGTACGCGCACTCCCCCAGGCGACCGGAGGAGCGCAACTCTCCCAGTGCCGCCTTGCCGTGTACGTGCGAGCCGACGGGCAGCGCGATCGTGACGTCCACCGAACGGGTCTTCCGGGAGAGGTCCAGTCCCGCGAGCGGTTTCGGGCCCTTGACCACCAGTACGCCGTCCGCGTACTCGACGGTCGTCTCCTTGGCGGCCTTCACATCCGAGGCATCGCTCACGTCGCTCGGCCGTACCTCGACGACGGTGTCGGTCCGGTCTTCGGCGGTGATCTGCACGTCGCCGACGTGGAGTTCGATCGTGACCGAGATCGACTTGGGCGTATCGAAAACAGGCATGGCTGTCCTTCTCATCACGAACGGGCCGACATCGATGGCGCCATCATGGCGCACATGATGTGCCATGGCAAGCTGCAATGACCCCGATGGCGCCATCACAGTACTCGTGCGTACGCCCTGCGGAACACTCCCCGTACGCTACTCGGCCCGACACAGCCGGCGTGTCCGCCAGTCGCACCGCCTCCTCCCCACGACCGGTCCGACCGGTGTGGTCACCCGACGCTACTGGGATATCGCACCCAGGGATTCGATGTACGCGGAGATCGACGCCACCGTCGGGTTGAGGTACATCCGGTCCGCCGGGACCTCGACGCCCAGTTCCTCGATGAAGGCTCCCTGGATCCTGGCCATGATCACCGACTGGCCGCCCAGGGCGAAGAAATCGTCGTCGACGGATATGTCGTCGCGCCGGAGTTCCCGGCACCAGATGGCGTGCACCCGCTCGGCAATCATCACAGTCCTCTCCGTTGTGTCATCAAGGTCCGTCGACTATGCCGAAGTGCCGCTGTCGGCGTACCGGTTCCGGCACGCGTCGAGCAGCGCCGCCCGGTCCACTTTCCCGTGCGGACTGAGCGGGATCCGCGGGATGTTGACGAACCCGACCGGAACCATGTTCCGCGGCAGCGTCTCCAGCAGGCGGGCGCGCACGTCGTTCTCGGCGAGATCGTCCCCCGTCGGAACGATGAACGCGATCAACTCGGCCTCGCCGGAGTCGGTATACCTGGTCACCACCGCCGCCTGCCGGACCCCGGCCAGCCGACCGAGCGCGCGCTCGATGTCGGTGGGGTCGATACGCATGCCCCGCACCTTCACCTGCGCGTCCATCCGGCCGGCGACGACCAGGTCCCCGGCCTCGTTCACCCGACCGCGGTCGCCGGTGCGGTACAGCCTGCGCGGCTCGCCGTCGACCACGATCGTGGTGAATCGCTCGGATTCGGGACCCGTGCCGTTGAGGTAGCCGGCGCCGACGCTGGTTCCCGAAATGCAGATCTCGCCGTACTCCCCCGCCCCGACACCGCGCATGTCCTCGTCGACGAGGTGGAGATCGGTGTTGTACGCCGGTCTGCCCACCGGTGCGATCTCGTGTTCGCCGGGCCGGTAGTCGGCGAGGTCGTACGACGACGCGACGTCCGTGCACTCGGCGACGCCGTACTGGTGCAGGAGGGTGCACGTGTTCCCGGCGCGCCCCGCCCAGTCGGTGAGCCGTTCCGCGTGCAGCGGCTCGCCGCCGAAGAGCACGTAGTCCAGCCGGGTGAGCGCGTCGCCGCCGCGTGCGGTCTCCCAGTCCACCAGCAGGTACAGCGTGCTGGAGGCGCAGTGCACCGTGCGGATCTCGTGCCGGTTCAGCATGCCGTAGGCCATCGCGGCGTCGAAGTTGCGGCTCGCCATCAGGTACTGGGTGGCACCACAGAACAGCGGCATCATCAGGCTGCGTTGCGAGAGGTCGAACCCGAACGCGCTGACGACCAGGTTGTTCGACCCGGAGTGCAGACCGTACTCGATCATCAGCCAGTTCAGCAGGTTGAACCAGCCCTCGTGCCGCACCGCGGTCAGCTTCGGCGTACCGGTCGACCCGGACGTGAAGACCGCGTAACACACGTCGTCCCCGGTGACCGGGACGTCGGGACCGGTCGTGGGAAGCGTGTCGAGGTGCTCGGACAACTCCTCGAGGACGAGCACCTCGACGGCCGCCGACTCGACCAGTTCGGCCGTGGCCGGGGAGGCCACGATCAAGGCGAGGTCGGGGACCTGCCCCAGCAACAGTCGCAACCGCGCCGCCGGGTACGCCGGGTCGAACGGAACGTAGGCCGCGCCCGCCTTCAGCGTGCCGAGGATGGCGACCACGATGTCGATCGAGTAGTCCAGGCAGACGCCGACCTTCGCACCCGGGCCGTGTCCGCGCGCGGTGAGGAAGTGCGCGAACCGGTTGGCCTTCGCGTCCAGTTCCGCGTACGTCACCTGCCGTCCGGCGCAGAAGACGGCGACCTCGTCCGGCGCGGCCCGCGCGTGCGCCTCGAACCGCCTGTGCACGACGGGCACCGCGGGCAGGGCGACCCGCTTTCCCTGAAGGATCATCAACTGACTCCGATGTGACGGGTGTCCGGTCGACCAGGGCGCGCCGGCACACCACGGGGAACGGGCTGGTCCGGCGCTCGGCGGGCGGCGCGCCGCTCGGCGTCTCCTCGACGGGCTCGGTCGGTCCTCCGCCGTCAGTCCGCCGCCATCGCCTCCTGCAGGCTCTTCGGGCGCATGTCGGTCCAGTTCCGCTCGACGTACTCCAGGCAGTCGGCCCTGGACGCCTCGCCGAAGACCACGCGCCAGCCCGCGGGCACGTCGGCGAACACCGGCCACAGGGAGTGCTGCTCCTCGTCGTTGACCACGACGTGGAAGCGGCCGTCCTCGTCATCGAAGGGGTTCGTGCTCACGGGCACCGTCCTTAATCGTCACGACGCGACTGTGGATTGAAAAACGCGGGACCGAGCGGCATTCGATCGGCAGCGGGAAATCAGGATTGCAATTCGCCGCGCTCCGGGCGACCCCCGACCGTCACGGGGCGAATCGGGTATGCGCGATTCCGGAATCGGGCGCGGGTTCGCCTTTTCCGTGTCGTCCTGTCGACAGGACACCCGGCATCCGCAGCCGAACTCGGCCTGCCGACACCACACGGTAGGGCGCGACCACCGACGCCACAATGCCGAATGCTCGCCCATCTCCCGGTGTTCCATCCGAACCCGTACCGCACCGAATTCCGTGCCACCATGACCGGGCATCGGGCCCGGGCCCCGTCATGGCTGCGCCCGAGTCGTGCGATCGCCGTGTACGTGGGCGCGTACCCCCTGCATGTCGAACAGGACGAGGAGTTCCACCGCTCCGCCGTCCGCGCTTCCCAGCCAGTGCGGCAGTGAGGTGTCGAATTCGGCCGCGTTGTCGGCCTTGACCGTCAGATCGCGCTCTCCGACCACCAGTCGCAGCGTGCCACTGAGCACGTACAGCCATTCGAAGCCCTCGTGCGTCTGCAAGGTCGGTTCGAGTGGCTCCGCCCGCGCCGGAATGATCATCTTGAAGGCCTGCGTTCCGCCCGGCCGCCGGGACAGGGGTACGAACGTCATCCCGAATCGCCGAATCGGCTTCAGATGCATCCGCGGGTCGCCGGTGCGCGGCGCACCCACGAGATCGTCCAGCGGGACGTCGTAGACCTGGGACAGATGCAACAACAACTCCAGAGTCGCCCGGCGCTGACCGCTCTCCAGACGGGACAGCGTGCTTTCCGACACCCCGGTGCTCGCGGACAGATCGGCGAGGGTGATCCCGCGGGCACGGCGCAGCGCCCGCAGCCGCGGACCGACCGCGTCGAGCACGTCTTCCATTGCAGAGTCCATGGGACCAGCTTGCCGAAACGGCAAGGATCCGCGCCACTTCGTGACCCACCGGCCGAGACTGGCCGCACGGAAACCGAGTGGAAGGAACCCTCATGGAGCGCTCCGACGCGGCCGAATACTGGGACGACGTCTACGCGGAGCGGCCCGCGTCCGCCGACCCGCGGCCGAACGACCGTCTCGTCGAGACGGTGACCCCGCTGCCGCCGGGCGGCGCGCTCGACCTCGGATGCGGTGGTGGCGGCGACGCGCTGTGGCTCGCCCACCGGGGCTGGCGGGTCACCGCCCTCGACGTCTCGGCCGTGGCGACGACGCGACTCGCCCGGCAGGCCGAAGCGCGCGGCCTGAGCGACCGGATCAGCGCCAGGCAACACGACGCACGCGACTCCCTGCCCGAAGGCCCGTTCGATCTGGTCACCGCCCACTACTTCCACACCCCGTACGCACAGGACAGAACCGCCATCCTCCGCTCTGCCGCCCACCTGCTGCGTCCGGGCGGACGACTCCTGGTCGTGGACCACGGATCGACGGCGCCGTGGTCATGGAATCAGGACCCCGACGTGCGGTATCCGACCCCCCGAGAGGTCGCCGCACCCATGCGCCTGTCCCCCGATCGGTGGACGGTCGAACGCGCCGACACGCCGCGCCGAGTCGCGGTCGGCCCCAACGGGCACACGGCCGAAGTCGTCGACCACGTCCTGCTCATCCGCCGAACCGGCTGACACCACCCCACACGGAACCAAGCACCAACCCAGGAGAACCGCCGTGCCCACCGCCTCCCGCCGCCGCGACACCCCGCCGCCCCGCACCGCGAACAGCGAAGCCGACGTCCTGCGCGGATTCCTCGACTACCTGCGCGCCTCGATCGCCAAGAAGGTCGACGGAGCCCCGGAGCCTCGAGTCCGGACGCCGGCAGTCCCCTCGGGCACGAATCTGCTCGGCCTCCTCAACCACCTGATCGCCGTCGAAAAGGCAACGTTCCTCGGCGAAACGGTCACCGACTGGCCTGCGACATTCCGCCCCGCCCCGCAGGACAGCGTCACCGACCTCGTCGCCCGCTACCGGGCAACCGTCGACCGCGCGAACAAGGTCCTCGACGCATGCGGCGACCTCGCCGCCCCTCTCCCCCGACCCGGACGCTCCGGCTCCGCCCCCAGCATCCGCTGGGCCCTCACCCACATGATCGAGGAAACCGGCCGCCACACCGGCCACGCCGACATCCTCCGCGAACTCATCGACAACACCACAGGCCGCTGAACCCCGCCTCTTCGCCGACGTGGCGTCACCGGGAGGGATGATTCGCACGGCGAAGCCGGGCGGATCGGCCCCCCGCCGGCGGTACTTCCCGCGCCCGGTCACAGCCCGGACCACGTGGGGCGGCTTCTCCCGGCACGAGATGATCCGCTCGTTCCCGCGCGGCCGCGACCGCGGCCGAGAGAGCGGGCGTGGCGGTGTCGATCACCGGTTCGTCGGCCGGACAACCACGGCGGCCACTGCGGTTCGTACCGTACGCGTCCTCACAGGGCTCTCCCTCTCGCCGGAGATACCCCATGACGTCCCATCACATGACCCTCAGTGAATACTTCACCACTCTTGGTGGTTGTCCGACACCATCGGACTCGCGAAAGCGGTGAGCCGGTCGGCCGCGTCGGCGACCCGACGGACCGCATCGGCCGCGCCCGCCCCAATGCCGCGGAGTTCACCAACGGCCCGGCAGGTGCCCCCGGTTGCGGAGGCGGCCGGTCGGGTGTGCGGGTTCAGGCGTACGGGTGGGGGTGTTGGGCCCGCCAGGTGTCGGTGGCCACTCCGGACATGACGATCATCACGATGTCCTCGGCCAGGGAGTCGGTGATCGGGAGGTGGCCGAAGAGGGCGCGGTAGTAGGTGGTGGACGCCAAGAGGTCGAGCAGGAGATCGAGATCGGTGTCGGGCCGGATGTCGCCGCGGTCGATGCCCCGGCGCAGGGCGGTGGCGGTGGCGGCGCGTCGGGGGTCGAAGAGGCGGGCGAAGAAGGTTTCGGCCGGCGCCGGATCGGCGGCGATGTCGGCCACCAGGGCGGGCCACACGCGGCGGGTGCCGGGGCCGGCGAAGGCGGTGGTGAGGGTGGCGATACCGGCGATGAGGTCGCAGTGGGTGCAGCCGGTGTCGGGCGTGGGGGCGTCGCCCATCGCGGCCGCGAGGGCGTCGACGACGAGGTGGCGGCGGGAGGGCCGGCGGCGACGGCCCTGACGCACCACCACGGCGCGGGTATGGGAACCGCGCTCGGCGTGACGTTCGGGCTGACGGCGCTGCTTGCCTTGACGGCCGTGGTGGTGTCCGGCCGGATCAAGGCACCGGCCGAAGTCTGAGAACTCGGCGAGTGACCAAGGTCGAATCCCGGGCGCCGGACGTACGCGTCGCCGAGCATGGCGGGTGGATACGCACATGCTCGGCGACGAGTGACGATTCCGCGGGCCGGGCCGTTGGCCGTGCGACTCTCCTCGGGTTACCCGCTACCGGATCCGACGCGCGTCACGACGGCCCGCCGGGCCCGTGGACTCAGCGGGACGGCAGGTCGAAGTTCCAGCCCTTGGCCTTGTATTCGATGATGAGTCGATCGACCGCGTCCACGGTTTGTTGGCGGTCGCCGCCCGCGTCGTGCAGGGTGACCACGCCGGTCGGGGTGATGCCGTCGCGAAGCCGCTGAAGGAGGACGTCCACGCCGGGCAGTTCCCAGTCGCCGGGCATCAGCGTCCAACTCAGAAGTCGTTTCATTTGGCATATTGGCGGTAGCAGATCAATGCGGCAGCGATGCTGACGAACGCGCCGAAGTGCGCCGCCTTGACCTCGTATCGG